>JALVWX010000084.1:7114-11698 GCA_027023165.1 Thermococcus sp. | reverse complement strand
GAACTGCTCACGCTCCTCGCGGAAAAGGGCGCCGTCGGCGGAAGGGCGAGGGTCACGATGAGGGGCCTTGGAGGGGAACTGGGGATTTCCCCCCAGTCGGTTATGAGGCTCCTGGACGAGATGGAAGCGGAAGGGCTGATAGAAAAGACCGTGGAGGGAAAGAGAACCTACGTGGAGATAACCCCTGGGGGGCTGGCCTTCCTTGAGGAACTCTGCGGCCGCGTTTCCTCGGCCCTCTACAACGGCACCATCGTCGGTGAGGTCGTTTCTGGCATAGGCGAGGGTGCCTACTACGTCAGGGAATACGCGCCGATAATCAGGGAGTACCTCGGCTTCGAACCCTACCCGGGGACGCTCAACGTGAAGGTCCTCTTTCCCAGAACGATCTTCGACGCCTTCTACAACGTCCATCCGGTAATCCTCCCCGGCTTCGTGAAGAACGGACGAACGTTCGGCGACGTCAGGGCATACCGGGTGAGGATAGACGGAATCGAGGGTGCGGTTGTCGTGCCCTCCAGGACGATACACCCGCCGAAGATAGCAGAGGTCGTTGCACCTGTCTACCTCCGCGAGGCCCTCGGTCTTAAGGACGGTTCGAGGATAACCCTCAGGGTCGTGAGAGAATGAGCGTCAGCTGGAAGAGGGTCTCGGTATTCGCCGGAATGGGATCTTTCCTGGGCTTCATTACCGCGATACTGCTCTACGAACCGCTTGAGCGGATGAACATGGTATACTTAATCTACGTCGGCTTCATTTTGGGGGCGCTCGCGGGCCTAAAGGGGAGGGAGTTCGAGGGCTTCAACGCCTCCGCCTTTGCGTTCCCCCTCGGGATTCTGTCGTCGCTCCTCCTCACCCTCTGGTGGGTTCCAGGAAAGGCGGGCATGATGCCGCTGTACCTCGTCCTGGGCCTGACCCTCGGCGTTATGATGTTCATCCGCCCGTCGTCGCTCTCCGATGTGGTGGTCGTCCCCATGACGTACCTTGGAGGCTTCGTGCTCGTCATACTCGCGATGAAGGGCTACCCCCCGCTCGCCGACAACGAGTTCGCCATACCCATAATGTTCCAGGTCTCGGGCAGCGCCACGGGGCTGGCCTTCTTCGGCTCGCTGGCGAGGTGGGGCTACGGCTTCGCGAGGAGGCTGGCCGAGGAGAAGGTCGGGCGAGGTAATGTTTAAATACGTTCGCCAGTAACCTACTCCGGTGATTCAAATGGTGATGCGCCTCTCAAAGCTCTACGGCAAGCAGATTTACAACACTAAAGGCTACTACGTCGGTTACGTTGACGAGGTTCTCATAAGCATAGACCGCGGAACCGGAAAGGTTCTGGCCCTCGGCCTGCCGGGGGAGAAGGTAGGAGTCCCCTATGAGAGAGTGACGGCCATAGGGGACATAATTCTGGTCAAGGCAAAGGAGGAGTGATCAGCCCTCTTTAACTTTTAACGCCTCGAGGAACTTCTCCGTTATCGCCTCTTCCGCAAGTCTGAGGAGCGAGTTCTTGTCCTTCGCGAGCTTGAACAGCCCGAGTGGAATCCTCGCACCGCCGGACTGGGCGTGTCCCCCACCGCTTCCAATGTCCCCAAAGGCCTCCCTCAGCGCTGCACCGATGTTGACCCTGACGTCGCGCGTCCTTGCGGAAATCTCTATCCTGTCATCGACGATCCCAAAAACCAGAACGGTGTTTATACCTTCGAGGCGGAGGAGGAAGTCGGCCGACTCCGCTATCGCGTCGCGGTTGGTTATGAACCCCACGTTGCTTATAACCACGTTCTTATAGATGCGCCTGTTCATTATCGCCTTGGCGAGGATCTCGGCCGTTTCGGTGCTTATGTCCGGGTGCTCTATCTTGTCGAGAAGCTCGTAGTCGACATTTCCGGCCAGGAACTCTATGGCCTTCAGATCGACGTGGCTGAGCTTTGAGAACTTCTTCGTGTCTATATATATCCCGTAGAAGAGGGCGGTGGCAAGAAGCTGGGAGACGGGCATGTTTAGGGTTCTGAGGTACTCCGCCATTATCGAAGAAGCGGAATGGACATCGGGCCTTATGTCTATGAACGCGTCATCCGGGATAAGCTCCTGGAGGTGCTGGAGAACCTGATGGTGGTCGATGATTATCTTTATCCTCTCGTAGTCGGACTGCTGCTCGAGCGTCGTGAGGTTTCCGTTCGGCTGACAGTCGACGAGTGCTATGAACGGATAGCGCTTAAGCTCGTAGGAACCCGGGGAGACACGCTTGATGTCAACGCCGAGGAGGTTGACGAAAGCCCTGTTCTCGTGGTGGGTTATTTCCCCCCCGTACACGATCTGGGTTTTCAACCCGATGGTTCCTGCTATCGCGCTGAGTGCCGTGGCGCTCGCTATGGCATCCGGGTCAGGGTTGTCGTGCATGAGGATGAGAAGGGAATCGCCCTTCGATTTAAGCTCCTTGAGCTTCCTGACGAGAAGGTTGGCGTTCTTGCTTTCGCCTATCCTCTCAACGCTCCTTATGATCGCGTCCTTGAGGGCGCCCCTGGGTGAGATCGCGTAGTCCACCTTAACGTCCGCCTCATAGGCCTCCCTTATCTCCTCAAGCAGGTTCTCCGCGCTCACATCATCGGGAAGGACAGTGAGTATCGGCACGTCCTTGTTGTTGCTCCTTACGACGTAGACCGTCTTTTTAACCGTTTCAACGTCCATGGTTGTTATTATGACGAGTTCCGCCCTGTCTATGCCCGCTTTGAGGAGGGTCGCGGTGTACGAAAAATCCCCCTGAACGACGTTGAAGCCGCCCTCCTCGAGTGCGCGCGCCCTGACCTCGTCCTTTTCGATTATCGTTACCTCAAACTCGCCCCTCAGGGAGTCGGCGACCGAACGCCCGAGGGCGCCTCCCCCTAACACCAGCACCCGCATGATGCTCACCTTTCTGCACAATAATGTTTAAATACAAACGCCGTTATACTAAGACGGTGATATTCCTCTCAAGATTCTTTGGACGAGGGATATATATATCTAATGGTGGTGACAATGCAGCTGCCCGACAAAAGCCCCATGGTGGAGAACGCGGTCGTAACCTCCGTGGATGACCTGGCGGGAATAATCAGGAGTGCTCTCCAGCAGGGGAGTGGGGCTTTTCTCAAAATATTCGCAAAGGGTAGGGGGGGCAAGTACTACCTGACCCTTCTAATCGACAGGACAAAGGTGCTAGCGGCTGAAGGCCTTGTAATAGACACCAAGCGGCCGCTCATAGGTGAGGAGGCAATAAGCGTTCTGAAGTCAGTCCTCGGAAGCCCCATGGTGGTTGACGTTTATCCCCTCGATGAAATAGAACTCAAGCTATCGATAGCGGAAAACGTTGATGCGTACGCCCAGACGCCCAAGGTCAGACTGGAGGAGCTTTCCGGCGGTGGAGGGCCGCCGAGCACCACTCCTGCTCCCGCTCCGCCCCAACAGGCTCCACGGCAGGATCTTCCACCCGCCAAACCAGTGGGGACTGCTCCACAGCCCGCAGGGACATCCCCCAAGGGTGAACCCGGAAAGCCGGAGGTCGTTGTCAACGTGAGCGGCGGGAGCATCCCGGAGAAGGCCTTCCAGACCTACGCAGAGTACATAATGAAGGATGCCAAGAGGATACGCGGGCTTACTATCAGCAGGATAGAGTTCGACGCCAACGTCGGCGAGGGTGTTGTCTACCTCAACGTCCGCCTCTACGGCAGCTCCTCCGGGAGTTCAAGGGACATAGAGATCGCTGAGAAGAGGATGCTTCACGCGGTGAGCAAATACGCCCCAGTCATCCTCCGCGAGGCCGAGATAAAGCCGATAATCCGCGACGTCAGCGTGGTGATAGACGGCCAGGAGGTTAAACCGCAGGAGATAGTTGATAAGGACAAGAAGAAGACCGGCAACGTGACGAGGGACGGCAGGATAACCCTCTCGGTCCTTGAGGACGTATGGCCCTACTTCAGCAACTTCGCAAGAACGGTCGTGGGTGAAATCGAGGGGGCAGGGATAAAGGTCACGAAGGCCTACTTCGACATCCGCGGCAGGAGGGAGTTTGAGATAAACCTCTCGGCGGCGGTTGAGACGAACCTGACCCCAGAGGCGGCCAGGAAGGTCGTGGCGGACATACTGAACAGGCACGCGAAGGAGCTTGGAAAGAGCATCAACCGCTACATAAGCGTTCACAACGTTGACCTTGAGTTTATAACCGCCCCCACCGTTGCCCAGACGGCCGCACCGCAGAAGCCGGTTGTTGCGAGCGGGAAGGCCGCGGAGATACTGGCCAAGAAGGCCGCCCTCGAGGCAGAGGTCGAAAAGATGCTCAAGGAGGCAGGTCTGGACGAGCTTGCCGTCCTAACCGAGGAGAAGAAGAAGGAAAGCGAGGAGACCCTCTTCAAGAGCCGCATTGAGCCTGCCGTCGAGACCCTCAAGAACAGGATACACGCGGAGCTTAAGCTGGTCCCGAGGGTTACCTTCAAGTGGCTCAAGCTCAACCACGAGATTAGGGGTTCAACCGTCTACGTCGACATCGAGGCCAGCTTCCTCCGCGAGAACGTTGGGGGTCTGTTCGGCTCGTTCTCCGGAGTTTCTGACGACAGGATAAAGCAGGAC
>JALVWX010000084.1:0-7104 GCA_027023165.1 Thermococcus sp. | reverse complement strand
CGGGACATAGCCGAGACCATAAAGCGCGTCATCCGCGATGTCTCGAGGGAGTACAGCGTGGGGATAACCCTCAGGAAGCTCAACATAATCCTCCGCTGATCCCTTTCTTTCGGCTTTTCTCGAGTTCAGCACTCAAGATCGTCATCATCCTTGCGTCAGCTCTGCCGAGGTCATCATCGCCCCCTCCTTGGTGGTGGGGGTTAATAAGCTACATTTCGCCGTAAATCTGAACGTTAAGTTTTTAAGTTAACCGACCTCTCCACCACCATGAACGGCTTCATCCTCGGGGTTTTGGCGGCGCTCACATCTGCATTCTCATGGGCGGTCTCAACGATACTCGTTAAAGTGGGCATGAGGAACAAAAGCCCCGTCGCGGTTAACATCGTCAGGCTATACATAGTCTCGGCCATGTTCGCGGTTATCTTTGCCCTCACCGGCACATTCGGCGAAATAGTGAGCCTCAAGCCGGAACTCCTGGGGGTGGCTTTTCTCTCCGGCATCCTCGGCTTTGTCGTAGGAGACTACTTCTACTTCCACGCCCTCAACGATATGGGAGTTTCGAGAACCGTTCCTGTGACCTCGACCTATCCCCTCTGGGTTATGCTGTGGGCCTCCCTCTTCCTTGGGAGACACATAACCCTCAGGATGCTTATCGGGGCGGTGCTGGTCGTTGCCTCGGTGGTGATCGTAAAGAAGGCCGAGGAGAGCGAGCACTCAAGCAGAAGGGGCTTCCTCTTCGCGGTTCTGGCTCCGATTTCGTGGAGCCTCGCGATACTCCTGATGGACTGGCTCACGTCGCGGATGCCGGTTCTCCCGCTCGCCGGTCTGAGGATGATGTCCGCGGCCCTGGGCATCTCACTCGTCCTGCCGAGGTACATAGATGAGCTTAGAGGGCTGAGTGCGAGGGAGATAGCAGTTCTAACCGGTGTCGCGCTCAGCGGCCTCCTTATTGGGCAGTATCTCTTCGTCTACGCCGTTGGGAAGGTGGGTTCGCAGATAGCGGCTCCAGTATCTGCGATAAACCCGATAATGGCCTCGGCCATGGCCATACTCCTGCTAAAAGAGCCGCCCAATGGGAGAATATTGGCCGGCCTCCTCTTAGCGGTCTCTGGAGTAATCCTCATCTCGGCATGAGCAGGTTTTTAAGTCGTTGGGCTTAGAATAAAACGCCGACAGTGAGGGGACAATCGTCTCCTCATAGGCTCGGTTTACCGCCTCCGCGAGGTAGTCGGGTTCGATGAGCGGAGCGTGCTCACGCCGAGCCTACAGGGCCGGGAGCATCCACCCGCGCGATTAATGACCGCGGGCCTCTGTGCCCGGCCCACAATTCGACGCCCTTCTGAGGAAAGCTTATAATACCCGGAAGTGACCAATAACTGGTGGTTATTGTGGTGGTCATACCCCGCCCCATAGACCCGTCGGAGATAAGGAAGATAAGGAAGGAACTCGGGATAACCCAGGAGGAGCTTGCCAAACGGGCGGGGGTAACGCAGGCCTACATAGCCAAGCTCGAGACGGGAAAAGTTGATCCTCGCCTCTCCACCCTCAACCGCATTCTCCAGGCCCTCCACGAGTGCAAGCGTGCCCAGCTGACCGCCAGGGACGTCATGTCCTCCCCGGTTCTCTCGGTCAAGCCCTACGAAACGGTTGAGAACGTCATCAAGCTCATGAACGAGCACAACATCTCCCAGATACCCGTCATAAGCGGGAACAAAGTGGTCGGCTCCATCACGGAGAGGACCCTCGTGAGGCAGAGTCTTGAGTACGAGGACATCTACGGCAGGAAGGTCATGGAGGTCATGGAGGAGCCTTTCCCGATAGTCAACGAGGACGAGGATTTGGAGGTCGTTAAATACCTCCTCGAGGACAACCCCGCCGTTCTCGTCCAGGACAGAGAGGGCAGGATAACGGGAATAATCACCCGCGTGGACATCTTCCGCATAGCCAAGTCGAAGGGCTGACGGAGAAAATATCCAACAACCTTATATACCCCTTTTCTGACCATGGATGGACAAATAATCCAAGGTGAGCGAAATGAAGAAGACGGCGGTTTTGCTCATCCTCATATTCTTGGGGGCCGTCGTTGCCTCGGGGTGCATAGGCGGAAGCACGACAACCACTTCCACAAAGTCCACCACTCCACAGAGCACCGCCCTTGAGGCCTCTGGCACCTCAAGCACCCCAAGCACCACCGAGACAACCTCCGCTCAGCAAACCTCCATCCAGAGCCAGAAGCTGTACTACCCGATAACGGTCAAAGACTTCGCCAACAGGACGGTGACGATAAAGGCCGAGCCGAAGAGGGTTGTAACCCTGGCCCCGAGCATAACGGAGGACCTATACTACCTCGGACTCTTCGACAGGGTCGTCGGCGTCACGAACTACGACGACTTTCCACCGGAGGTCTCAAAGGTTGCCAGGATAGGCGGCTACGGTAAGTACGCCAACCTCGAGAAGATAGCCGCCCTCAAGCCAGACCTCATAATAGCGGACGGCTACTCCCTCCCGATTCTCAGCAAGCTCGAGGAGATAGCACCGGTTCTCATCGTTGACCCGCACTCCCTCAACGACATTCCAAGGGCACTCGACCTCCTCGGAAAGGTCTTCAACGCAGAGGATGCCGCCAAGAGGGCAACCGACGAGTTCAACGCGAAAATAACCGCTATCTCCTCGGCCGTTAAGAACGAACCCCGGGTTAAGGTCTTCTACATCGTCTGGAACAAGCCCCTGATGACAGCAGGAGGCGGAACCTTCATCAGCGACGTCATAAACCTCGCTGGAGGCAAAAACATCTTCGACGACGCAAAGGGCTGGCCGAGCGTCAGCGTCGAGCAGGTTCTCGAGAGGGATCCGCAGGTCATAATTCTGACCCCGCACTGCGGCATGAAGGTCGAGGACGTCTACAGCGGCCCGCTGGCGGGAACCACCGCCGCCAAGGAAGGCAGGGTTTACATGATAGAGAACGAGGGCGACCTCATCCATCCAAGCCCGCGCGTTGTGAACGGCCTTGAGATAGTGGCAAAGCTCCTCCACCCGGATGCGTTCAAGGCCAAGTACCCGATGACCATCACCGACTTCGTGGGACGGAAGGTGACGGTTGAGAAGGAACCGGAGAGGATAGTCAGCCTTGCGCCGAGCATCACCGAGACCCTGTTCTACATCGGAGCGGGAGACAAGCTCGTCGGCGTTACGAACTACGCGGACTTCCCGCCGGCGGTGAAGAACATAACCCGCGTCGGCGGCTACGGTAAGTACGCCAACCTCGAGAAGATAGCCGCCCTCAAGCCAGACCTCATAATAGCGGACGACTTCTCGCTCTCCATCCTCAAGAAGCTCGAGGAAATAGCCCCGGTGATAATCGTCTCACCAAAGAACCTCAGCGGGGTTTACAGGCAGGTTGAGCTTCTCGGGAAGGTCACCAACCGCGAGGAAGGGGCGCTGATGGTTGTGGCGGACATGAAGGCCACAGTGGCTTACGTTGAATCGACCGTCCAAGGAAAGCCCAGGCCAAAGGTCTTCTTCATCCTGAGCTACTACAACGGCTACTGGACTGCCGGAAACGGCACATTCATCAACGACCTCATAAGGCTCGCAGGCGGTGAAAACGTCTTCGGTGACGTCAAAGGATGGGGCGTGGCAAGCGAAGAGCAGATAGTCGCGAGGAATCCGGAGGTCATCATAATCTCGCCGAACGCGGGGGTGAAGCCGGAAGACCTGTGCAAGGGACCACTCGCAAGCGTTGATGCCGTCAAGAGCGGCCGCGTTTACATGCTCAGCGACGAGAACCTCGTCGTGAGGCCCGGCCCGAGGATCGTCCTGGGACTGGAGGAGATTGCAGAGCTGCTCCACCCGAAGGCCTTCAACTACAATGCCCAGCCCCTTGCCTGCAACGCGACCTCTTCAACGGGCTGACCCAAAGGTTATAAGCCCTCCCTTTCCCTTTTCTTCGGTGGTGGAATGGAGAAGAAAAGCCTCTACCGCATCCTGCTCGCGCTTGTTCTCGTCCTCACAGTGGTCTATACCCTCGGGATAATGGGGCTTATCCCATTCAGGTGGAGCTACTACATCACCATCTTCATGATAGCCCTCTTCTTCGCCCTCAAACTCGGGGACCGCCTGGGGAAAACCTGAGGAGGACGAATTCCCCGTAGCGCGCAACCTCCTCAAAACCCCTGCGGAGGTAGTAGCGGTAGGCATCAAGCTCCGGAAAGGTCACGATGTAGGCTTCCTTCTCAAGCTCACTCAATCTCCTCACGGCAAAATCGAGCAGCTTGGATCCGTAGCCCCGCCCCTGGTGCTCCGGACCGACCATGAGAAACTCTATCAGGCAGGTCCTCTCGGTTCTTATCCCCTCCGGAACCCATGGGATGTCCTTTCCGGCGAAGGTGTAGACGAGAGCTACCGTCCCCACGATTTCTCCACCATCTCTGAGGATGTAAAGTTCGTCAAACTCCTCTCTGAGGCGGAACTCAAGGAACGGCTCGTAGACCCGCCTGAAGCCCTCAAAATCGTCAGGAGAAGGCTTTTGCTCAGCCCATTCAAGGGCCGGGTAGGAACCTTCGGTGCCCCTGTAAACGCTGAAGACGAACCGCAGAAGTTCATCCTTCAGCTCAATAGGCCGCTCAACCCTCTCGATTCCACAGTCCATCGCGCTCCCCAAAGGTTATAACCTCCGGTGGCATAATAATCCTTTGGTGATGGCATGAACGAGCTTGAGGCACTGGCCCTCGCCCTCGAGGTCGAGAAGACGGAGCTTAAATTCTACATAAGGCTCGCAAGGAAGGCCCGTGATGAGAGGGCAAGGAAGATGTTCCTGTTCCTGGCCAAGGAGGAGGCGGAGCACTGGGACCTCTTCGAGGAGAAGTTCCTGGATGAGGTTGTTGAGAAGTGCGAGCTTCCCGCGGTGAGCAGGGAGATGCTGGAGAAGCTGATAGTTCGGACGGACGAGGAAAACCTCAGTGAGGTTGATGCAGTTAGGATAGGTATGGAGCAGGAAAAGCTTACGTGGGGATTCTACGAGAAGGCAGCGAAGGAGGCCGAGCACGACTCGGTTAGGAGGCTCTTTGAAGAGCTTGCGAGGATTGAAAAAGCGCACTACGAACTCCTAAGGGCACAGTACGATGCGATCATGAAGACAGGCATCTGGATGGACTACCAGGACTTCAGCCTTGAGGTGGATTGAAAACTAAAGGGAACCCGCCACGAGGACCCAGAGAACGTAGATTATAAAGCCCAAAACCCCGTATTCCAGGCCCGTTCGCAGGGCCTTTCCCTTAATTCTCGCAGCCATCAGCTCGGTCCCGGCGTAGGCGTGGAGGAAGAGGAGAACCCCGAGGAGCGTTCTCATAATGGGACTGGTGTGTATCTCCACCGCCGTTTCCCTGCTGAGGAAGAGAGAGGCCTTTAAGGCACCATCACTGGTCGACGCGTAGCCGGTTACGACCATCAGGCCTGTGATGAGCAGAAGCGGCACTGATGTCCACTCCACGATTCTGAGGGCGGTTTTGGGCTTCAAACCATCACCTCCAAGGCTTTGATCCGTTTTCAACATATGCATCGTCCGGATAGCCGGCCTTCTCCCATGTGCCGAGGAAGTTGTAATCAACTACCTCAATCTTGACGATGTCCTTTATCCACTTGTAGCCCCACCTGCCTGGAACCACGAGCCGGGGCTTTATCGGATTTCCGTTGTACTCGTAGGCGACTATGATGTCCTCATCTGCAAGGACATCCTCAATCTTCAGGTCAGTCGTGTAGCCGTCTCTCGCATAGAGGGCCACCTTTACCGCGTTCTCCCGGATTGCGGCCCTCTCGAGGAGAGTCTTCAGCGGGACACCGACCCACTTCCCGCTCTTCCGCGGCAGGTTAGGGCTATCAACGCAGTAGAGGTCGGCGTAAACGACCTTTGGAGTCATGTTCCTAAGCTCGTTCAGCGTGATGTTGTATGGTCTCTCCACGAGGCCAGCTATCTCTATGGCCGGCTCGTCCGGGGTTTTCTTTGCGGTTGTTGGGTTCGCTGTGTTACCTGTGCTTCCACCACCGGTTCCGTACGTGCCAATGGCGAGAAGGGCAATTAAGATAATGGAAAAGATGAGCTTTCCCTTCACAGTTCCCCACCAACGAGCACGTTGACGAGCCTTACTCTCTTTCCGGTCTTCCGCTGTATGGCCTCTATTATCTCGGGGTCGTTCAGGTCCATTATCTCTCCCTCGGAGATGAGGTTGATGTGAGGTCTTGTGTTCACTTCTATTCTTGTCTCCCCATCAAGGGAGAAAAGCTCCACTAGTCCTAGCTCCTTCAGTGTGATAACGTTAGAGTATAGGGTTGAAAAGCTAACCGTTGGGAACTCTTTCTTCAGCTTTTCGTGAACCTCTCCAAGGGAGGGGTGTGTTTTTCCAATTTCCTCAAGGATTTGGAGAAGTTTAAGTCGTTGGGGAGTTATCTTATAACCTTTTTTCCGTAGAGTTTCAATGGCTTTCTCCTTCCACATGAATGAAACTTTAAAAAATCCATTTATAAGTCTTCCTAAATAGAAATAACTTCTAAATAGAAAAGTTTATTAACTAAAACTAACAACTATTAAATGGTGAAACCCATGTCTGAACACAACAAAAGACTTGTTGAAAGGGCTGGTATAGACGTTGAGAAGCTCCTGGAAATGCTTCTAAAAGCAGCCGCGGCGGAGTTCACAACCTATTACTATTACACTCTGCTGAGAAACCATTCCGCTGGCATGGAAGGTGAGACGATAAAGGAAATCGTAGAAGATGCGCGTCTTGAGGACAGGAATCATTTTGAGGCCCTTGTGCCGAGGATTTATGAACTCGGAGGAGAGCTTCCTAGGGACATTCGTGATTTTTCAGAAATGGCGTGGTGTAGCGACGCTTACTTGCCCGAGAACCCCACAGTAGAAGAGATTCTGAAGGTGCTCCTCCAGGCAGAGCGCTGTGCTGTGGGAGTCTATACTGAGATATGTACCTATACCTTCGGAAAAGACCCTCGAACTTACGATTTAGCTCTTGCGATTCTCCACGAAGAAATAGAGCACGAGGCTTGGTTCGAGGAGCTTTTGACTGGAAAACCAAGCGGACACTTCAGGCGCGG
>JALVWX010000083.1 GCA_027023165.1 Thermococcus sp. | reverse complement strand
AGATTCACGTGGCCGGAGAGGGCGGCGAGTTCGAGACCTTTGTGAGGGACGCGCCCTTCTTCAAAGCTAAGATAGTCTTCGACGAGGTTGAAAAAAGGTGGGACGAGTGCAGTTATTCCGGCGTGCTTGAGGTCAAGAGGGCGCACCTTGAGAAAAAGGGGTGAGGGTCAATCCTCCCTCACGTCCAGTCCAAACCAGACCTCGGAACAGCCGCCGGAAACGCCGCAGGTTTCATAACTCAGCGACCAGTACTTGGTCGGAACGGCCGAAGTCTTCTCCCAGTCGAGGTAGTCGTCGTCGAGGAGTATCGTTATCCCCACGTTGCCCATTGGATCATCGTCGTTGCCCCACTTTCCGGAGTCGCTCTCCCAGCCGGCGTACTCCATGTAGAGGAAAGGAACTCTGGCATCATCCAGTTCGAGCATCACGAGGTCCGGGTCCAATCTTACCTTGTTCCCGAGGACGTGCCTGTGCGGGAGCTTTGAATCGGCACAGGAACCGCGATGGAACGTCAGACCCTCGCTGGAGCGCACCGGGTAGGAGTAGGTGTAGCCATCGGGAACCGCCACGTCAACCGTAACTCCTTTCATCCCCCTCGTTTCCCCGTTGCCCACGAAGCCGGAGCAGGCCCTCGCATAATAGTAGTACTCGTCGTCTCCAGGCTCGGTATCCTTGGTGAAGCTCACCCCGAGGAGCTCGGCCTTCAGGTGGTTCCTGTAGAGTATCCTCGGCACCTCGACCTCGTAGATGACGTAGGTGACGCGCATGTTGCCGTCCCTGGATTCCGAAACCACGCGGTAGCCCCTTGTGAAGTCGGCCTCGTTGGGCTTGAGGATGTAGACGGCGTTGCCAACCTTGTCAGGCTCCGCTCCAGCTAACCACTCGAAGACGCTTCCCCAGAAGTCGTCGGCGCTCTGGCCCGTTGCCAGCCAGTTCATCCACATCGCGCCCCGGTAGGCGTAGTCCGCGATGGTCCCTATCTCCCCGGTGGCCATTCCGATGGCGACGTCCGTTAGGAAACCCACGCTCTTGGTCACGTAGTCACCAGGCTCGTCCCTGTCCCAGCCGGCGGTTTCAAGGACGATGACGCGGTACTTCTCGGCTTCCTCCATCGGCATCGAGATTATAGGATAGCCGTTGATAAAAGCGCTTTCAAGGCTTCCCGTCGCCAAGTCATCGTGGTAGAGGAGCCTGCTGTTGTCCTTCGCCTCAACCCAGTGGGCAACTGGATAACCGAAGGTGTAAATCTGGCTGTAGTTTATCGGGTAGAGCTTACCCTGCGGCCAGCTAACGCCGTAGGCCCACGAGGAAAGCTGTATCTCGCCCTCGGCCTTGTCCTTGTTGCCCTTTATGAACACGTCCTCGACAACAACGACCAGGTAGCTATCGACGTCCTTCTCGATGGACATCCCGTTTTCTGCATCTAACCAGAGGTTGCTCTTGGCCGGGAAGCGGTCTATCCAGTTCGCAAGCCAGAAGCGGAAACTCCTCCAGGGGATTAGGCCGAAGAGGTTCTCTATCCTGAGGCTAACCTTTCTCCCGAGCTGGGTATCTTCCGTTTTCACGGGCCCCTCGCGGAAGAGGTTCCCGTTGGAGTCGAGGAGCCTGAAGCCCTCTTCAGACACCTTCAGGACCCAGTTTATCCCCCCGTCGTCCGTGCTGTCTATGTAGACCGTGAAGGGGATCCAGTCGTCCGGCCTTTCAAGGTAGAAGTCGAAGCTCAGGTCGTGACCACTCGCCGTCGCCCTGAGACTCACTGGTTCGCCCTCGATGCCGAAGAACGCGCTCTCCTGGTACTCTATCAGTCCCTTTGAGGCGATCACCACGAAGGGCTTTTCAGAGGGATAATCGAACTCGGGCATGGTCCCGCTCATCGGAACGGCGTGAACCCTGAGGAGAACCTTCTCCGGGAAGATCTCCGAGAAGTTCTCGATGGTGAAGCTCGCCGACGAGCCGTGGAAACTCACCTCGCCGCTCTGGAGTTCCTCCAACCCGCTTCCGGTAACCCTGTAGAGTGTGAAGCGGCCCTTTATCCCGCCGTAGAGGTGAACCTCCCACCGCTTTCCGAATTCACCACCTTCTTCAATCCTGATGACGGTTGGTCTGTAGGTTATCTTCTTTCCCGTTAGGGGGTTCATGAAGGTCTTTGGGTGGATGTACTCGCCTAAAAGGCTCTCGTTCCCGAAGTGGAGAGTTATGACGAGGTTCTTTCCGGGGTCGGTCGAGGACGTCAGAACGGATATCCACTCGATTGTCGTGTTTTCATCCGGAACGCTCGCCATCGAGCTTAAAGGCCCGGTGTATGTCATGTTGGGGGTGCGAATCAGCATTGGCTTGAGAACTGGCTGGAGAGTTATGTTGAGCACCATATCGTCGGGAAGCGAGAAGCCGGGGCCGCTACCATCGTTGGTCTCGTTTGCCTCGCAACCCGAGTCCGGATCGAAATTCTCCTCACAGATGGCGTTTCCGTCCTCATCGTACTGGACGCTTCCGTTGGGTGGAGGCGTTTCGGTTGTGGTAGTGGGAGTTTCAGTCACCGTCTCCGTAACGGTCTCGGTCTGCGTTTGGGTCTCTTCTCCGGGTTGGTTTTCGGGGGTGGCCCCTTCGGGGCGATGACCTTCGCTCGTCGTTCCGGTTGCGCTGGAGGGATCGTTCATGCACCCGCTCACGAGCACCAGCATTGCCAGGATCAATATAACCGCAACATGTGCCGTTTTTTTCATAGCACTCCTCTCCGCCCCAAACCGCGGTGAGAAAAGAAAGATATGTCCGCAGAGGTTTGGATTGGTCCTATT
>JALVWX010000082.1 GCA_027023165.1 Thermococcus sp. | reverse complement strand
CCAGAAGGCTGGTTTTGACGTCCAGGTCCTCCAGTGGAGCAGGACTCAAGCGAGCAAGGTCGTTTACAGCAGCAGCCCGAACACCCTTCAGTGGCACGTTTACACAGAGGGATGGCTTGTGGGGGGCATCCAACCGCCCAGCTCGATTGCCTGGGACTTCTGGATCTTAGACTACTACGTTGACCCCAACTGGGGAACTGCCTACAAGAACCCCATAACGGTCAGAGATTTGATCTACAGGGTTTCCAACGGCGATTTAAGCGGCTTTATTTCCAACCTTGGCCTGAGGTACTACAGGACTCCATCTTCGCTTCAGCCACTACTCGACTGGACGGGTTATGATTTAGCTATGCTCCTCGCCTATAATAACTGGACCGCGCATGGCACAACGGTAAACATCCACAACCTCGACCAGTTCTGGGACCTCTACAAGCTCGCCTACGGTACGCACGTGCTGAACTCGCCGCGCGTCTACACGGCCGAGACTTGGAACTTCTTCCTCACCAACAAGAAGAAGATCAAGGTTACCATGCCCGATCCAATAAGCGGTCTCGGAAGCTTCCTCGCCGCCAGGTCAGTCGAACCGGCCTCCGAGAGTGCAGGCGGTGTAGTGGCTGGGAGCAGTACCAGCTCATCAGAAACCACAGGCAGAACTACAACCAGCACCACGACGAGCACTTCGACTTCCTCCACAACCTCGACCTCCACCACGACCACCACTTCAATCTCTTCATCTGGAAGTTCTGGCGGCAGTACGGAGGGGACTCCATCAAGCACCACATCAACGTACGTGACCTCGACGACTACTTCCTCAAGCTCCGGTTATGCCACCGAGACTCCAGAGACGTCAGCCCCCATTGGAGCCGTTCCACGTGGAAGCAGTGTTCCGATAACTTACCTCGCCTTGGGCGGCGTGATTATCATTGGGTTGATTGGCATTGTCGCGGTTAAAATGAGGGGCAAGGGCACTAAACCCTCGGGTAGTTCCGGTGGTAATGGAAGCCCGACTGCAACAGCATCATCCATTAGCGGTGGCGGATCTTCAAGCACCGTAACCAGCTCTGAAGAGGGAGTCCCAGGATTTCCCAGCGAGCTTTATGAGAAGTACGAGCCTCTTGAGTTTCTTGGTGAGGGTGGTTTTGCTAAAGTCTTTAAGGTTAAGCGCAGGAAGGATGGTAAAATAGTAGCACTCAAAATCCCGCGGATAGACAGGAAAACCAGTAAGACCTTCATTCGTGAGGTCTCAACGTGGCTCCAGCTCAACCATCAAAACATCGTCAAACTCTATGATGTTGACATCCTGCCAGTCCCCTACCTCGAAATGGAGTACGTTGAGGGCGCGAAAATCAATGGAGAACTCGCCAGAACCCTCGATGATTACCCAAAACCCGCGAGCGAGAATACTGCCTTGAGCCTTATTAAAGGCATTGCCGAGGGACTCAAGCACGCTCACGGCAAGGGTATTTATCACCGCGACCTCAAGCCTTTGAACGTTCTCCTAAAGAGCGATTTAACGCCCAAGATTACTGATTGGGGTCTTGCCAAGCTTGGAACCATGAGTTCGAGCAGGAGTGTGATGGGTTATACTCCGCTCTACGCGGCTCCGGAGCATTTGATGCCCGGAAAGTACGGGCATACGGATCATAGAACCGACATCTGGCAGTTGGGCGTTACGTTCTATGAGTTATTGACCGGCAGGCTTCCCTTTGAGGGTTACACTTACGAGGAAGTCTTTGGGAAGATTACTGATGAGTCCTTCAGGTTCAAGCGGCCGTCGGAGTTTGATGCAAGACTGGCGAAGTACGATGATATCTTTGAGAAACTCTTGGCGAAGAGGAAGGAGGAGAGGTACCAGAGTGTTGACGAGTTTTTGAAGGATTTAGAAAAACTCAGTGAGGCGGAGAATGAGAGGATGGAGCTTGAGAGGCAGGTTGAGGAGTTGAGGAGGAGTCTTGCAGAGAGCGTGAGTGCTTTGAGGAAGAGCACGAGCGCGGAAGAGATAATGCGGAATCGTAGGATTGTTGTTGAGACTCTGGGGAGTCTTGCTCTTGCTTATGCTGAGCTTAACAGGAAGGCGGAATTGTTGAACGCGCTTAATGATCTTAAGTTTTACACGGTGCGGAATCTTGGGGATCTTAGTAATGCGGTAAATGCGGTTGAAGCCATGATTAAGGAGGGAGTGCCGGTATCACAGGACTTCATCGAACGGCTCAAAGTCTTGCTCCACGAAATAAAAAGAGAAAACGAGCTCTGAGTCTTTTTATCCCTCATTTTTCCATGAGTTTTACGGGCACTCATTTGTCACCACAGAAACGTTTATAAAAGCGATAACCACATTAAGTTTGAAAGTTTCCTGGTGGTGATGGTAATGAGCTTTGCCGCGGCAGCGCTGTTGATCGTCGGCGTGTTCTTGCTCATACTCCTGCTCCTGAGTGTCAAGGTAATACGGCCCTATCAGAAGGGACTTGTGGAAAGGCTCGGAAAGTTCAACAGGATTCTAGAGCCGGGGATACACTTCATAGTCCCCTTCATGGAGCGCGTTAAAGTTGTTGATATGCGCGAGCACGTCATAGATGTTCCGCCCCAGGAGGTCATCTGTAAGGATAACGTTGTTGTCACCGTCGATGCCGTGGTTTATTACCAGATAATAGACCCTGTCAAGGCGGTTTACAACGTCAGCAACTTCCTGATGGCGATTGTGAAGCTCGCCCAGACGAACCTCCGTGCAATAATCGGCGAGATGGAACTCGACGAGACCCTCTCTGGGAGGGACATCATCAACGCCCGCCTTAGGGAAGAACTTGACAAGATCACCGACCGCTGGGGCGTCAAGATAACCCGCGTCGAGATCCAGCGTATAGACCCGCCGAAGGACATCCAGGAGGCGATGGCCAAGCAGATGACGGCCGAGCGTGAGAAGAGGGCCATGATCCTCCTCGCGGAAGGAAAGAAGGAGAGCGCCATCAAGGAGGCTGAAGGCCAGAAGCAGGCCGCTATACTTAAGGCAGAGGGTGAAAAGCAGAGGCAGATACTTGTGGCGGAGGGTCAGGCCGAGGCCATAAGGAAGGTCCTCGAGGCCCTTCAGATGGCGGATGAGAAGTACCTTACGCTGCAGTACATCGAGAAGATGCCGGAGCTGGCCAAGTACGGCAACCTCATCGTTCCCTACGACACTGAATCGCTCATCGGTCTGCTGAGGATACTCCAGAAGGTGAAGGACAGCCCACTGCCCTCAAAGCCCCAGCTGAACGGCCCTAGTACCGGTAAGAACACCACCGCGGAGGATTCCACGGACATGGGGGAGAAAAAGGCTTAAACCCTCCCTCTAACTCCATTCGGTGATGGACATGGACTTCCTTCCCCTTTCGTTAATATTTCTCGGGTTTCTTGTCATCATCCTGGACATGATGGTGGCTGCTTTCATAACACCAATGGGAGTTGCATTCATAGTTCTTGGGTTGCTGATGGGCTTTGGTGTGGGGTTCACTGAAAGCTTTACCGTGGCACTGATAGCGGCGGTTGTCACGTACCTCGTCGTTGCCAGATACATAAAAAGGGACGTGACGGATGCGGGAGAGGGGAAGTACACTTTTGAACTCCGGGGAAAACGTGGGAGGGTCGTCGAAATAGGGCGTGAGCACTACCTCGTGGAGCTTGAGGGAGACAGATGGATAGCCCTGCCGGAGGGGAATGAGAAACTCAACATAGGGGACACCGTGGAAGTCATCCGCGTTGACGGCGTCAAGCTGATAGTCAGGAAGGTTTAGAGAACTCCTCCCACAGCTCCTCCAGCGTTTTCCCAATCTTTGTGAGCAGCCCTTTTCTGTAAACTACTTCTCCGTTCACCATGACCAACTCCACGTCGCTTCCCCCTGCGGAGTAAACGACGTGCGAGTGGAGGTTTTTGCCGGGGAGGAACTGAGGTTTCCTCGCGTTCAGCAGAACGAGGTCCGCTGAATAGCCCGGCTTTACAACGCCAGCCCTCAGGCCTAGCGCCCTCGCCCCGCCAAGGGTCGCCCAGCGGAAAACCTCTTTGGCAGTTGCAACATCGGTTCTTCTCCGCCAGACCTTGTTCAAAACGGCCGCGAAGCGCATCTCCGTGAACATGTCCATAAGCCCAATTGGATTAGGGGAATCGTTGCCAAGGGCTATGTTGGTTCCCCTCTTAGCCAGCTCGATTATCGGGGCCACCCTGCCCTCAAGCTTCGCCATGCTCAGGGAGCAATGTACGAGGGTGGCGCCGCTCCAGGAGTACAGCTCGACCTCTTCCCTGTCCAGGTAAATCCCATGAACGCCGATGAGCCTCTCGTTCAGAACGCCGACCCTTTCTAGGTATTCCACCGGCGTAAGGCCATAGCGGCGCTTAACAGTTTCAACTTCCCCCCAACTCTGGGAGAGGTGGACGTGGATTAGAGCGTTCCTCTCGTGGGCGAACTCGCCGATTTCTCCCATCAGTTCGAGCGAGACGGTGTTGGTTGCGTGGGGTGCCAATGTGGGCCTGACGAGGCCACTTTTTCCATCCCAGCGTTTGAAGAAGCGGAAGCCCTCCTCGGGCTTCGCGAGTGGGAAATCAACCTCGTCCATCATCGTTTGTCCGATGAAGGCCCTTACCCCCAGCTCCCGGGCGGCCTTCGCTATCTCATCCGCAAAGAAGTAGTGGTCGTTTATCGTCGTTGAGCCGTTTGCCAGCGCCTCAGCCATCCCCAAAAGCGCCCAGCGGCGGATTTCCCTGGGAGTCCATTCAAGCTCTGTCGGCCATATAACGTCGCTGAGCCATTTCTCCGTCGGGAGGTCTTCCCCGAGACCCCTAAGTTTGGCCATCGCCACGTGGGTGTGGGCGTTGACGAAGCCGGGAAGGATCAAATAGCCTTTTCCGCCGTAAACTTCATCAACGCTGTATTCTCCCAGCTTATCCCGCGGGATGATGCCTTCTATCCTTTCCCCCTCAACGAGCACCGCCGCGTCCCTCCGGATTCCCCCGGAGTCGACAACAGTTCCCAGGAGCGCTATCATTTTCTCACCCTTTGAACGTACGACGGAGAAATATTTAAAGGTTTTGACACATCGGCATACAATCGCCCAAAGGGTTTAAATTCTGGCCAGGGGAGATGTCACCATGCCACCGATACTGATCATAAGCACCGGGGTGCTGGCCATCGAGCCGTGGATGAATTGACTCTTCTCCACTGGTCCGGATTGTCCGATTGCCCAGCGTCCGGTCCCCTCCCGGACCATCGCTACCGTTATAAAGTCACCCTCAAAGCCTCTGGAGGTGGTAAGATGATCGATAAGGTTTACTGTGCTGATGTAAGGCCCGAGATGGAAGGTAAGCGCGTCAAGCTCGCCGGTTGGGTTTACAGGAAGAGAGAGGTTGGAAAGAAGGTCTTCATAGTCCTCCGTGACTCAAGCGGGATAGTTCAGACGATATTCAGGAAGGAACTGAGCGAGGAAGCCTACGCCGAGGCCAAGAAAGTTGGAATCGAGTCCAGCGTCATCATCGAGGGAACCGTCAAGGCAGATCCCCGCGCTCCCACGGGGGTCGAGGTTCAGGCCGATAAGATAGAGGTCATCCAGAACGTGGACTTCTTCCCGATAACTAAAGACGCCAGCGAGGAGTTCCTGCTCGACGTCAGGCACCTTCACCTCCACTCACCCAAAGTGGCGGCGATAATGAAGGTCAAAGCCACGATGATGCAGGCGGCTAGAGAGTGGCTCCTCCAGGACGGCTGGTACGAGGTCTTTCCACCGATACTCGTCACCGGTGCGGTCGAGGGCGGGGCGACCCTCTTCAAGCTCAAGTACTTCGACAAGACCGCCTACCTCAGCCAGTCGGCCCAGCTCTACCTCGAGGCTGCCATCTTCGGCCTCGAGAAGGTGTGGTCGCTGACGCCGAGTTTCAGGGCGGAGAAGAGCAGGACGAGGAGGCACCTCACCGAGTTCTGGCACCTTGAACTTGAAGCGGCCTGGATGGACCTCTGGGACATCATGAAGGTCGAGGAGGAGCTGGTAAGCTACATGGTGCAGAGGGCGCTTGAGCTGAGGAGGAAGGAGATTGAGACCTTCAGGAAGGACTTAACCACCCTCAAGAACGCGGTTCCTCCGTTCCCGAGGATAAGCTACGACGAGGCGATAGATATACTCCAGAGCAAGGGCGTCCAGATTGAGTGGGGAGAAGACATGGGCGCCGACGAGGAGAGGATTCTCACCCAGGAGTTCGAGGCACCGTTCTTCGTCTATGGCTATCCGAGGGGTATCAAGGCCTTCTACATGAAAGAGGATCCAAGCGACCCGAGAAAGGTTCTGGCAGCCGACATGCTCGCGCCGGAGGGATACGGTGAGGTTATTGGAGGAAGCCAGCGTGAGGACGACTACAACAAGCTCGTCGAGCGCATAATCGAGGAGGGCATGGACCCGAAGGACTACGAGTGGTACCTCGACCTCAGGAAGTACGGTTCGGTCCCCCACAGCGGCTTCGGTCTCGGACTGGAGCGCCTTGTAGCATGGGTCCTCAAGCTCGACCACGTCCGCTGGGCCACGCTCTTCCCGAGGACGCCGAGCAGGCTGTATCCGTGACAGCCCTTGCTTGCGCATGTTGGGGCGAGCCTCAACACCTCGGGAAGCTTTCGCTTCCCAAGGAGCGCTGGCGGAAATTGTTTTACTTCTTTATGCTTTTTGGGCATAGTTCTTTTTCATGGAGAAGTCCTCTAGACGAAAGTCTCAAATATTGCTTCACTTGAGAAGTTGTGATTTTCACTGGGTTGTCCATTTAGGGGAGGATTCCACCGAAAAACGCTGGATTGAATTTTGAATTCACATTTTAGTTTGCGTTTTGGCAGGAGTTCAACTTTAATCGACGCCCGAAGGGCGTCAAAGGAGAGGAACTTCTTAAGAAAGAGCAATAATAGGAGAATTCAACCTAAGATTGCCAGAGAGATGCAAGGAATCCTCCCACATTTTAACATTCCAGAACAGTCGACAATTTTCCGCCAGCGCTTTGCGAAGCAAAGGGCTGCTGGCGGGCCCGGCGGGATTCGAACCCGCGACCTCCGGCTTAGAAGGCCGGCGCCCTATCCTGCTAGGCTACGGGCCCTCGCTCCTATCCTTCAGGAGCGCTTTTATAAAAGTTGCGGTGGAGAAAAGAGGGGAGAGAAAGGAGATCACTTCCTCCTCCTGAGCAGAACCGGCAGGAGCGCGAGGCCGACGATGATTCCCGGTCCGCAGATTCTGCTCTCTTCACCAGTTGATGTGCTGCTCGTCTTCCCGAGTATCTCGTCAGGGCTTTTGCCCTCGACCATCAGGGCCGTCCACTGCTCGAGCCACTTCTTGTAGTTCTGTCCTATCTCCTCGGGGCTGAGCTTGACCGGGTTGGTGACGTTGACCGCGTAGCTGAAGCACTTTGGGAGCTTGACGTTCCTGTTGACCGGGTACATCCACTGGTTGAGCGGGAGCTTCTCTTGGGCCTCCTCGCTTATGAGGAACTCGATGAACTTCTTGGCGAGCTCGGGGTGCTTGGCGCCCTTGACGATTCCAGCCCCTTCAATCTGGACGTAGGCGGTGCCGTTGAGGAGTATGGCCCCAATACTGGTGTCGTTGTAGTTGCAGGCGTCGTAAGCAGGGTCGGTGGCGTAGCTGACGAAGAGCGGGGCCTGTCCCTTGTCCCACATCTCCCAGCCGGCGTCCCAGCTCTTAACGACCTGAACGTCGTTCTTCTTGAGCGCGTCCCAGTAGTAGAGCCATCTGTCGCCATAGGCTCCAACGGTCCAGAGGAGGAACGCCATTCCGGTGGAACTGGTCCTGGGATCCTCAACGATGAGCTTGCCCTTCCACTCGGGCTTGAGGAGATCCTCGAAGGTCTTCGGCGGGTTCTTGAGTTCGTTCTTCTTGTAAACGATGGCTATTGCCCCGTAGTCGTAGGGCGTGAGATGGAAGGTCGGGTCGAAGTCGTCGATTATCCACTTCGGAATCACGTCGGCGTTGCTCGGCTTATATGGCTCAAGAACACCCGCGTCTATCGCCTTCTGGAGGTAGCTGTTGTCTATTCCGACAACGACGTCGGCCTGCGGGTTGTCCTTCTCGAGGATGAGCCTGTTGAGGACCTCGCCGGCATCGCCGATTAGGACGAGGTTGACCTTAACTCCGTACTTCTGCTCGAAGATAGGAACTATCTCCTTCATCCAGGGTTCTATGCTGTTGTAGGAGTAGACAGTCAGGGTCTCAGCGGCCGCGGCCGGTTTTATTGAACCGAGCGCCCCTATGACGAGCAGGGCGAGCATCAGCGTGGCGAGCCTTTTCATGCCATCACCTCCAGTAACGGGTTGTTAGTTTCGATAAAGGAGTAATAAGTGGGCTAATAAAGTTTTGCTTCCCACCCTTATCCATGGTGCTCAGAATTCGGTCTGCTCAGGGGTCTCCCCTTTTCCGTTCATCTTTATGACGTAGTCCGCGGCGTTCTGCAGGGCAACTGAAAAGCCAGGTTCGGCCCCTATGACTATGGTCTCTTTCCCCTTACGCTTTGCCTCGTTTATTATGGGCAGGAAGTCAGCATCGCGGGTGGCGAGGGCTATTACATCCACATCTGAGTTGTATATGAGTTCCATCGCCTCTATCGCTATCCTGACGTCCGTATCGCCGGCCACTATTATCGGCTCAAGCCCCTGGTTCACCACCGCCTCTATCAGTCCCTGCGGCGCGTACTGGTTGAGGACGACCTTCGCAACGCGTATCTTGCCTATCCTCTCGAGGGCGTCTATAATGTCCTCGAGCTTTATTCCGAACTCCTTACGGAGGATGTTGGGACCGTCGATTATCAGCCCGATGCTCTTTCCTCTAACGGGGCGTTCTTGCCCCTCCCCCACCTCTCTGCCGCCTCTGTGCAGGACTTTGAATATCGTCTCCTTCATCGGGACTCAGCCTCCGTTTCAAGGATTATGGTGTAGTCAGCCGCGTGCTTCAGCGCGGCCGAAAAGCCCGGTTCAATGCCGAGTACTATGGTCTCCTTTCCCTTTTCCTTTGCCTTCAGAATCACCGGAAGAAACTCCGCGTTCCTCGTCGCGAGGGCTATGGCGTCGATGTTGGGGTTGTATATCTCGCGCATCGCCTCGACGGCCAGCTTAACACCGGTCTCGCCGGAGACAACGATGGCGTCAAACCCCTGGTTGGAGACCGCCTCTATCAGTCCCTGCGGCGCGTACTGGTTGAGGACGACCTTCGCAACCCTCAGGTCCCCCAGCCCCTCAAGCGCCTCCACTATGTCCTCGAGCTTTATTCCGAACTCCTTGCGGAGGATGTTGGGACCGTCGATGAGGAGGGCTATCCTCTTTCCCCGGCTTATCTTGCGCCGCATCATGCCAATGCTCCTCATTCCATCCTTTGTAATCGAGATTATGCGCTCCCAGTTGCTGCCCCCCATGGGAGTCACCGTCGGGATTGTTGCATCACACTGCACCACCGTACCTACGGGCCAACCCTATAAAAAGGTGATTCTTCGAGATGCGGAAGGTTTTAAACCATGTATGGCAAAATGCTAACCATCGGGCAAAGATATGCGCCGGGGCGGGTCGGATGGGAGGGATGTCTGAAACTTCATCACTTTCCAAAGGTGGGGGGTTAAAGGGAAAGCTGGCGGGCATGCTCCTGGCTCTCCTCACAGCGGTTTTGGCAGTTTTAATTGCCTATCCCCTAACCGGTGACGTTAACGACGGCGGATTAACCGGGGCGGTGGCCGGGATAAGCGCCGCGGGCCTCCTGGGCAGACGCTTGGAAAGCTGGAAAAGCACGCGTTCAAGACCTACTTCGGGCTCGTCTTCTTCAACACGTTCACGGCGGCCCTCGTCGTGCGCCATTTCAGCCTTCATCCCGAGGGAACTCTCGCCTTCATGGCGATGTTCCTGGCAGTTTACACTCCCCTGGCCCTGATAGACTACGGGGTAATAAGAACCATGGAGAAGAGGCACGGGGGCACTGAAAGCCCCTAAAGCAGCCTCTTGTAGTAGTACCACAGCCCCCTGATGATGTCGCGCACCTCTATCATCGTGAAGGTCTCGGTCCTGTCTATCAGCTCCGCCGTCTCCTCCCAGCTGTGGGCCTGGAGAACCCTGTAGACCAGCAGCTTTATCTGCCTCTCGTCGAGGTAGGGCTTCATCCAGCCGTCGAGGAAGTAGAGCTTGACTATCGGCTTCACGGCATCGACCACGGTGTCGTAGGTGAGAACCTTGCCGGTGAAGGCATCGAGGCGCTTCTTCTGGACATCCGTCAGGTGGACTGGATAATCGACGGCCTCGCCGAAGGGCGTTTCGAAGAGCCAGCGCGCGATTTCCGGCTCAAGCTCGCGGTGGGTGTCGCCGAGCCACTCAGTAAGCCTGATGCGGAACTCGTCGTTGGCCTGGCGGATGAGCTTCTTGGCCCTCTCGCTTATCGGCTTGAGGACTATCGCCGTAAACTCTCCACTGACCGGGTTCCTGGCAGGACTTAGGTGAACCACAGCGAAGCCGTTCCTCACCCAGAAGCGCGCCAGTTCCTCACTCGCTCCAAAGCCCGAACCTATCCAGTCGAGGCCCTTCTCCTTGGCCTCCTTTTCGAGAAGCTCCAGCGCTTTGCTTCCCAGCCCCATGTCCATCGCATCCGGATGGGTCGCTATCCTCACTATCCTGTAGCCCTTGAGCTTCGCGAACTCCTTGAGCATGTGGTGCTTGACCATCATGTCCGGAATGATGTTCCCGCGCGGCTTGTAGCCCTTGGCCATCTTCTCTATGACCTTCTTCGGAATGCCGCCTTCCTTGGCTATCTGCACCGCCGTGACGATCTTGCCGTTCTTGAGCCTCAGAACGCGCGCCTCGTGGTGGGGAGCGTCTGCCAAAAGCGCCACGTCGCTCGGCCTGTTGCGGTAGTGCGCTAGGATGTAGATTCCAACGAAGTTTCTAAGGTCTCCTCTGTCGTTTTCGAACCAGTCGTCGAGATTCGGCTCCTCGAAGTAGACCTCCTTGTTCCTGATCAGCTCGTAATCCTCCTCGGTTAGCTCAACCGGCTCCGCATCAAGCAGGAGGACGTCGAAGAGCCACTTCTCGATGGGGTCGTGGTCGGCGTATCTAATCGGTTCGTCCATGTGGAGCTCCCTGAACTCGCGCTTTTCCCTCGCTTTCTTGAGGAACTTGACGGAGAATCCCCTGCCGGCACCCTCATAGCCGTGTATTGTCGAGGAGTAGACCACGCGGGGCTTATTGAGGTACTTGTGGAGTATCGGCACGTGGATTCCCGCGGCCTCGTCGAGGATGTAGAGGTCAGCGCTCTTCCTGTAGCCCTCGACCGGTGAATAATAGCGCAGGCCGATCTTTCTCGCGTAGAGCTCCTTTATGAGGCCCTTTTCCTCGACGACGTAGGGCTTGAAGCCGAGCCTCTCGAGAGCGCGCCTGGCGAAGCGAAAGAGGGCCTGGACGTTCTCCGGCTCCGGGGCGGTTACAACTATGCGCGTGCGCTTTCCAAGGGCGAGGGCGAGGCCTATGGTCGCTATTCCAACGGAGACGCTCTTACCCCTACCCCTGTCGGCGGTGATGACAAGCATGCCCTCGTTCTCAACGAGGTCCTCAAATGCCTTGAGAACTTCAACCTGTCCCTCGGTCAGCGCCATTTCGTAAAGCTCGCGCGGGAAGAGGGTTTCCTCTGGGATCTCAACGCCTTTCCTGCCCCTTATCTTCGCCTGCGTCTTGTTCCGCTTCGGCTTCTTCCTTATCTTGCCGTTCTCGGTGATTATGTAGATCTCGCCGTACTCGGTGAACTTCCTTATGAGGCGCCTGTTGAAGCGCTTCTTCACGTCGTCTATCGTGTAC
>JALVWX010000081.1 GCA_027023165.1 Thermococcus sp. | reverse complement strand
CTGAACTCGATGCAATAGTGGAAACCGCCGAGAAGATAGCGCCGTTCATCGGCGAGAACGAGACCTTCGCAGTCAAGACGAAGAGACGCGGAAAGCACGGTTTTTCAAGCCTCGACGTCAACAGGAACCTCGGTGCAAAGGTTCAGGAGCTTACTGGAGCGGATGTAAACCTCAGCTGGCCGGACAAGGTAGTTCAGGTCGAGATAATCGGCGATAAAGCCTACATATCGGTTCTGCCCGGAGAGGAGTTCAGGAAGTTCACTCCGGACAAGATCGACGCCAGAAAGCTCTTCCGCAAGCTGACGGTAGTCCAGATGCCCTACTGGGGCGACTACAAGGCCTGCCGCTCCTTTGGCGAGAAGATAGGCAGGGCCGCTCAGGCCTTCGAGATCAAGGAGCTTATCATATCCCCCAAGGAAAAGATGGACGCCTTTGAGGTCATGGAGTTCCTGAGGGGTGTAAAGACTGGCCAGGAGAGCCGCTTTAGAATCCAGCGCGAGGCGTACCCCTGGAAAGTTGAGCGTGTTCCCGTCTCCCTCTGGGACCTCAACCAGGTGATCAGGGACAAGAGGAGGGGCAAGAGGGTTCTGATAATCACCGACCCCAAGGGACCGACTCTGGCGGAGGTCAAAGAAAAGCTCGCCAAGGACATGTTCAGCGCCAAGGAGGTGGTCGTCTTCATCGGCTCCCGTGAAGGAATTCCACGCGGCCTCTTCCGCTTTGCAGACTACGTGGTTGACCTCGCGCCGTACATGACGTTTGCCACCGAACACGGGATTCCGGCCGCGCTGGTTTCCCTGTGGGGAGTTTACGAGGAATATCTGAGAGAAAGGGAAGGGGAGTGACTCACGCTCCCCCTGGATTCTCACTTCCGGTCGGGGCAACCTCGTTGGGAAGTCCAAAGAATGCCATGACCTCGAACACGGCTCAGCATGATTATGAAGTACCCGATGAAGAAGAATATGAACACCGTCCCGATGAGGTACATGAGGACCGCGGTGCTGAAGACTGTTGACTTCGTTCTGTGTTATAAGTGTTCTCTGGGTGTGAAGGTGCCGGTGTTCATGCCCCCAAGCTATTCTCTTTCTTAATCTCCTCCGGAAGTTTCAAGAACGCCAGCACCTCCAGGATGGCCGCAACGAGTATTAGGGCGAAGCCGAGGAGGATCAGGCTCAGTATGCCCCCGAAGAAGTAGAGCTTTCCGGCGGTGTCAAACGTCTTTACCCCCGTTTCCCCGGCTATTGCGGAGTAGCTTTCCTTCAAGAACCAGCTCCCGACTATCATCAGGAGCGCCGCGAGAAAGGTTATTGTCCCCATCGTTTCTAGGGCCATTCTCGGTGTCGCGGGCGGGCTGAGCCAGTACTCGATGAGTACTCCCGTGAGGATAAGGCTTGAGGCTATCCACAGGACTGTGGCCCACATGTATTTCTTCAATATCTCTTCCCTGCTGGTTTCGACGGCGATTTCCTTCACGGCGAGGAGCTTCAGGATGAAGCCGATGAAACCCGCCCCCGCGAGCGTCAGCACCGCTCCTATGCCCCCAAGAAGCCTCGCGTTCTCAATTCTCCCCATGGTATCACCGAACTGAGTTGTTTGAGCAGGTATAAAAAGGTTCATGGATGAGCGTTACATTTAGAAAGTCTATCCCCCTGAACCTTCAAAAGCCTTCGCTTTCTTTCCGCCACTTCCGACGAAAGGGTTATTAAAACCTCCCTCGAGGAATTTTCGGTGATGCACATGGTGGTTAGTCTAGCTGGAAGGGATGTTCTCTGTCTTCAGGACTTCACGAGGGAGGAGCTTGAGACTATTCTCAAGACGGCGGAGATGATGAAGATCTGGAACAAGATTGGAAAGCCCCACCGCGTTCTCGAGGGGAAGACCCTCGCCATGATATTCCAGAAGCCTTCAACCAGGACCAGGATCTCCTTCGAGGTTGGCATCTACCAGCTCGGGGGCTACGGCCTCTACCTCAACGCCAATGACCTCCAGCTGAGGAGGGGCGAGACGATAGCCGATACCGCCCGCGTCCTCAGCAGGTACGTTGACGGGATAATGGCTCGCGTCTACGCCCACAAAGATGTGGAAGACCTCGCCAAGTACGCGAGCGTCCCGGTCATAAACGGCCTCAGCGATTTCTCTCACCCCTGCCAGGCTCTGGCCGACTATCAAACTATACTTGAGAAGAAAGGTCGTATAGCTGGCCTCAAGATAGTCTACGTTGGAGATGGAAACAACGTGGCTCACTCACTAATGATAGCGGGCACAAAGCTCGGCGCTCACGTTGTAGTTGCAACGCCCGAAGGCTACGAGCCTGACCCCAAAGTCATCAAGTGGGCGGAGCAGAACGCCGCTGAGAGCGGCGGAAGCTTTGAGCTTCTTCACGACCCGGTTAAAGCTGTTAAAGACGCGGACGTCATCTACACCGACGTCTGGGCGAGCATGGGGCAGGAGGCTGAGGCGGAGCAGAGGAGAAAGATATTCCAGCCCTTCCAGGTCAACAAAGAGCTCGTTAAGCACGCCAAGCCTGACTACATCTTCATGCACTGCCTCCCGGCCCACAGGGGCGAGGAGGTTACCGACGACGTCGTTGACAGCCCGAACAGCGTCGTCTTCGACGAAGCCGAGAACCGCTTGCACGCCCAGAAAGCCCTGCTGGCACTCGTCATGGGCGGGATTAAGGTTTGAGCTTTCCTTCTTCACTTTGTTTTTCTCGAAGTCTGGCCTTCTCCGAAAGTCCGTTTTCATAGGGGGTGCGGTTTATGAAAGTCCCCTTTCATAAAGGTGACAATTTATGAAAACGGATTTTCACAAATCGGACCTTTTGTGAAAGTGGGGTTTCACAAACCTTATAAGT
>JALVWX010000080.1 GCA_027023165.1 Thermococcus sp. | reverse complement strand
CCCTAAAACTCGACGCGAGAGAACTGCCCTTTCCGTTTAAGGCCTTCGATTTGGCCGTCCTCGTGCACGGAATACGAAGTTTGAAGAACGAGAATACGATGATTAAAGTCATCTCAGAGATGCTCCGCGTTGCGGATAGGGTCTTCATAGCCGAGAGCCTGCCGGTAGCGAACAATGAGGGGCAGGAAGCACATTTGGAACTCTACAACCTCCGCGAGGAAATATTCGAGGCGCTCTTCGGCGAAAAAGACGACCTTCACTACCCGACGCTTGAAAAGCTCATGGAGCTTGTCGAGAAAGCGGGAGGGAATGTAATAGAGAGCGGAACCTTTGAGCCTGCTTTACCCCACTACTTAGCCTACATCCCGCGGGAATACGTTGAGGGAATAAAAGACGAGAGAAAACGCACCTATCTCCTGAAAATGTGGGATAAGGCGTACGAAAAGTGGAAGAGTGGAGCCGAGCACCCTCCCGTCGGCTGGCTCCTCATTGAGCCGCCTTCTCTCCCCTCGGGAGCAGGAAGGAGAGCAGGGCGCTGATGACCAGGAGGACCATCATGAAGATCACGGAGGTCTTCATGGTGTCTATGAAGGCAGCGTTGAGCATACGGCGGATCACCTCGTGATACTCCGGCGGAATCGTCAGCTCCCCCTGCTGCATCTTGAGTATCCACTGGATCACGGCTTCCTTTATCTGCTCCTTTGGAACGCCCTCGAAGATTCCCGACTCGTAGATCTGCCTCGTTATGCTGTGGATCACGCCGAGAACTAAGACGGCACCGATGAAGGCCGTCCCCAGCGAGAGGCCGAACTGCTTCTGGGCGTTAAATATTCCAGAGGCGTCGGCCTGCTGCTCCGGCCTTGCCCCCATCATCGCCAAGTTGGTTATCTGGGAAAAGATGAGGCCGAAGCCGGTTCCGTAGAAGGCCAGTCCGAGGGCAAAGTCGCTTCCGGTGACGCCGGGCTTGAGGACGCGGAGGACGAGATAGAGGCCGATGAAGGTGAGAACGATGCCGAGCTGAATTATCTGCTTGGGAGTGAGATATTTAGCAAAGCACTGGCCGCCCATCGAGAAGATGAACATCATTATCGAGAGAGGGACGACGACAAAGCCCGTCTGGATGGCGTTGTAGTGGAGGTACTGCTGAACGAAGACCGGAACCGTGAACATTATCCCCGCGAGGGTCATCTGGAAGAATATGCTCACGAGGTTGGCCGCGGTGAAGACCTTGGACTTGAAGATGTCCACGTCTATCAAAACGTCCTTTCCCTCGGCCTTGCGCTTCTTCTCGTACCTCCAGAAGGCTGCAAGAACGACAAGACCCAAAACCATCAGCAGAAGGACAGGCGGGTTCGTGAGCGGGTCCATTATGAGGACGGAGAGCGTCAGCAGGAACAGGCCAACGCCGACGAGGGCCGCCCCGACAACGTCGAGCCTGATTCTCCTTTCCGGCCTGTAGTCCGCGAGCAGCTTCATTCCGTAGAATATCCCAGCGGCAATAAAGGCCTCCATGAAGAAGCCGAGGCGCCACGTGATATAGGTCGTGAAGAAACCGCCGATGATCGGACCGAAGGCGGCAGCGGCACCGCCGACGCCACCCCAGACGCCGAAGGCGAAGGCCCTGTCCTTACCCTTGTAGGCCTTCGTGATGTAGGTGACCGTTGCCGGCATCATCATCGAGGCTCCGATTCCCTCCAGGATGGCCCATCCGATGATCAGGATGAGAAGGTTGGGGGCGAAGGCCGCCATGAGGGTTCCAACCGTGTAGATAACCAATCCGCGGAAGAAGACCTTTTTAGTCCCCCAGATGTCGGCCAGCTTCGCGCCGGTTATCATGAAGGCCGCCATGACGAGAGCGTAGAGGGTTATCGCGCTCTGGACACCGCTCACCGTGGTGTCAAGGTCTCGAACAAGGGCGCTGATGGAGACGTTCATCATGGTGGTGTCGATGAACATTATGAAGAGCGCCGCGCTCATAATGTAGAGGACTCCCCACTTTGAATGAGCCATTCTGTTCACCAGAGAACGGATAAGGTGACGGAGTTATAAAATTTCCTAGCCCTTCTCGACGACGACCTCAATCCTGCCAAGGAGAAGGATGGCAAGAAAAACCAGGACGACCGCGGCCTTCAGGGCAAAGGAAACCCACGAAGGATAGGAGATGGGAACCCTAGAATCGGCGCGGAGGGTCGTTCCGTCATCGAACACCTCCGCATCTGGGGGCATTCTCAGGAGCACGAGGGCTGTGAGAAAATCCCCCGCCATGCCGGCCGTGTTGAAGACGTAAACGAGCGCCCAGAAGTTGGGGTGGAGGAGCCAGGCGAGGGCCAGGGCCGCTAACGAAAGGACCAGGGGGGAGAGGGATACGATGACGTATTTTCTCGCCGGTAGGGGAGTCTCAACGGCTACGTAGGGAACCAGAGTGAGCCTGTTAATCGTCGTGACGCCGAATCTAACCCTGGTCCCGAGGAGCTTAGCAGTGAGGGCGTGAAGCCCCTCGTGGAGGGGGATTATCACCGCCCAAGGAAGGAAGAGGAGGTAGAGAGCACCACCAGGAGAACTTATCGAGACCTCCAGCCAGGGCACTGCCAGGGGAGAAAGGAGGAGCAGCAGAAAGGAGAGGATTAGAACATCGGAGGAATAATCGGAGAGCCTCAGCTCCCCCATCAGAACTCCCTCTCCACCAGGAACTCCGCCAAAAGCTCCAAATCTTTCCTGGCTTCGCTCTCGGGGAGAACCTTCAAAGCTTCGTTCGCCTCCTTAACGAGGTTCTTGGCGTATTCTGCCGCGTAGTCAATGCTTCCGTACTTTTTGAGGAGTTCAATGGCCTTTGCAACCTCTTCCTTCACCTTCTCGTCGTGTATCAG
>JALVWX010000079.1 GCA_027023165.1 Thermococcus sp. | reverse complement strand
CCCATCAGGTCCTCTGAAAGGCCCTTGAAAGAGGACGGGGACGTTAAGAGACCGTACATCTTTGAGGACAATGCGTTAACGGCATCCAAGAGCTTTGTTGTGTTACCCTCACTGTACGCTTCGTAGAAACCGCGGAACTCACCTTCTTCATAGCACCACCAAGTATTACAACTTAGAATGTTATTAAAAACTTTTCCTATTCAAAAATTACATACCACATTAAAGAGTTAGCAAAAAGTGGAAAATGACTACCAAGGCACGCTCTTCCAGCCCATCCTGTAGGCGAGGTAGTTGGCCCCCCAGTGGACGAATGGCGAGACGACGAGGAGGAAGATAATCTGACCACTGGAGAGGGTTTTTACCGGATAGGCGAAGGCAAGTGCACTTATCAGGAAGCCGAGCTGGTCGAGACCTATGGCCGGAGCACCCCTTGGCAGGTTGGCGCGCCTCTTGAAGAAACTACCAACTAAGTCACCGAAGAGGGCTCCAAAGGAGAGCAGGAAAGCGAGCTTCACCGCCGTCGAGAGGCTCCCGTAAAAGCCCGGCGTTATGAAGTACTGGATTACTCCAACGAGGGTCCCTATAGCAACGCCCCCTATAAAGCCCCTCCAGGTCTTTCCATCGCCGAGAAGCCTCCTTCCGTCCCTCCACTTTCTCCCACCGTCTATCGGCCTTCCGCCGCCAACTAGAACCGGTGAAGCGTTGGCGAAGTAAGCGGGAAGTATGTACCAGAACGCCCAGAGGATAGACGAAAGCCACCCCATCATTCCACCTGGCAGGTTTAAGGTTGAGGGTTTTAAAGTCTACCGGGGAAACGTTTAAACCGACCTCAGACAATACAGGGAAAGGTGAAAGAATGAGGCTGAAGGTTATCATCGGTGTGCTCTTCCTGGCGGTCGTGCTCTGGATAGGCTACGTTGCCTACGCCGCCATAAACGCCCACCCCCACCTTGAAGCACGCTGGGGGAACGTCAGCGAGGTACAAACGGACATAGTCGTAAACGGGACGCTGGCCAAGCCCCTGATGGTGCCGGTGTCGGTGGAGAACCTGATGATAGAGTTCACAGGCGTTCCCGTGGCAAGGATAGAGGAGTTCAACTACAGCGCACTAAGCACTGACCTGGGTATGGTGCTGGCCATAGACAACCGCAACCTCGTGAGGGCGCTTGTCAACTACCTCAACAACGGGCAGAGGGGGAACGTCAGCGTCATTTTCAAGGGCAAACTCCTAGGCGTGATCCCTATAAACCTCGACCTGAAAAGGGCCATAAGCGAGAACATCCTGGCGTACCTCAACTTCACAGCCGAGAGTCAAGAATTCCTGGGGGGTGCCGTTAAGAGCCCCGCACTGGTTGAAACAACCTTCACCTGGGCCGGTGAGGAGAACGGAAAAGCGGTTCTCGTGGCGCACATGAAGCTATACAACCCCAACGGGTTTCCGATTCCGGTCGCGAACCTGAGCTTCGATGCCTACGCCAACGGGGTCAAAATGGCATACGGCTCCACTGAGAAGGGCATCCTCATCCCGGCAAACGGCTACGCGACGCTGGACGTTAGAACGTACCTCATCGAGTCGGCCCTGCCGAGGGTCTGGGAGCTCCACGTGAAGAACGGGGAGGAGAGCAAGGTGAGGGCAGACATCTTCATGACGCTCAAGCTGATGAACAACGATTACAGGATAAAGCTGGGAAGCTACGAGGAGACCGTCAAGACGGACATAATGGGACAGCTGAACGAGATGCTCAACAGCCTGAAATGAAGTTTTTTAAGGCCATTTCCTTTTCCATTTTGGGTGTGGAAGATGAGGGTGAGAGAAATCCACGATTTTCTGAACAGAATGTGGGAGAGCATCTTTGCGCTCAACGAGGAGCTCCGGGCGAACCCACCGGAGGGCTTTCAGGTCGAGCCCGTTGAGGAGGTCTTTGGAGCTTACGTTTTCCTCGACGGCGAGTGGAGGCAGATGAGCTATCCGCATCCGGCCTTCGAGATGAAGCCCCAGATGGAGGCCGGGGCAACGCCCGAGAGTTACTACCTCGTCGTTGCCGTTCCAAGGGAGAGGATAAGCGAGAACTTCGTCGGTCTCTTCCTGGAGATCTTCCCGAGGAGCTTCATCTACGGCAGCGAGGACTTCCTGAGCGACGTATACAACTGGAGGCGCGACGGAAGGGTTTCCCCGACGGAGGTTCTAGAGAGAATTGAGAAAAGCGACGAGAAAGTTTTCCAGTTCGAGGCCAACTTCGGGAGCGCTGACGCGCTGAGACAGGGAATTAACAGGATAATAGACCTCGGAAAGCGCTTCGAGATCTTCGACCTATGAGGGGTGACGATGAGCTACGAGGAGGCTTTCCCACCGGAGCTGAGGGAGTACTACTGGGGGCTCTTCGGAAAAGAGGCCAGAGAGATAATGGCCTCGCTGAGGACGCCGGTGGAGAAGTACTACATCCGTGTTAACACCCTGAAGACCAGCAGGGAGAAGCTGATGCGAATTCTCAGGAGGGAAGGCCTGAAGCCAAAGAGGAGTCCCTACCTCAAGGAGGGGATATACTTCGAGCGCGAGGGGCCGAATTTTCCCGACGACCACGAGCCGGGCCTTCCCGCCGTGAGGGCCAACAAGTTCGCGAGCGAGAGCGTCTACCAGGGTGCGATGCTCTACGCCCCCGGCGTTCTGCAGGCGGACAAGAGGATAAAGCCGGGCGATGAGGTGGAGATTAGGGACCCGCGGGGGCTTCTCGTCGGAGTAGGCGTTGCCAAGATGAGCGGGAAGGAGATGGTAACCTCGACGAGGGGCTTAGCAGTGGAAGTGACCCTTCCAAAGTTCAAGCTTCCCAGTTTGAGCGAGCTGGAGAGCTTTAAGGAGGGCCTCTTCTACGCCCAGAGTTTGCCTTCCAT
>JALVWX010000078.1 GCA_027023165.1 Thermococcus sp. | reverse complement strand
ATTATCGGTTGTATCATTACGACTTTCTTCCTCTCCTCGGCCGGTATCTTTGAGGCTATCGCCTTAACCTCATTCACCTGCTCGTTGAAGTAGTCCTCGAAGGCTTTGGCTTCTTTTTCCTTCCCGAAGAGCTTTCCAAGTAGAGAAACGGCCTTTGGAATGTCCTCAAGCTTATCCTCGCGGAGCATTATTACAGGAATCCCGTAGCTCGCTGACCTGTTGAGGAACTCGTCAACGTCGTAGAACTTCTTGAGGTAGAGGTTCACGATGAGGTCTGGCTTTAACGCCAAAACCTTCTCCCAGTCGTCTATCTTAAGCCTCGCACCTATGACCGTCTTGTTTTTAAGGGCCTGAGTGAGAAAAGCGTCTCCCTTAGCCTCTACCGGAATTCCAACGACTTGGTTGCTTGCGTTGAGGAGCTGGACCATCTCGAGGGCAGAGGTTGACAGGATTACCGCCCGCTGAACCGGAACCTTCACGGTTACGCTCCTTCCCGCGAAGTCCTTCACCGTTATCTCCTTTTGAGCGGGTGTTGGAGTCGTTGAGTTGCCAGTGCTTCCGATACAGCCCGCACTAATGACTGAAAGGATGAGAATTCCAACCAGTAAGAAGGCGTTCCACTTCATCTCTACCACCTCAAACCGGCTTCTGTTCTCCAAAGGTGCCAATCGGGAGGTTCAACCCGAATTTCTCGGCGAGACTGAGATAGGAACCCGGCTCGTATGGGCAGGCCGGGTCTTCAACCAGGGGATCGAGGTGGTAGGCGTAGGCCCTCGCCCTGCTCCCTCCGCAGACTTCCCTGAACTCACAGGCACCACAGCGTCCTTTGAAGTCGGCCGAGCGGAGCTTTCTCATGAGTTCGCTTTCCCTGTAAATCTCGACGAGGCTTTTCTCCCTCACGTTGCCAACACTGTAGGGCAGGAAGCCACTTGGATAGACGTTTCCGTTGTAGGCAATGAATACTATACCCTTTCCGTCGCGGGTTCCCATCGTCTGTGCTCTAGCCTCTTCACCCTCGCCGAGAAGCTCAACCAGCCTGCGCTTCAGCTGGAAGTAAAGCTCCCCCGGCTTCAGAACCTCGTCAGGGTCGAGGCCCTTCTCCTCCAGGGCCTTTCTCACTATGGCAACTCTCCTGAACATCGGCCCTTCTGTTGTTCTGACGAGGAGATGCTTCGAGGCCTCGTAGAGGAAGTGTGTTACATCTTCCCACTCCTCTGGCCTTAAATCGCTCTCGAAGTTGCCCCTGCCGGTCGGAACGAGGTAGAAGACCTCCCAGATTCCAACGCCCAAATCCTTCAATAGCTTGACCATCTCAGGTAGGCCTTCAAGGGTCTCGCGCATGACAACGGTATTAACCTGAACTGCAACGTCCCGCTTGAGAAACTCCCTTATCGCCCAGACCGTTCTCTCCCACGTCCCTTCGATGCCCCTTATGGAGTCGTGAACTTCCGGGAAGGGACTGTCGAGGCTTATGCTCACAGCCTTAACGCCGTGCTCGACTATTTTCTCAATCGTCTCCTCCGTGAGGAGAGGTGTTACAGCAGGAGCCAATCCAACGCGGATGCCCTTTTCGGTTGCGTAGTCAATGAGGTCGAAGATGTCCTTCCTCATGAGGGGGTCTCCACCGGTTAGGATTAGAATCGGATATGGCCTCCCGAATTCGGTGAGGGAATCGATAAGCCCCTTCCCCTCCTCCGTCGTCAGCTCGCCGGGGAGGGCCTGAAGGATGGCCTCTGCCCTGCAGTGCCTGCACTTGAGCTGGCAGGCTTTGGTGGTTTCCCAGAAAACCAGAACTGGCTTTTTATCGTAGGGCCAATGACCAGATTTGCCTCGGTGCATTTCGACCACCGTCTCTTAGGTTACCAAAATGAACTTAGCCTTATCGAATTATAAACTTTTCCCCAGAAGAGTTCGAATATCGAAAGAAGGAAAAAGAACTCAGTAGTAGCCTTCCGCCTCAGTGACCTTACCGCCGAACATCCTGTAGACGTAGAGGGTGTAGGCCATGATTATCACTGCGAGGATTACTGAGACACCGAGGACCGCTTGGAGGGTCAGCGGTGAAGCGGCTAAGTCGTGGATGCTGAGCCTGAAGTTCGGGTCGGTCGTCGAGATGACCCAGTAGGGGTACATGCTGTAGTATATCAGGAACACCACCAGCGGGAAGGCGAGCCAGCTGATGTAGAATGCCAGCTTCTCGTCGCCCTTCTTGATAAGGTAGCCGTCGAGCAGTCCTGCAACGAGGATTATCAGCGTCAGTCCGAGGCCAAGGGGGGTCATGAGCCTCTCGAACCTGAGCGGTGCCCAGATTTTCATGCCAATCACTGTCAGCAGGAGGAAGACCACCGTGAGGATCCAGAAGTTGAAGGCGTGCTTTCTCATCTGCTCCTGGAGCTTGCCTGTGGTCTTGTAGACCGCCCAGTTGGCCCCGTGCCACATCACCGCGAAGAGCACGAAGAGGCCCACTATCAGCGGATATGGCCTGAAGAGCGTCAGAAGCGAGCCGTGGAAGCCGCTGGCGTCTATCGGGATGCCCTGGATGAGGTTGCCTACTATTACTCCGAGGATCAGCGCTATGAGCGCGCTGACGAGGGCGAATAGCTTGTCCCAGAGGGCCTTGTTCTTGTTCCTGAACTCAAAGCTGACGGCCCTGAAGATGAACATGAAGGCCAGCAGCCACACCGCGAGGTAGAACGTGCTGAAGAGCGTAGCGTAGAGGGCCGGCCACATGGCGAAGAGTCCGGCTCCCCAGGTGATAAACCAGACCTCGTTGCCGTCCCATACCGGTGCCATGGTGTTCACTAAAACGTCCCTGTCCTTCTGCTCTTTAACAAAGGGAAGCAGGCTCCCCAGACCGAGGTCGAAGCCGTCGAACGCTAAGTACATTCCGAGGAGGAAGGCTGAAAAGTAAAACCAGGCAGTCGTGTAG
>JALVWX010000077.1 GCA_027023165.1 Thermococcus sp. | reverse complement strand
GTTGCAATAAGACTCCAGGAGAATTGAAAGACCATCTACCCCGTGTATTCGAGCAACCCGGTCCTCGGTTGCAATAAGACTCCAGGAGAATTGAAAGGAGCCACTCCCGTTCTCTGTCCAGATGCCTTCAGAAGTTGCAATAAGACTCCAGGAGAATTGAAAGGGTAACCTCCTGGCCCTCCTGGGCCAGCTCGCCAGTCTGTTGCAATAAGACTCCAGGAGAATTGAAAGGGTAGTTCATTATTTACTCAATATGCTAGTTCAGCGTTGCAATAAGACTCCAGGAGAATTGAAAGAAGAAACAAATCCGGGCCCGGGTTGGCCTCCGGGGCCGGTTGCAATAAGACTCCAGGAGAATTGAAAGGCGACGAAGCCCGTCACTGCAACAAAGCCACCTGTGAGTTGCAATAAGACTCCAGGAGAATTGAAATCTTTAGTGTATGGAAGAGAGGTAACCGGACGCTTTATCGGTTGCAATAAGACTCCAGGAGAATTGAAAGTCGGTTGACATGACTTCATGCTTTAACAGCTCCAGGTTTTGAAGTTGTGATCAAAACGAAGGACACTATTTTGAGGGGGTGTGAAGGACGTAACGTCCCCCCAGACAATAAGACTCCAAGAAAACTAGAGTTCTGTGGTTAAACGCCAACGCAAGATTTTGAAAAAGTGTGGGGACAGAGGCCCCTCAGAAGAGCCACTGGTTCTCGATGCACTCGTCGCACGGCGGCTTCTCGCCGGCTATGGCCTTGAACTTTTTGTAGATGCACTCCGGAAGGCCGAGCGGGCAGCGGTCTGGAGTAACACCTGGCCTGACCTTGGTCGGGTCGAGCTTTATCTTGATGAAGGCCTCGTACTCCTCGACCTTCTTCCAGGGGAGCACCTTGGCGCCGTAGATGACCAGGTTGTCATATATCTTCGCGTAGTCTCCAACCACTGCGTTCTCCTTGAGGATGACGTTCCTCCCGACGACGACGCCCTCTCCCAGGATCGTATCCTTAAGCTCTGACCTCTCATGGATTATGTCGTTCCCGATGAGTATGGAGTGCTTGAAGTAGGCCCTGTCCTCGACAACGGTGTTGGGGCCGATGTAGGTGTAGGACTTGATCTTGACGCCGTGGCCTATCTTGACGCCCTCGTCAATGTAAACCGGTCCCTGTATCTCCACGTCCTCGGGGACCTCCGCGGTCTCCTTTATCACCATGTAGCCGTTGTCCTTGGCTATCTCGTCCATGGCTATCTGGTGGGCGTAGAACAGGTCGGTTGGGGTTCCGAGGTCGACCCAGTAGTACTCGCGAGGCATCCTGTAGGCGTAAACCTGGCCCTCACCAACGAGCTTGGGGAGGACTTCCCTCTCGAAGTAGACCTCCCTGTTCTTGGGGATGTCCTCGAGCACCTTCCTGTTGACCACGTAGATTCCCGCGTCGATTAGGTTAGTCTTCGGCCTGTGGGGCTTCTCCTCGAAGTGGATGACCTTCCCTTCCCCGTCGGTCTCGACGACACCGTAGCGCTCCGGGTCGTAGACCTTGGTAACCGCCACCGTTACGAGTCCGTCGTTCTTCTTGTGGGCCTCGATTAGCTCCCGGAAGTTAAAGTTGGTAAAGACATCGCCGTAGATAACGAGAAAGTCGTCGCTAACGTAGTCCTCCACGTTCTTGAGCGCGCCGCCGGTCTCGAGCGGCATGGGGTCGTTGACGAAGCGTATGTCCTTGGGGTAGTCCGCCATCCTCTCGTCTATGAACTCCCTTATCTCACCGCGCATGTAGTGAACTGAGAGTATGATTTCGTCTATCTCTGGTATCTTCTCCAGGCTCTCGAGGAGGTACTGGAGGTTGGGCTTTCCGAGAACCGGGACCATCGGCTTCGGCCTGGTCGATGAGAGCGGTCTCAAGCGGGTTCCAAATCCACCGGCGAGAATTACAGCCTTCATGACATCACCGTTAACACTTTCAACGGAGGGTTTTATATGTTTTACGGACGTAAAATATATAACCGGCCGGTTACAACTTTAACCGGCGGTGAAAGCTAATCCCTGACTTTGAATTCAAGGACCCTCACCATCCCAGACTCCCTGGGGACGAAGCACTTACCGCGGCAGATTTTTTTCATCGGACATGTATCACATGAGGGAGCGCCCTTCTGGACCTCTTCAATGTACCCGAGGCTCCTCAGGATGTCTATCGCGGCCTCAACATCTTCCCTCCGCATGCCCAGCTCACGCGCTATCTCCTCGGGCGTCCTCTTGCCCCCTTCTATGAGGCTCAAAACCTTCTCCAGCGTGTTCAGCGTCACCACCCCAGAGCGATGCCGAGATGCCATATCAGGATCCCGATGAGGGAGGCAACCGTTATCATGTAAGCCGTTGTTAGCGCCGCCCACTTCCAGTTGCTCTCGGCCCTTATCGCGGCTATTGTTGCTATGCAGGGTATGTAGAGCGTCGTTACAGCCATGAGAACGTATCCCTGGAGAGGCGTCATGGCGTTTCTTATGGCGTCTGGGCTGCCGTAGATAACCCCAAGCGTCGATATCACGTTCTCCTTGGCTATGATGCCGAATAGCAGGCTCACCGCGGCCCTCCAGTCGAGACCCATAAGTCTCATGTAGGGCTCAAAGAAGTGGCCGATTTTCTCGGCGTAGCTTCCCCCCGTTCCAACGGGGACGGGATAGTTGCTGAGGTACCATATGAACACTGCCCCCAGGAGGATAACCGTTCCAGCCTTCTGGACGAACTCCTTGCTCCTCTCCCAGGAGTGAACGAGCAGGCTCTTACCGCTGGGTATCAGATATTCTGGCAGTTCTATGACGAAGGGGGTGGTCTCCCCAGAAGTGAAGCGGCTCACGAGCCAGGCCGAGCCGAGGGCAACCGCGAAGGCCAGCACGTAGATGCTCGCCGCGACGAGGGCGCTGTCCCTTCCAAAGAAGACCGCGGCGAGGAAACTTATGACGCTAAGCCTCGCGGAGCAGGGGACGAAAGGATTGACGAACATAGTGACCAGCCGGTCCTTCTCATCATCGAGGGTTCTCGCAGACATCACGGCAGGAACGTTGCAGCCGAGGCCGAGTATGAGCGGGATTATGGACTTGCCCGGAAGGCCGAACTTTCTCAGGATGCCCTCCATCAGCACTGCTACCCTCGCCATGTATCCAAAGTCCTCGAGGAAAGAGAGGGCCAGGAAGAGCAGGAAGACGAGGGGAAAGAAGCTGAGCACCATTCCAACGCCGCCTATGATTCCATCGACGATGAGGCCGCGGAGGGCATCGTTTGCTATGTGAGGTGCCAGCCAGTTGCCGAAGAGCGTAAACGCATCCGAAAGCCCCTCCTGCAGGGGCAGGCCGAATGCGAAGACGAACTTGAAGACGCCGTAGAACACCAGGGCCATGGTGATGAAGCCGTAAACAGGGTGGATCAGGAGTCTGTCGAGCTGATCCGAGAAAACATCGCTGGAGGCCCGTCCATAGCGCATGAACTCGTGGGTTAAACCGTCGATGAACTCGTACTTCTGGCCGGCTATGACAAGGTCCATGGCCTTCCCGTAGCGCTCCTCAACCTCTTTTATGTGCGTCATAACGCTCTCAAGGCCCTCCTTCCCCAGGTAGCGCTCGACGAGCTTTATAACCTCCTCATCGCGCTGGAGGAGCTTTATCGCCAGCCATCTGAGGGGATACTTGGCGGCCAGCTTTGTTCCCTCAAGCGTCCGCGAGATGTGCTCGATCTCCCTCTCGACCTCAGGATCGTAGTGCGGAACTATGGGGTTCTCCTCCACAAGCCCGTGGGCAACCTCCCACACCTTTTCCTTGAGTTCTCCAAGACCCTGTCCCTCCTTCGCGCTCAGCGGGACGACCGGAACGCCCAGAACCTTCGACATTTTCTCCACGTCGATAATGATGCCCTTCTTCTCGGCAAGGTCTATCTTGTTGAGGGCTATGACGATGTTCTTCAGCCCCATTTCGAATATCTCCATCGTGAGGTAGAGGTTTCTCAGAATCGAGGTGGCATCGACGACGTTCACAACGACATCGGGGTTCCCGTTGAGGAGGAAGTTCCTCGCGACTAGTTCATCAATGGAGTGGGCGGTGAGGGAGTAAGTTCCCGGAAGGTCCACAACGAGAAAGCGCTCGTCTTTGTATTCGAACGTTCCCTCCTTCCGCTCAACGGTAACACCCGGCCAGTTGCCAACGTGCTGGTGCATTCCGGTTAGGGCGTTGAATATCGTCGTTTTGCCGACGTTGGGGTTCCCTGCCAGGGCCACCACTTTCATTGCCATGCTATCACCTCAGATTCTCCTGACGAGTATCTTGGCGGCCATACCCTTACCAACGGCCAGCCGGGTGCCTCCAGCCTCCACGACAACCGGGCCGAACTGATACTTTTCAAGAACCCGTATTATAACCCCTGGAGCGAGTCCCATAGAGTAAAGCCTGCTCCTCAGACCGGAACCGCCGTTTATGTCAACCACAACGGCGCTCTCACCCGGCACAAGCTCGCTTAAAGGTACAATCATGAGCATCACCGTTAGGCTCTCCTAATTCCGGAATAGGTTTCCTAAAGAAGCTTAAAAAGCTTTGGTGAGCCTAACAAATCGCTCCGGTTCGGAATCCAAAATCCGGCGGTTCCAAGACGTTATACCCGAGTTGAAGAGAAATCTTGGAAAGGTATTTAAGGATTTGGAGATAATCTAACAATCTGAACGGAGGTGTGTTGTTTATGGCAGAGATGCCGCCCGAAGAACCCAAAAAGACATCACTGGGCATAGATGAGAACGTTGAGGGGCTGCTGGCCTATCTTCTCGGTGCCGTGACGGGCATAATACTACTGCTCCTTGAAAAGGACAGCGATTTTGTCCGTTTCCACGCGATGCAGTCCACAATACTCTTTATAGGACTCTGGATCCTCCAGTTCTTTCTAGGGACAATATTCGGACCCCTCGGCACACTAGTGGGGCTTATAGAGTTCGTCGTATGGGTTGTGGGCATGGTAAAGGCCTACCAGGGCGAGCGCTACAAGTTCCCGATAGTCGGGGACCTCGCCGAACAGTGGCTCGAGAAGGTCTGAGACTAATTTTTTAAGGCCCCGTTTTTTATTTCCCCCATGCTCACCCTCAACGATGCCATCGGGGAAATAGGAGCCTTCTCCGAGAAAGTCGGACTCCATAAGAGGAGAATACTCCTTATGTTCTCCGGCGGAAAGGACAGCTCGCTCGCGCTCTATCTGCTCAGTAAGGCAGGTCTAAACGTCTCCGCGCTCACCTTCTTCCACCGCTGGAGCTGGAGGGAAACGCTGAACTGGGCGATGGAGTTCACCAAAAAGCTCGGCGTTGAGCACTACCTGGTTGACATCACAGACGGCATACTCCGCGAGGCAACCGGCAGGAAAGGTCCGGTGTGCATCAACTGCAAGAAGGTAATGCTCTGGAACGCGAAGTGGTTCGCCATCAACAACGGCTTTGACGTTTTGGCGAAGGGCGACAACGCCAACGACAAAATCATCGGAGCTCTGCTCGACCAGTGCAAAGGCGATATAAGGCTCTGCGGGCTTCCGAAGATAGGGGTGCCCATCCTAAGGCCCCTGATAAAGTACTCGGCCGAAGAAGTTGAAAGACTCGCGGACGAGGCCCGGATAAGGCCCTACCGCATGTACGAGCACGCGAGGAGGAGGCAGTGGCGCGAGGGCTGTCCGCTCCAGTACATCGACCGCGAGGAGGTAGTAACGCGGGAACTCATGGAGCTTGCATATAAAGTGAACTACGAGGTGAGCAAAATCGCGAGGAGGAGGAAGGTTCGCGTTAGCGTTAGAGTCCCGAGCTTTGAGATAATGTGCTGGGACTGTGATGAAGAGACGCTGAGGGAAGTCGAGTCCGTGATAGGCAGGTTTAAAGAGGATAAGCGGTGATTAAAATGAAGGAACTCCATCCGGGAAAGCTGAGGAACGAGCTTTTGAAGGAAGTTATCTTTCCTAACCTCGGCGTTGAGGATGTCAAGGTGGTCTACGGGCCGAGGGAAGGATTTGATTCAGCCGTCCTTGAATACGACGGGGAGCACTACCTCATCGTCGCCACGGACCCGACTCTAGGAGTTCCGCGTGAAACCTTCGGCTTCTTCACCTACCACTTCGCCTCGAGCGACGTGGCAGTTTTTGGGGCTAAACCGAGGTGGATAGTCCTCGACATCCTCCTTCCCCCTAGAACCTCCAGAGCGTTCCTATCGGAGACGATGAAGGCTTTAAACGACGAATGCAGGCTCTATAGAAGCACAATAATCGGCGGACACACCGGTGTTTACCCCTCCGTGAGCGAGCCTACCGCGACCACCACGGCGATGGGCGTTGTTGGAAAGGACGAGCTAAAGCTCCCGCTGGCTAAGCCAGGGGACAAGATAGTTGTCACGGCGAAGGTTGGCCTCGAGTTCGCGGTTTCAGCGGCCTACTTCAGGGTGGAGGAGCTTTCAAAGGTGCTCTCGAAGGAGGATCTCATGCGCCTCAGGCGCTCCTTCTACTCCGAGACCGTCGTCCCAGATGCCTTAGTGGCAAAACCCTTCGTCAGGGGCATGCATGACGCTACCGAAGGCGGCTTAACGGCCCTGCACGAGATAGCGGGCAATTCAGGTGTTGGATTTAGAGTTTATGCAGAGAAACTCCACCTAGACCCCCTCGTGAAGAAGGTTCTCGACTTTTACGGGCTGGAGCCGTGGAGCGTCTCCTCGAGCGGAACACTGATAGCGGTAACCCCTCCTGAGAACGTCGACCCATTAATTGCAGAATTAAATAGAAATGGAATTATTGCATTCGAGCTTGGCGAGTTCACCGAAGAAAGGAGGAGGGTTCTTGTCGAGGGTAGCGAGGAGAGGCCGTTTCCGGAGTTCGAGGGCGATCCGTATGCCGAGCTTTACGGTGTATAAGCGCGGTTAGATATAATCGTGTTTCGATTATCTGGGAAACACCGTGAAGAACGCCTGGCTGATGTTTGCAAGTAGTGGTGCGTTGAATATAAAGAAAATTTAGCTAAATGGCGGCTAATATTGGCTCTAGTGTTCTGTTTTGCTCCTACTCTCTTTTTGCTTTTTCCTAAGGTATAACTCTCTCACTGCCGCAAAGTGCGCTGCAATTGGATCGTCTATACCTCTCGTTTTCATTATTTCCTTCATTAATCGTATTACTTCATCTTGTTCGGATTCAGCTACCTTCTCTTCCGTGCTGCGGGTTTCCTTCTCTTTCTCACCCAGAATCTCCTTCAGGTGATCTCCACGCAGTATCCTCTGAACCTCCTGCTCCAGCTCCTCCATTCTCTTCTCATCCAGGAACATATCCACTCCGCTCTTCCTGCCCTTCTCGAACATCACCCGCGAGTGCAGGCCCAGAAGTTCCGCCAGCACCCTCTGCGCCACGTGTATCTTCTCTATCTCTTCTTTCGTTAGATAGTTGGGAATGTACTGGTGCGGAGTTGGTCCCTTGCCCTTCGCAGCATCCCATAGCATTTCAGGACCAAACCACACGGTATCGGGCTTGGCAAATTCACGCGGGTGCTTTCTACGATACATATCGAACGTCCACCTGTGCATCATCTTTCCGACTGCCTTCGCCGCCTCCAGCGCCACGGGAAAGAGCTTCTTGTAGTCCTCTATCGCTTCAGGAGGGAAGTATTGTGGTCGCATCTTCATGTACTCTTCTGCATCCTCCAGCGCCTTTTTCAGATCCACATCATCCAGTTTCCCGTATATTGGGCGGTCCTAGTGTGGTGTTTTCCTGAATGTGTGTTCAAGCGAAGATGTTATTGCGGAATGAGTCAGGGCCTTGTCGATACCATACTTCTTTGCAAGGAGCGTCCCCATCATCACCCTCAGTGCGGCTACCTTCCACCTCTCTTCGTTGTTCTCCGCGCTATGTGGATCTGGCCAGTACACTGTCTCCCACAGTTCTCTATCCCTTTTGGCATCCTCTCGCAAGGGGGGCATCACTAGCCCGTGCCAATCTGGACAACAGTACTCAAGCGCCCCTGCCGCGCGCGCTAGAGCCTCTTGTTTCTTTTGCACCATACTCATCAGGAAACGGCACCATTCTTCTTCACCTCTACTACTTCTAACTACGCTCCAGTGGTATAAAAATGAAAAGGGGGCTTATTCCCCATCGAGATATTCCTCTGGCGTGGTTATCCTGCACTCTGAAACTTTATTTCCCCACTTAAGGAGATCTGAATCCCACGTCAAGAGCGCGTCTAATCCAGTTTCCATACAATTCGCCAGTATTATAGCATCACCGGGAAGTAGGCCGTAGCGTTGGATTAGTCTTTCGGCTTCCCATAATGCATGCTCGGTTGTGGGAGAATAGTTCAGGACTTTGAACAGTCTGAGGGCCGGTGTCAAAGCTCCAGAGGATTTCCTAACGAGCTCCGGTCTTCTCTTGAGTGTAAAAGGCCTTTCACCGGTTTCGTTCCTAATAAGCAAGTAGAGAACTTCGGAATAGACAATATCGTTATAGTAGGGTTCGGTAAGGGCGAGGAGCTTTGAGATGCTGTGTTCGCCGAAGAGATGCTTTAGTATAACGTTCGAATCGAGCATCACACGGTCCATACGTCATCGGCCTCGGAAACAAGCTTACTGGACTTTTTCCTCGGCTTGACAGTCCCGAAGGTTTCGTTGGCGACTTTCAATCGCCGAAGTAGCCTCTCTATAGCGACTCGGGCGAGCGTTTCATCAACCCCCTCCGGAACCTTAACGACTATCTCGCTCATGTGCGAAAATAAGCTCCAACGGGTAATAAACCTTCCGGAGGAAGCCGAAGGGTGCGGAAAGTGATAAATAGGACGGTGCACAATCAAAAACCATGAGCCTTAGGGTTATCAAAGCAACTATTGAGAAAGTTTCCAAGAAGCTCAGGCTTGAGGTGGATGAGATAATCCCCTTCATCTCGAAGGGTGAACTTGAGAGGGTGAAGGAAGACAGGGGGTTCGTCTACCACTACGCTCTGAAGGAGGGCCTCAGGGTTTGAGCTTCAGGGGGGTGTTATTACGTCTCATTTCTCCCTGTAAGTCGTTTCGTCCCTTCTGAAGAAGCCGACAAGAAGGATCGTTCGCTCCTCTTTTAACACCCAGTAAACAACTCGGTATTTGCCCAGCCTAACGCGTATCTCGATTCTATCCCTGCCAACAACCTTCCTAAGGTCGAACTTGTGAACCGGATATGGGGTCTCTTGAAGAACAGTGGCGAGTTCGTCGAGCTTCAAAATGAGCCTCTCCCTTTCCTTTCTCGAAAGTCCTCTCAGGACCTTCTCAACTGACTTCCAGAACGAGGACGAGTACTTCACCGCCCATGTCAAATAAGCCCACGCTCCTTGGCCAGACGCTGGAACTCTCCGGGCTTGTAGTCCCGAACTTCACCAATCTCTGTTACTTCCGGCAACTCCTCATCATCCTTCGGGAGAAGGCGTTCTATCATCTGTTCGAGGGTTTCCAGTCGTCTTTCAACCATTGAAAGTCTCTTCTCCAAGCTCTCAACCGTGGTGCTCATGATTTTTGGTTCTCCCCATTGTTTTTAATCGTTTCGAAGATGAACAGGGAATAAAAGCTCACTTCACCCTGAACCTCAGCAGGGCCGCCAGACCCCCTAATGCCTTCAGCTTCTCGCCACCCTCGTGCTCCGAGCTGACAACGACGACCTCGCCGCGGGAGTAGCGAACGGCGTCCATCAGCTCCTCAATCTTCTCCCTGTGTTCCCCTTTGAGGAGTTCGTCAAGCACCAGAAGCGTCTCCACCGCGCCGTAGTTTACCGCCTCTTCTACCTCCCTGAGACCGTACGCTGCCAGCCCTTTGTTCCTTGCTATGTTCTCGAGGATCTTCTCAACGAGCTGGATTTCCTTGGCGACGCGATTCTCGTGGTAGACCCGCTCAACGGTTCCGCGCTTTATGACCTCGTAGATTCCCGTCCTCCCCGTAACGCTGGTGTCCTCTACGACAACTCTCTTCGCCAGTTCGGGATAGTTCTCGCGGAGGAACCTGTGGAAGTCCTCCTTGACGAAGCCGGGGCCAGCTACAATTGCCTTCTCGACCTTCTCGCGGTGCATTATCTCCTCCATTGTTTTGGCCACGTCGTGGAAGAACCTCTTCTCCTCGCTCTCGCGGTCGGTGTTGTAGCGCTTCCCGCCGAGGTTGTGGCGGATGCTGTTGAGGATATCAACCCCATACTCCCTCACGAGGGCCATGTCGGCCTCTCCGTCGTCGATGACTACTATCATCACCCTCGCGCGCTTCGATGCTTCAACCGCTTCCTTCAGCCTTTCGATGTGGTGCTCCTTCCAGCGGGGCTTCTCTATCGTCACGACGGTGCCTTCCTCAATCGCTATCGTGTGGTATTTTCCAAGGGGAACGTCCTCCCTGCTCGCGTAGACTATCGGGCCTGTAACGCGCACCTGGTTGGCGAACTTGTGGAAGTTTATCTTCTCGGCCTTCACGCCAAGGAAAACCGGGATCACCTCGACCTTTTCAGCGCGGAGTGAGTCGCTCCTCTGGCTCTGCTTGCGGAGAGTCTTGGCGTAGACAACGTCGCCGGGGTCGATTATGTGGTAGAGGTGCCAGAGATCATCCAGAGTCTCGGCCTTGATCTTCACCTTGCCCTCCTTGACGTCCTGGTGGATTATCTGCATGGTTTTCACCTCAAAGGTCCTTGTAAACGTTCTCTCTGCGGCCTATCCTAATCACGTAAACGGCCTTAGCAGATTCGTCAACGCTGTAAATGATCCTATAATCCCCAACCCGAATTCGGTAGAAAGGGTAGCCCTTTAATTTTTTGTATTGTATTGACCACGGGTTCTCTCTAAGTTTGAGTAGGGATTCCTTTATCCTCGCCCTGTCTTTAGGGGGGAGGTTTCCCAAAAATTTCAGACTTTTCCGAGATAGCACTACTTCATAGCTCATCGAGGATCTCCTCTAGACGAACCCCATTCCTCTTGGTATCTTCCAGCTCCTCTAGAAGCTCATGCAGTTCCTCCTCGTCCACCTCAAAGTATCCAGAGAAATTATCAATCTTGGAGTTCAGTATCCTGAGTTCTTCCCGGATTTCCTTCAGCTCCTGAAGAATGACCTGTTCGACGTTCTCCATGACACTCCCCGCTGTTCTTTTATTCAAACCATCTCATAAAATTTTTGGAGCTGTTTCTTCGCACGTTCTAAAGTTGAAAAAATAGAGTCAGATGAGCTCCCTCTCCGTCTTGGTGAGCCTTCTGGCTCCGTTGTCAGTTATGACGATGGTGTCCTCTATCCTGACACCGCCGAACTTGGGGATGTAGATGCCCGGCTCGACGGTTATAACCATCCCGGGCTTGAGAACGGTCTCGTCCCTCTGGCTCACCCCGGGCCACTCGTGTATCTCAAGGCCAACGCCGTGTCCTGTTGAGTGGATAAAGTAGTCACCGTAGCCGTACTCCGATATGACGTCCCTCACGATGGTGTCAAGTTCCTTTGCCGTGATACCGGGTCTCGCCGCTTCAACGCCCTTCCGCTGGGCCTCCAGGACGATTTCGTAGATTTCCTTCTGCTTCTCGTTTGGACTGCCCACGACTATAGTCCTCGTCATGTCCGAGTGGTAGTGCCGGTAAAGAGCTCCCTCATCGATGACGACCAGATCGCCCCGCTCTATCCTCTTGTCGCTCGCCACCCCGTGCGGCAGAGCGGAGCGCCACCCGCTGGCTATTATCGTGTCGAAGGCGGGCTTCTCGGCTCCGTTCATCTTCATGACGTACTCCATCTTCGCCGCTATCTCCCTCTCGCGCTTGCCCTCGCTTATCTCCTCAAGGGCGGCCATCATGGCCTGGTCGGCTATTTTGCACGCCGCTTTGATGGTCTTTATCTCCTCGGGGGTTTTGATTATGCGAAGCTCCTTGATGACCTCGTCGACCGTTGTGAAGTCCTCGACGCCGGCGTTCTCCTTCAGCGTTTGAATCGTTGAAAAGCTCGTCTTCCCCTCAATTCCAAGCTTCCTGAGCTTGAAGGAAGAGAGCCTCTCGTGAAGCTCCTTTCCGGTCTTGAACTTCTCGACCGGGACCCTCGAGGTGTCCTTGGCCTCTTCGTATTCAAGCTCCGGAACTATGAAAACTTCCTCGTCCGGCGTGACGACGAGGTAGCCGCCGAGGACGGGTGAGGATCCTGTGAAGTAGAAGAGGTTCTCGCGCGACCTTATGAGAACGCCGTCGAGTTCCTTCTCGGCTATGAACTCCCTGAGCTTTTCAATCCTCATCCGCACCACCACCCATGGTTGGCACCGGGGGATAAAACCCTTTCGGGCGGAAGCGTTATAACTTCGGATGGCCTTATCTTCAAACATGGCGGTTTACCTCTTCGACTTCGATGGAACGCTCGTCGACAGCACGGGGGCGG
>JALVWX010000076.1 GCA_027023165.1 Thermococcus sp. | reverse complement strand
GCTTTGAAGGAGATGGGTGGAAAGGCGGCCTTTGAGATAAAGTACGACGGCGCGCGAGTTCAGGTCCACAAAAACGGCAAGAACGTCGTGATATACTCGAGGAGGCTGGAGAACGTCACCAAGTCCATCCCCGACGTCGTCTCCGCGGTTCTAGAAAGTTTGAAAGCTGAGAAGGTCATCGTGGAGGGCGAACTCGTCGCTGTAGGTGAGGGCGGAAGGCCGAGGCCCTTCCAGTTCGTCCTCAGGCGCTTCAGGAGGAAGTACAACATCGACGAGATGATAGAGAAAATCCCCCTCGAGCTGAACCTCTTTGACATTCTTTACGTTGACGGCGAGGCCCTCATCAATGTGCCTTTTTCGGAGAGGAGGAAGAGGCTTGAGGAAACGGTTAAGGAAAGCGAGAAGATAAAGCTCGCCGTCCAGCTGGTGACCAACAGCGCAGACGAGGCCCAGGAGTTCTACGAGAAAACCCTGGAGCTGGGACACGAGGGGGTAATGGCCAAGCGCCTAGATTCCGTCTACGAGCCAGGCAACCGCGGGAAGAAGTGGCTCAAGGTCAAGCCGACGATGGAGGACCTTGATCTCGTCATAATAGGAGCGGAGTGGGGAGAGGGAAGGCGCGCACACCTCCTCGGCTCATTCTTGGTTGCTGCCTTTGACCCGCACAGCGGCGAGTTCGTCCCCGTCGGAAAGGTCGGCAGCGGCTTCACGGACGAGGATCTGGCCGAGTTCACGAAGATGCTGAAGCCGCTCATCGTGAAGGAGGAAGGCAAATACGTCGAGATAGAGCCGAAGGTGGTCATAGAGGTCACCTATCAGGAGATACAGAAAAGCCCGAAGTACAGGAGCGGCTTTGCGCTGCGCTTCCCGCGCTACGTGGCTTTAAGGGAAGATAAAAGCCCGGAGGAGGCCGACACGATAGAGCGCGTTGCCCAACTCTACGAGTTTCAGGAGAGGTTCAAGGCGAAGAGGTGAGGGTCTCCTCCAAGGCCTTCTCTCTTTCATCCCCTTTCTCGGGAACCACCCTTCCCGCAATCTCCATGGCCCTCTTTGCCATTTCAGGAAGCGCGAGCATGAACAGCGTGGAGGCCACCGCCAGCGGCAGGAGGACTTCAGTGCCGTAGCCGCTGATGAAGGCGAGGGGAGTGAGGTCATAGAGGGAGTGGGCTGTCATCGAAAACGCCAGCCCGGCGAAGCGCTTTAGTCCCTTTTCCCCGAGCAGAAAACCAACGGATACGGCCGCCCAGACGGTGTGGAGACCTATGAGGACAAGCCGGACTATGACCAGGTACGGTTCCTGGCCGAGGACGAATATCCCTGCCGTGTAGAATATCCCCTCTATCAGCCCGAGGAAGAGGCCCGTCCCCACGGTCAGCTTCCACCTCTCCCAGCCGGGTGAACCCTGGAAGAGCTTCAGGGGGAGGAGCTTTACCAGCTCCTCGGAAAAGCCGGCTGCGAAGGCGAGCATCACCATGCTGCCCATGAGTATTGTCGGAGCCTCGATCAGGGAGGCAGCAACGAGCGCTAGGATGCTGACTGCAAAGGACTGAACCACCCATCTGGAGGGTGGGAGCGAGCGCCACCTCTTTAGTGTGTATTTGATTCCAAGGAGTATCACAATTCCCCCTAAGACGACCACCGTTCCGAAGTAGTATTCAATGACCTTTTCGGGCGCTAGCATGGTTTCCATTTCAGACGCGCCCTTATTAAGCTGTCGCCAAACTTTTTAAAGCCCGTGTCCAATCCGGCGATTGAAGATTTTAGATTTAACAGGGAGGTGTTAAGATGAACCTGAAGGATGAACTCATTGAGGCCTTCTTCTCAGAGGGGGCGATACTCTTCGGACGCTTCGTTCTGGCCTCCGGGAAGGAGAGCGACTACTACATAAACGTCAAGAGGCTGGGCACGGATCCAAAGGCGCTCAGGCTGATAGCCCGACTCATGGCGGGAAAAGCTGAACGGGCCGGCGTGGAGTTCGACAGAGTGGCAGGCCAGGAACTCGGTGCTGTCCCAATAGCCACTGCCTTAGCCCTTGAAACCGGAAAACCCCTCGTCATAGTCCGCAAGAAGCCGAAGGGGCACGGAACCGGAAGCCAGATTGAGGGTGAAGTGAAGCCCGGGGATAAAATCCTCCTCGTTGAGGACGTGACGACGACCGGTGGAAGCGTGCTGAGGGCCGCGGAGATTCTCGAAAAGCTCGGTGCGAAGATAGCGGCGATAAGCGTCGTGGTTGACCGGGAGGAAGGTGCGGAGGACAGAATAGGCGGGCGCTACACGTTCATCCCGCTCGTCAGGGTTTCAGAGCTTTTTGAGAGAGGGCGTTCCGCCTCGATGGATGAGTGAGTTAAAGGCCCCCTTCAGCCTCTCCCAGAGGGTTCTTCCCTTCTTCTCACCGAACATCCACCTGTCGAGCAGGCCCCCTGCCTTGGAGAGGGCGCGCGAGGCCCCTGTGAAGGGCGCGTAGTGGAGAACAGGGGTTCCGTAGTTTGTGGCTTCTGGAACGCGGGGGTCGAAGGGTATAACCCCGAGCACGGGCACCTCGATGCTGTACTCAAGGAAGTCAACTACGTCGTCAACGTTTCCAGCCGCCTCCCGGACCTTGTTTATTATGACCCCCACCTGGAGGTCGTAGGATTCCCCGATCGCCTTGAGCTTCACCACCTCGTTCTCTATCATCCTGTGGACGGAGTGTATAGGCCCGCGCTCTATCTCCACGACTATCAGCTGGTACTGGGCTAGGTGAAACGTCGACACCGTGTCGAAGGGTATGCCCACCGGGGAGTCGATTATGGTCAGGTTGTAGCGCATCTGGACCTCCCTCACGATGCTCCTCAGCCTTTTCTGGTCGATGTCTATGACGTCGTAGATGCTCGAACTGCCGGGTAGGATGTCCGCCCCCGTTTTTGGGTCGTGATAGACGGCCTCAATAGTCCTCATCCCTGGATTTTTTAGAAGGGTGTGGACGTTGTAGCGGGGGTTGTATATCCCGAAGTGAAAGGCGAGCTTTGGAAGGTACAGGTCCCCGTCGACGGTCAGGGTTCTGTAGCCCCTCTTGGAGAAGTAGGTCGCGAGGTTGGCGGTCATGGTCGTCTTCCCTGCACCACCCCTACCCGTTATGACAACCGCTACCACTGCATCGCCCCCTAGTTTAGTAGAGTTTATTAAAAAGTGTTATTAAAAGTGATTGGAGACGATTAAAGAGGCCAGAAACGCCTCAGATGTAGTCCCCTATGGTCTTTGCGCGTACCATTATGGCGGCCTTGTCCCGACCGTAGAAGACCTCGACCAGGCCGTCGGATTCGAGTTCCTTAACGGTCTTAAAAACCGCCGGTGCTGGCGTTTCAAGCTCGGCGCTCAGGCTCTGGAGGGCGACCGCTCTCTTCTTGGTCGCGAGGGTCTTATACACTATATCTTTACGCCTTCCAAACATCCCGCGGCACCATTTTATTATACACTTCCGGACTAAATAAACCTTCCGCGGACATTTTTGACACCCCTCCAAGGGCAGGTTTATAAACGCTCCCCCGCACGGACGAGCATGAGAGGGGTCATAGAGAAACTCGACTGGGACGGCATGGGTGTGCTAAGGGACGGGAGAAAAGAGATCCACGTTCCTTTCACAGCTCCCGGAGACGTCGTTGAGGTTAAAAAGTGGCGCAGAAAAAAGAGGAGGCTCATCGCGGTTGATTTTGAGGTTGTGGAGCCATCCCCGGAGAGAACCGAGCCTCGCTGTCCACACTTCGGAACCTGCGGCGGCTGCGCCCTCCAGCACCTCCCCTACGAGAGGCAGATTGGGTTCAAAGAAGGCAAACTTTCGGAAGTTCTTGGGATGCATGTTAAAGTTGAACCCTCACCGATTATTTATGGTCATAGAAATCGGATAGATGTTGTCATCTCGACGAAAGGCATAGGCTTTAGAAAGAGGGGAACCTGGTGGGACGTCGTTGACATCGACGAGTGCCCCGTCTTCGGGAAGACCAGCGGGAAAGTTCTGCGCTCGCTGAGGGAGTTCATAAACGATTACAAGCCTAGCCTTTACGAGGTGGAAAGGAACGAGGGTTTTCTGAGGTACATCGTCATGCGCGAGGGCAAGTTCACGGGGGAGCTTATGATCAACCTCGTCACCTCTGAAGGAACCCTGCCCGAGGAGTTTCCCGCGTACTTTGACTACGCAGATTCAATATACTGGAGCGTCAACAGAACGAAGAGTGACGTCTCCTACGGTGAGATAGAGAAGTTTTGGAAATCGGAGTTCATAAGGGAGAGGCTGAACGACGTTATCTACCTGATCCACCCCAACAGCTTCTTCCAGACCAACAGCCACGCCGCGGTTCTCTTGCTCGATGAGGTTTCAAAGCGCGTCGACGGGGAAAGGGTGCTCGACCTGTACTCTGGGGTGGGCACCTTTGGGGTCTACCTCGCGAAGCGCGGTTTGAAAGTTGAAGGGATAGAGGCCAACCCCTTTGCAGTCGAAATGGCGAACCGGAACGTTGAAATAAACGGCGTTGATGCGGTCTTCCGCGTGGGGATAGACAGGGACGTTGAGGATCTCTCTGCTTACGACACCGTGGTGCTCGATCCGCCCCGTTCGGGTCTGCACCCCAAACTTATAAAGAAACTTTTAAAAGACGAACCTGAAAGCATCGTTTACGTCTCATGCAATCCAAAGACCCTGGCAGAGAATCTTCGATACCTCTCGGAAAAGTACTACCTCAAAGACGCCCTTGGAATCGATATGTTCCCCCACACGCCGCACGTCGAGGCAGTTGTTGAACTGAAGCTCAAGGTTCAATCTTAGAACCTATCGGTTCAAAAACTTAATATACTTGGTCTGCGTAGATAGTGATTAGACGAGTTAGGGGTGATGAAAATGCTTGACGAAAGGGATAGGATCATAATTGACATGCTCACCAAGGACGCGCGCACTCCCTTCACGGAGATAGCCAAGGTCCTTGGTATAAGCGAGACGGCCGTGAGGAAGCGCGTGAAGGCTCTCGAGGAGGCGGGAGTCATAAAGCAGTACACAGCCGTTGTTGACCCGTCAAGGCTCGGCTACAACCTCGTCAGCCTGACCGGCGTTGACACCCTGCCCGAGAAGATATTCGACGTTGCCAGCAAGCTCAAGGAGTTCGACTTCGTAAGGAAAGTATATCTGACGAGCGGCGACCACATGATAATGGCAGAGGTCTGGGCCAAGGACGGTGAAGACCTCTCCGACATAATCTCCAACAAAATAGGCAGGATCGACGGCGTCACCAAGGTCTGCCCTGCGATAATCCTCGAGAAGCTGAAGTGAGGTCTTTTTATTTTCCTTTGTTATTCGCGATGTTTTCCTACCAACGCGAGCTTCTTGGAAAGGAGTGACCAAAGAAACTTTACTTCGCAAAGTTTGATCAAAGAGTAAACTTCCTCACGAACAGCTTGAACGAGTTTGCATGTCCACTTAACACTGAAAGCATAAAGCGGGTTTGTGTCCAAGATACCACTTGAACCAAGTTTCAACTCCATTTTAACGCCCAACGGGCGTTATACCTGCGGTGAAACACTGCAGAAGTAGTAGGCGGAAGAGCAAACCCCTCTAAAACGGAGAACCTTCAAAAACGACATGCCAACCTTGATCAAACTCAACGGGACTGTCGTCCCGTGCGTTGGAGCAAAGCTCCAACGTCGCGCAGACGAACAAGCTTTAGGAAAGCTTGACCAAAGAATGCCCTTCTCAGTCAGAGAGCAGAAATAAATCGTGCACTATTCAAGTGCAATCTGAGTTAGGGTCTAACATTAAATGTGGCCCTTCAAGCAGTTTCGAACTTTATTATTGGCGTCCTTTGGACGCCGTTCGAAGATAGAAACACTCACAAACAGACCAACAGAAAAGAAACCCTCTCTCAAATTAGTTCACCCCAAAAAAGAAGCACGTCATCTTCCGCCAGCGCTTGCGCAAGCAAGGGCTGTAATGGTGGGGGCGCGGGGATTTGAACCCCGGTCCGCGGGTTTCTCCGGGTCAGAGCTCCAAAGGCTCATCCCCCAATCAGCAAACCCGCAAGTCCTCATACCTCTGGAGCCCGCGATGATGGACCAGGCTACACCACGCCCCCGTCCGGCATTAGCTTAGCGGTGAGAGGTTTATAAGCTTTGTGATTGGCGGAAGTTTTATTAACTTTGGCTTACAAAAATATCTTGAGGTGGTCCCCATGGAGGAACCCATCGTCATTGGAAAGGACAAGTTTAAGATAAGCGACGACGAGACCGCGAGGAGAGAACTCAGGGTTGTCAAGGTCCACGATGACGTTCTGCAGCTTCAGGAAGAAGTTCACGGGATAATTGCCCTCGTAGGTGCAAGTTCAAGCGTTAACATAAAGCGAGACGAACTCAAAAAACTCGTCAAAATAGCCAGGGAGCAGTTCGGCTGGGCAGATATTTGCGAGTGACTTTTCTTTCTTATTGCCTCTTATCGGATTTTTGGTTAGAACACCTGAATTTTGCCGTCTCTTTGTGTATCATCGACGGTGATATTAACGTTTTATAAGCATAAAAGTGTTAAGGGTAGTGGTGGTTGCCATGGCAGTCGGAGATAAGATTACAATTAGTGTTATCAAAGCAGACATCGGCGGATGGCCCGGGCACTCCAGGGTTCACCCACAGCTCGTTGAGACCGCCGAGGAAGTCCTCTCAAAGGCCGTTGAGGATGGAGCTATAATCGACTTCTACGTAGCGACCTGTGGAGACGACCTCCAGCTCATAATGACCCACAGGAAGGGTGTTGACAGCGAGGAAGTTCACGGCCTCGCCTGGAAGGCCTTCGAGGAGGCAACGAAGGTTGCAAAGGAGCTTGGCCTCTACGGCGCCGGCCAGGACCTCCTCAAGGATGCCTTCAGCGGCAACGTCCGCGGGATGGGACCTGGCGTTGCCGAGATGGAGATAACGCTGAGGAAGAGCGAGCCTATAGTTACGTTCCACATGGACAAGACCGAGCCTGGAGCCTTCAACCTGCCGATATTCAGAATGTTCGCCGACCCGTTTAACACCGCTGGTTTGGTCATCGACCCGAACATGCACATGGGCTTCCGCTTTGAGGTCTGGGACATCAAGGAGCACAAGCGCGTCATCCTCAACACCCCGGAGGAGCTTTACGACCTCCTTGCACTCATCGGCGCCAAGAGCCGCTACGTCATCAAGCGTGTTTATCCCAAGGAGGGCCACAAGATAAGCAAGGACGAACCTGTCGCCGTTGTCAGCACGGAGAAGCTCTACGAGGTCGCTGGCGAATACGTTGGTAAGGACGACCCTGTGGCGATAGTTAGGGCCCAGAGCGGTCTTCCGGCACTCGGGGAGGTTCTTGAGCCGTTCGCATTCCCGCACCTCGTCAGCGGCTGGATGCGCGGTTCCCACAACGGCCCGATACTGCCCGTTTCGATGTGCGACGCCAACCCAACGCGCTTCGACGGTCCGCCGAGAGTTGTCGCTCTTGGCTGGCAGATAAGCCCTGAAGGAAAACTCGTCGGTCCGGTTGACCTCTTCGACGACCCGGCATTTGACTACGCGAGGCAGAAGGCCCTCGAGATTACCGAGTACATGCGCAGACACGGACCCTTCGAGCCTCACAGACTTCCGCTTGAGGAAATGGAGTACACGACCCTTCCGGGCGTCCTCAAGAGGCTCGAGGAGCGCTTTGAGAAAATCGAGTGATTTCCCTCCCCTTTTTTGTTCATTTGAGCGGTGTACGCTCTTAATCACCAACGTTTTTATAATTCGGGGCTTATCCAGTCGAAGGCCATCGGAAGCCTTAAATATGCTCCGGAAGAAAACTAACACTCAGAGTGATACAGAGGGGTGGGAGTATGAGGTTCACGGTTCTCAAACTCAACCTGAGCGATGGAAGCGTTGAAAACGAGGAGGTTGAGAGGGAGGAGATTTACGGGGTCATAGACTACGGTCTCGAGCTTCACGAAAAGCTCGGAACCCACAGCGTAGACCCCTACGATCTCAGGAACGTCGTCGTGATGGGTAGGGGTCCCTTTGCAGGCTCGATTCTTCCCGGTGCCCACAGGCTTATGTTCTTCTTCCGTTCACCGCTCTATGGAACGCTCTTCCCCTCGGCGATGGGCGGAGCGGCATACGCCTTCAAGAACGTTGGCGTTGACTTCGTGACGTTCGAGGGGAAGGCAGAGAAGCCGGTGGTTGTTATACTCTACAACGACGGCGAGAACGTGAGGGTTGAGCTACATGAGATAGAGTTGGAAAAAGTTATCGAGATCTGGAGGAACTACAAGGGCGAGGAAGGGGTCTACGCGCTCACCCGGTACCTCATAGACACCTTTGGAGAGCGCTTCGACTTCGAGTACCGCATAGCGGTCGTTGGACCTGCCGCACTCAACACCAACTACGGCGGAATATTCTCCCAGACCCTCAGAAAGGGGAAGCGCGTCGTTGGAAGCGAGGACTGGGCCGCCCGCGGCGGTTCTGGCTCCGTTCTCCTGCGCGCTCACAACGTCGTTGGAATTATCTTCGGCGGAAAGCCAAGGAAGAGGGCCTTCCCGGGCGAGGACATCTCATCCTTCAGAACGGCCAAGGGCATAGTCGAAGGCGTCCATAAAAAGCCCTACAACGACGTCATCGCGGAAAAGACGGTCAAGTACAAGTACAACCCCAAGCTGAAAACCGGCGGAACCTTCGGAGGAAACTATCCGGCGGAGGGCGACTTCGTGCCGATACTCAACTGGGGGATGCCGTACATCGAGAAGGAGGAGCGCATAAAGATCCACGAGGCCATAATGAAGCACTACTGGGAGCCCTTCAACAGGGAAGCCATAGAAACCAAGAACTGGACGAACTGCGGCGAGCCGTGTCCCGTTGTGTGTAAGAAGTACGCCAACGGCCACCACATCGAGTACGAGCCGAGGGAAGCCAACGGCCCGCTCAGTGGAGTTATAACCCTCCGCGCGAGTGATATAAGCGTTCCGGCCGTTGACGCGATGGGATTCGACGCGATAGAGTTCGGCGGAACCGCCGCGTGGGTTCTCGAGCTGGTTCACCGCGGACTGCTCAAGCCAGAGGAAGTGGGCCTAAGCGATAGGCCGGACTTCACGAAGGATGCCCTACTCCAGAGGCCCGTTGAGGCGAGCGAGAAGAACGCGAAGCTCGTTGCAGAGCTGGCTCACCGCGTCGCCTTCGCCGAGAACGAGATAGCGAGGATAATCGGCCTCGGCAAGAGGAAGGCGAGCGTAATCTTCGACGAGCGCTTTAAGGACAGGCTCAGCTATGGAGAGAGCTTCAAGGACTATGCAGTCTTTACTCCGCTCGGCGAGGACGGCGAGATGACGCCGACCATGTATTGGGCCATCGGAAACTACATCCCGCTCCCGATTCAGGGGCGCTATTGGACGTTCTACCAGTTCGGCGTCTTCCTCGAGCCAGAAGAGCTGGCGCAGAAGATAATAGCCTCTGCTCTCTGGGAGTTCTGGTACGACAACGTCGGCTGGTGCCGCTTCCACCGCGGATGGATGAAGTCCGTCCTCAAGGCCCTCTTCATGGACGCCTACGGCGAAAACGTCGACATGGAGGAGCACGCCAGGAAGCAGCTCAAGAGGCTCATCGAGTTCGCGAGGAAGGCTGGCTACACTCCATCCTTCTGGGACAGCATGCGCGTCATAGACCTCGTCGCGAGGGGAAGCGAGGAGTTCGGGAACGAGCGCTGGGCAGAGAGGTTCAGGCTCGACAAGGTCGGCACCGCCAAGGAGTACCTTGAGAGGGTTCTTGACGCCTACAGCGAGGCCCTTGGTGTGGAGTGGAGGCTCTGACCGGCGTTTTTATCCCTTCCTTTTCCTTACTAACGAAAAATTAATGAAAGAGCTAAAACGGCTTCTCAAGCATATAGCCGGAACGTAGACTTCTGAGTGCAGAGAGCAAGAAAATCCCCGTTAGGACAGCTGAGACCAGCCAGGGTATGGGGCTTGCACCCTCCAGCCCAATGGCCGAGCGGATGCAGGACAGGAGGTACGTAACGGGATTAAGGTAGAGCGCCGGAAAGCTGGAGCGGTAGTAGGCCGGAGAGAACACCACGAGCAGCCAGGGCAGTATCCCGGTAACGGCCATCGCCTTGTAGGGGTTTCCAATCTTCGCCCCTATAGCGACGGCAAGCGTTCCCAGCTCGATGAAAGTGATTGAAAGAGCCAGGATCAGGAGGAGGATGTTTATCCTGCCCGCTCCCTGGTAGGAAACGATAACTGCGAGGCCGATAAGCACCTGGGGAAGGACTAGAAGGGAATACGTGAGGAACTGAGCAAGGACCACCTTTGATATCCTCGGGGGTAGCGTGGAATACAGCTCAAGAACGCTGGGTTCGAAAACGTTGCTGACCCTGTTCGTCAGCGTTCCAAGGAAAGAACTCACCAGCGAAACGACGATAAAGCCGCTCACAAGGTACGAGACCTCCTCAGGGGTTCTTGAGCCAGAGTTCATAATCATCATGAAGAGCAGGGCCAGCGGCATGAGTAGAAGGTTGACAAAGAGAAACGTTTTGTAGATCCTCATACCCTTTAGCTCCATTCCGATTAGAGGGCGAATCATTCGTCGTCCCTCCCGATGAGGTTTATCACAAGGTTCTCAAATGATGGGGACTCGATTTCGAGGTAAGACACGCCCGCGGTCTTGATGATGACCTCCACCGCCCTTAGTGCTTCCTCGAGCGTATCAAAGGCCAGTTCATAGAGGTCTCCGCGTTTTCTGTGTTCATTCGGAAGGATGCTTGAGGGTATCTCTCCTTGAGGTATAAGACGAACTTCAGTGGGCATCTTAATCATCGAGACCATATCCGCTGGAGTGCCAGAGGCCACTATTTTTCCGTGGAGGAGAAGGTATACCCTGTCGCACAGGGCCTTCACTTCGTTCATGTCGTGACTGGCAAGGAGGATTCCCTCGCGGTTGGAGTCCCTTATCACCTCCCACAACCGGTGCTTTGTAACGATGTCCACCATGCTCGTTGGCTCGTCGAGCACGAGAACCGGAAGCTCCTGAACGAGGGCCATCGCCAACAGCAGGGACTTTTTCATGCCCCCCGACAGCTGATACCCGAAGAACTTTGCCGCTCCGCTGAGGCCCACGAGGTTCAGAACATTAGATATCCGTTCGCTTATTTCATCTTTTGAAATGTTTTTGTCCCTCATCCTAAGGACGTACTCCAACACCTCCTCAACCCTCAAAGAGGGAAAGCTGAGGGGATACTGGGGCACGTAGGCGAGGGTTTTCTTTATGATATCGGCGTTGTCTTCAATGTCTTTGCCCATTACCTTAATTGAGCCGCTTGTTGGCTTCAAAAGTCCCAAAAGCTGTCGTATTAGTGTGGTTTTTCCGGCACCGTTGGGGCCGATAATTCCAACGATTTCGTTCTTTCCAACGCGAATGGAGATTCCGTCGTTGGCCTTTGTGCCGTCGGGGTATATCTTTGTGAGGTTGTTGATTTCTATCACGTTCATCCTTCGGCCTCCAGGAGTTTTTGTATCTGGATATAGCGAACAGGGTGTGCCTATAAACTTTTCCTTTTACTTTAAGTAAAAATTCTTCCTTTTTTTTTCGAGTATGAATTTATTCTAACCCAAATTTTCCTCTTAGAACAAATCAAAAGAAGCCTGGGTAAAGGAGTTGCATAGCCGTGCAACGGCCAAACCCTTATAATTCTCCGTCACCTCATCTCTCCAGGTGGTAGAATGAGGGCAGTTATCATAGGCTCCGGAATCGGCGGGCTTTTGACTTCCTCCTTCCTCGCTAAGAATGGCTACGAGGTTACCGTCCTCGAAAAGGCCCCCTACGTCGGCGGCCGCTTCACAAATCTGGACTACAAAGGCTTCGGCCTCTCCACCGGCGCTTTCCACATGCTCCCTCACGGCGAGGACGGGCCTCTCGCGTATCTCCTTAAACTCCTCAGCGCGAACGTCACGATAGTGAACTCCCAACCCAAGGGGATGATATTCTACGAGGGAAAGACCTTCCACTACCGCGACGGCTGGAAGTACCTCGGCTGGCGGGAAAAAGCAAAAGCCATGAAGCTCCTCGCGGACATAAAACGCAACAAGCTGCCAGCAGGCGAAGAGGCCGAGATGAGCGGGCGCGAGTGGATGAGGGAGAAAATCGGTGACAACGAGTTCGTTGACCTGTTCATAAAAAGCTTCCTCGGCTGGGCCGACAGTGTCTTGGACGTTCCTGCAGGGGAACTGGCGAGAGAAATCAAGGCCGCTCTGAAGTGGGGAGGGCCGGGCCTCGTTAAGGGCGGTTGCAGTGCAATCACAGATGAACTTGCCCGAATCGTTGAGCGGAGCGGGGGTAAAATACTAACCCGGAAAAAAGCCGTCGAAATTGATGTTGATTCCAAGAAAGTCATAACTGCCGACGGCTTTTTTCCGGGTTAGTA
>JALVWX010000075.1 GCA_027023165.1 Thermococcus sp. | reverse complement strand
GCCCCCAAGCGAGGCCTTCCGTCGATGAAAATTTTCACCGCTACCTTCTCACTACTACCGTTTTCTTGGAGCAGGGTGAAGGTAAAGACGTTCTCTTTTCCAAGGAACATCCAGTTAAGACCCGGTGGAAACGGCCCCTCGTAATCGTCAGTTATCCTTGAAAGCGCGTACCAGAGTGGAAGCTTTATCCTCGCAGGTGGTTTGAACCAGAGTGGCTTTTCACCCCACCACGCCATTCGCTCTCTGCCATTGTATTCCACGTAGAGTAGCGCCTCTCCCGGCTTCAGCTCAACGCCGTCGACTGAGCTGATGTAAACAGCGAGCTTTCTATTTTCGCCTGCGTTCAGGGTGCAAAATACATCTTTCACCGTTGCGTTGATTCTATGAGGACAGTTTACTGTTGCACCGCTTGCGATTGGAGCCAATAATATGAGTATAAAAAAGACCGAGAGGAGTCTTTTCATAGGCCTTCCCCCAAGTCTCGCTTCGTAGCTCTCTCAAGCGCTTGTTTGATTTTAATATATCGGGCTTTCTCTTCCGCGGGGCCCTCTGGAATACCTTCAACTCTGGAAACCCTAACCAAGATATAGAGGGGAAACAGAATGGCTATACCGGCGAAATAAACCGCAAATACCGGGTCCGCTCTAACGGACTTAAGGATGTGGAATACCCATCCGACGGAGAGGGGAAGGGCAATTGCCCTTAGGAGCCTGTTCAGGAGCTCATACCTGCTGATGAACAGAGCTACATAAAAGGCTAAAAAGCCGAGCCAAGTAGCGTGTTTATAGGTTATGAGCGATATGGGCACAATCTCAACTCCCGTTAAAGCGGGTTTTTTGAGAGTGTGACCCCTTCCGACCTTCTCAAGGATGTTAGCCTCTTCCCTAAACATGAGAAGGAGGAACGTGGCAATCAGCGAGGGAACGAGGATAGAAAAGTCTCCCTCCATGTTCTCAGGGCTTCCGAGGAAGTAAAGTATGACAAGCGAAGCATAAAGAGAAATCACGAGAATGGCGTACAATGTGAGTCCATAGAGCCATCTGCTTGGACCTTTTGGCGTTTCTCTTTTTTCGGGTTTAGTCTTGGGAGCCCTTCCAGTTGCTAGCCTTGCAATTTCAAGGAGGTCTTTGTAAAAAGCAATGATGAGGACAATAAAGATAAGCGGAAGAACAGGTTTTATTGAGTGCCATATGGTTGAAAGAACGTCCCCGTCTATGAACACCCGGACAGTTATCCTTTCACTCCCTGCTCCGTCCTTAACGAGGAAGGTTAGGGTATGCCACTTGTCGTAGAAGACCCACTTTTCACAGCAGTAGCCCGAGCTCCGATACACAAAGGAAATCACTTCTCCAGAGGGGATTTCAACAGCAAAGGGGCCATTTCCGGTGTAAAAGCCGTCGCTGTTGGGATACAGAATCTTTCCGCTTTGGTAGAATACGGGAAAGGAATCGCCGACTCTATATCTATCAATTGATAGGAGTTTAATCGAAACGTTTTCCTCTCCATAAAAGGTGCAGGTTATAGTATCCTCTACGTGAACTTTCTCCGTGCACTCTATTTTGGCCCCAGAAACAGGACTGAGAGTCATCAAGAGCAAAGTCACCAAGAGCAACGGGGCTAAAGTCAGAGGGCTTCTTCTCATGCACTCTCTTCCTCCAGTCCCATTATCGCCTTTCTCATTTTAATCCTTGTGTAGTCCTTCCATAAAACTTTTTAAAGTTATCTCAAAAACTCGAAGTCATGAGAAAAGAAACGGCTTTTGGAATCATCGTTTTGATGGTACTCCTATCAGTCTCACGGACAGCTAGCGCTGGGGATATTTCTCACAATGGAACTCTCTCACTTAACTGCGGTCATTTAACAGTAAAAGGGACATGGACATCATATTCGGGTCCTGATGTGATTGTGGAAGGTAGGTGTGCCGTAACTTTCGTTAATCCCACTAACACCACCATTAAATACTCTTTCACTTACTGGAAAAAGCTGAACGTCATTCCTAGGGGTGTGGATTTTGGTTATCAATTCCTCAAACTGCCGGAGAGGTGGATAAAGCCCGGCGAAGTTGTTGTGTACAACCTCTCCATGAAGGGCGAAGTTAAGGGGATAACCGATGTTCTCAAACTGATTGAGGAGGGCAAAATCTCGATAGTTGGCACGGGAGAATTTTGGATGGAAACGAGAGAAAAGACGTCAAAGCACATTCCTTTCAGTGTTGATGTCGTTATACCAGTTAAATTCGAATGGTACAGCGTTTTACTCGCGGTTTCAGCCATTGTTATGCCTGTTGTATGGTTTATTTTTGCCCTCCTAATGGGGATTGTGAATAGGAAAGACGAGGCAAAAGCCTTTGGGTGGGCCATTCTTGCATCGTTAGGAGTTGTTGTGGTGCCATTTTTCGGAATTCTGACAACTCTCAACTTGAAAGCCCAGCTCTTCACTCTCCTCTCCATCGAACTGGCATGGCTGGCGATGTGGTTATCCCTAGTAAACAGAACAACACCCGAGAAGCCGGAGAAAGTTACAGAACTCCTGGGCAATGCTGTCCTAGTTTTTCTCGGACTTTCAGTTTTTACGGCAGTTCTTGGAGGCTACACCGAGGGTAGTTCAGCCCTTACGGGTGGGATAATCTTCCTTGTAGTTCTTCTGGTTGGTATTATGAAGGACAGTCTGGGCGAAAAGGAAAAACGGGGTAAAGTACCGAGGATAGAGCCGTTTCCCTTCGGCCTTGCCCTCTTGTTCCTTTCATACCCCAGTTTGGCTGATTTACTTCTCGGGGGATGGCGGGAAGGATTCGTAATAATGTCCTTTGCAACACTCCTCTTACTTGCCTTGGGAACATGGTTCGTAAGAAAAGCGAAAAGCGGGAGGGAAGTTCAAAGCGTATAATCTAGAACCTTCTTAGCTTCCTCGATGTGCTCGGGATAGACGTTCTTAATCTCGGGATGGAGGGCCTTGATGACCCTTCCTATGAGGACGAAGAGGGTTCCCGCTATAATCGGAAGCTCGTTGAGAACGTCCTCCTCGAG
>JALVWX010000074.1 GCA_027023165.1 Thermococcus sp. | reverse complement strand
AACTACTGAGGTGGCGGGCGATGCCCATAAGCGTTGATAAAGCCGTCATCGCCCGGCTCAAGACCCACGGCGAGACGTTCGAGATACTGGTCGACCCATACCTCGCCCGGGACTTCAAGGAGGGCAAGGAGATTCCCATAGACGAGATCCTCGCCACCCCCTACGTTTTCAAGGACGCCCACAAGGGCGACAAGGCCAGCGAGCACGAGATGGAGAAAATATTCGGCACGAGCGATCCCTACGAGGTGGCGAAGACCATCCTGCGGAAGGGCGACGTCCAGCTCACGGCCGAGCAGAGGAGGCAGATGCTCGAGGAGAAGAGGCGCTACATAGCGACGGTGATACACAGGCACGCCGTTGACCCGAGAACCGGCTATCCACACCCGGTCGACAGGATCCTCAAGGCCATGGAGGAGGCAGGGGTTCACGTTGACCTCTTCAAAGATGCGGAGGCTCAGGTTCCAGGGGTCATCAAGGCCATAAGGCCGCTCCTCCCGATAAAGCTGGAGATGAAGGTGATAGCCGTCAAGATACCGGGCGACTACGTGGGCAGGGCCTACGGCGAGGTCAGGAGGTTCGGAACGATTAAAAGGGAGGAGTGGGCCAGCGATGGCTCGTGGATGTTCCTCATCGAGATTCCTGGAGGAGTTGAGGAGGAGTTTTACGAGAAGCTTAACGCCCTTACAAAGGGCAGTGCCGTAACTAAACTTATAGAGAGGAAGGGGCTATGAAGAGGATTTTTGTTAAGCCAAGGGATCTTGTGGTTCCTGGGACCCTGCTTGCCCAGGGGCCGTATAAGAACGGAAGAGGGACCTTCAGAGAAGGAAACAGAATTTACTCGACTGTGGTTGGTCTTGTGGAAGTCAGGGGCGACCTCATACGCGTCATCCCACTCGAAGGACCGTACATGCCGGAAGTGGGCGACAACGTCCTCGGAAAGATAGTGGACGTCCGCTTCTCCAACTGGGCCGTTGACATAGGCGCGCCCTACGAGGCCAGCCTCCGCGTCCAGGATGCAGTCGAAGAGCGCATCGACCTCATGAAGACCGACCTCCGGAAGATATTCGATATAGGCGACATAATCTACGCCCGCATAAAGGGCTACAACGAAATAAACCAGATAGACCTCACCACGAAGGGAATGCCCTTCAGGGGCGGTCCGCTCAGGGGAGGCCAGCTTGTGACCATCACCCCCTCCAAGGTGCCGAGGCTCATCGGCAAGGGCGGTTCGATGATAAACCTCATCAAGAAGCTGACCAACACGCGCATAATCGTCGGCCAGAATGGATGGGTATGGGTGAGCGGAAGGAACGACGAACTTGAGAAGCTCGCGATAGAGGCCATACTCAAGGTCGACCGCGAGAGCCACACCCAGGGACTCACCGACAGGATAAAGGAGTTCCTCACCGAGAGGCTCAGGGCGCTCAGGGAAGAGGGAGTCATCGATGAGGTGCCCCAGATTGAGGAGAAGAGCGATGAGAAAGGTGAGGCAGAATGATGGGAAGACCAGAGGGTTTAAAGCTCATAGATGAGAACGGTAGAAGGGTTGACGGTAGGAAGAAGTACGAACTCAGGCCCATTAAGATGGAGGTTGGCGTGCTGAAGAACGCAGACGGTTCAGCCTACGTTGAGTGGGGCAAGAACAAGATTCTGGCCGCTGTCTACGGGCCGAGGGAGATACATCCCAAGCACCTCCAGAGGCCCGACAGGGGAATCCTTCGCGTTCGCTACAACATGGCTCCCTTCAGCGTTGAAGAGCGCAAAAAGCCCGGGCCGGACAGGAGGAGCGTTGAGATAAGCAAGGTCATCCGCGGTGCCCTTGAACCGGCACTTCTTCTGGATGCCTTTCCGAGAACGGCCGTCGATGTTTTCATAGAGGTTCTCCAGGCAGACGCCGGAACCCGCGTTGCCGGCATAACGGCCGCTTCCCTGGCTCTCGCCGACGCCGGCGTTCCGATGAGGGACCTCGTCGCTGCCTGCGCCGCTGGAAAGATAGACGGGGAGATAGTCCTTGACCTCAACAAGGACGAGGACAACTACGGCGAGTCCGACGTTCCCGTGGCGATAATGCCACTCAAGAACGACATAACGCTCCTTCAGATGGACGGCTACCTGACCAGGGAGGAGTTCGTTGAGGCTGTTAAGCTGGCCATCAAGGGCGCCAAGGCGGTCTACCAGAAGCAGAGGGAAGCCCTCAGGGAGAAGTACCTCAGGATAGCAGAGGAGGTGGCGGGAAATGAGTGATATGGAAGTTATGGCGGGCATAATGCGCGACAGGATTCTAGCCCTCCTCAGGGACGGAAAGCGCCTCGACGGCCGCGGTCTCGAGGACTACCGCGATCTCGAGATCAAGGTCAACGTCATTGAGAAGGCTGAGGGTTCGGCCTGGGTGAAGCTCGGAAACACTCAGGTCCTCGTCGGCATAAAAGTCGACATGGGCGAGCCGTTCCCAGACCTCCCTGACAGGGGTGTCATAACCACCAACGTTGAACTTGTCCCGCTTGCCTCTCCGAGCTTTGAACCCGGCCCGCCGGACGAGAACGCCATCGAGCTGGCCCGTGTTGTTGACAGGGGCATTAGGGAGAGCCAGGCAGTTGAGCTTGAGAAGCTGGTCATAGTTCCGGGCAAGCTCGTCCGCGTCGTCTTCATAGACGTCCACGTCCTGGATCACGATGGCAACCTCCTCGACGCGACCGGAATAGGGGCGATAGCCGCCCTGCTGAGCACAAAGATGCCGAAGGTGAGGTACAACGAGGAGACGGACGAGGTGGAGGTTCTCGACGAGTACGAGCCTCTTCCGGTCAGAAGGATTCCAATCCCAGTGACGATGGCCAAGATAGGGAGCACAATGGTCGTTGATCCGAGCCTCGACGAGGAGCTTGTGATGGACGGCAGGATAACCATAACCTCCGACGAGAACGGCATGATATCCGCCGCGCAGAAGGGTGAAGGCGGGAGCTTCAAGCTCGAGGAAGTAATGTACGCCGTTGACACCTCGATAAAGAAGGGTGCCGAGCTTAGGGAGAAGGTTCTTGAGGCGGTCAAGTCCGCCTGAGCCTTTTCGTTTCTACCCTTTTGTCGATGCCCTTCTGCCTTTCAGAAAGAGATATAAAGGCCAATGCCAAAAATAATCCAGCCCTTACGATTAACCGGGGGGAACAATCATGGGGTTGTTTGACAGCATTAAAAAGAAGGATGAAAAGCCCAGGCCCGTCAGGAAGCCTCCTGCGTCGGTCAAAAAGGAGGTTTCTTCTCCCAGGCATGACATCGATGTGGTGCCCCTTGAGGAGGATGTTCTTGCTAAGGAGATAGTCAAACCTCAGATACGCTATCTCAAGAAGGTGGTTGTAACCAGTTACGCAGACCTCGAGAGGATCTCGGAGGAACTCCAGGGAGGCAACATCGTCCTCGTCGACCTCGGCCCGCTTGAGGTAAAGCCAGAGATTCTTGAAAAGGTTGCGGAGCAGATCAAGGGTATGGTGGGCGCCCTCGGCGGTCAGGCCGCTAAAGTGTGCAAGCACGAGGTAAAGCTGATCCTCGTCCCGTCGGACATAAAGATCGCCAAGTGATTTCGATTTTCTTTCCCCATGACTTTATAAGGGGGAGTTCGGCCTATTCTTTGGTGGTGTGAAATGGTTGAGAAGCGCGAGGGCGAGCCTAAGCCCGAGGACATCAAGGTGGTTACCCTCGGAGACTGCCCGATATGTGGCGGCAAGGGCACGCTGAAGGCCATTCAGTACGTTCACGAAATCCCGTACTTCGGAAAGGTTATGGAGAGCACTATCTACTGCGAGAAGTGCGGCTACAGAAACGCCGACGTCATAATACTCGAGGACAGACCGCCAAAGCTCTACACCGTCAAAGTGGAGAACGAAAAGGATCTTTTCACAAGGGTCGTGAGGAGCAAGAGCGGGACCATAGAGCTGGACGAGATAGGGGTCAAGGTGGAACCCGGGCCGGCGGCAGAAGGTTTCGTCACCAACGTTGAGGGCCTCCTGGAGCGCGTTAAGGAAGCCCTTCTCATGGCGAGGAGCTTCAAGGAGAGCGAGGGGGAAGAGGAAGCCGTGAAAAAGACCGACGAGATTCTCAAGTACATCGAGGACGTCAGGGAGGGCAAGAAGCCCCTCACCGTTAGAATAATGGATCCCCTCGGGAACAGCGCGCTCGTGGGCGAGAAGGTCAAGAGCAGACTCTTAACCCAGGAGGAGATAGACTCCCTCAACCTCGGCCCCTACGTGAAGGTCAACCCGGAGGAGCTTGATGCTGAGGAGAATCCAGAGGATTTAAAAGAGTTCGGGGATTCCTCGGAGGAAAAGCCCGGAGAAGATGCCGCTCAGAGGTAAACGACCTCCCTCGTCAGGAGGTCTTCTATCAGGTTCTTCACCCACTCTTTTCTCGTCCGCCTCGAAAGGTGGATTATCCCCTCGACGTGAACGCCGTACTTTTCCTTCATCTCCTCCCTGCTCACCGGCTCCCTGAAGAGAAACGGCCTCTCCACAGTGAAGGCGTATCCGTAGTCCTTAATGTACTCCCCCAGCCACTTCTTCCCGTTCTCGCCGTGGACAAGTGTTAGACCGCTAGTCTCCTTCGTCAGCTCCCAGAGGGTATCGATGTCGGCCTTTATCACGTCCCCAACCTCAAAGCCACCCGCTATCGTTCCTCTCTCCGTTAAAGTCTGCTCCTCGTGGAGTCCGAGCCTCCTGAGCGTATCCCGAAGCTCGTAGGGGTTGCCCCTCGCGACGTAGAGGAAAACGAGGTCGCCCTCGTTGAAGGCCCGGGACTTTCTTATCTCCACCGTTTTCAGTCCGCGGAAGAGAAGCTCCGCGTAGACCTGGTGGAGTGCTATGATGTGCTCCATGGTTCCACCGTTCGAAAGGTATAAGAACCGTTAAAAAGAGTTTGGGTCGATGAGGCGGACGCGGCTAGTTGAGGGTAAGAGGCACCGGATTCTGGCGAGCATTGCAGTCGTTGAGTTCGCAGTTGCGATTGTGTTGTTACGGTCAAATCCCCCAGCTGCCGTTTTTTCATTTCTCTTGGGCCTGGCTTTCGTGTTCTTTGATAAACTGGGCGTCCCCGCGGTCGAAGTGAACGCAAACGGGTCACTCTATCGGATTTATTCGAGCTGGGACTTCTCACGTCTCATTCTGGAGGGAGATGAAAGGAGGTTCATTCCCCTGCTGCCAGGTGAGAGCACCGTTGAGCTAAACGGGGAAGAGCTGACAGTGGTAGTCAAACCAGGCCGTTTCTTTCCGAGGGTTTTCATCGAATTCGGGGGTGAAAGGGTCAGGCTGTTCTGAGCGCGGCTTTCACAATGTCGCTCATCACGCCGCTCGCCGTCTCCTCTAGCCCAGCTCCAGCTCCTTTGACGACCAGCTTGCCGAGAAGGTCGGTCTTTATCACCGCCGCGTTCTCGTGGCTCTCGACTGCCAGAGGGCTGTTCAGCGGCACCTCCTTTGGCTCGACGGTTATGTCCCCTCTCTCAATCGTCGCGACGAGTCTGATGGTCTTCCTCTTGGCCCTGGCCCTCTGAACCTCCCCGTGGGTTATCTCGACTATGCCTTTCACCTTGGCCTCCCTGAAGGTTATCGGGCCGAAGGCAATGCAGTGCAGAATCGTCGCCTTGTATCCGGCATCTATGCCCAGAACGTCCCCTCTCGGGTCCCTCTCAGCTATCCCGAGCGACTGCGCTTCTTTCAGGGCTTCTTCGAAGGTCTTCCCCGTTTCCATCCTGCCCAAGATGAAGGTTGTAGTTGCGTTGAGAACCGCCTCTATCCTCTCAATGGTGTCACCGAGCATGTTCTCGCGCAGGATTCCAATTACCGGCGTTCCGGCCATGACAGTTGCCTCAAATAGATACGGAACGTCCCTCTTCTCGGCTTCGCCAACCAGCTTGGCATAGTGGAACGCTAAAGGCGGCTTGTTGCTTGTGACGACCGCTTTGCCGGTCTTAAGCGCGGTGAGGTGCCATTCCCAGGCGTTCTTATCGTTGGTCACATCGATGACGATATCGGCGTCGATCTCCTCCACGGCTTCCTCTGGGGTAAAGTTGTAAACCTCATAGTCGTTCGTCCAGGCGGAGAGCTTCCCGAAGGTCTCCTTGACAAGGATGGACTCCCTGAGGTCTATCCCCTCCGGGAGCCAGATTACTCCGCTGGTGTCGGCGATGCTCACAACCTTAAGCGCTATACCATACCTCTCTCGGAAAAACCGTTTCTTCTCGAGGAGAACCCTCACCACTGCTTTTCCAACGTTTCCAAAACCGAAGAGCGAAACCTTAACCTCCCGCATAAACATCCCCGGAAATAGAAAGGGGTGGGGCTTAAAAACGCTCACTTGTTGAGGATGACCTTTATGATGTCCATGTCCCTGACGATGCCGACGAGTTCGCCCTCACCTTTGATGACGGGCAGCTGCTCGATTTCGTACTGCACCATCTTCTGGGCCACGTCGTAGACGCTCATGTGGGGTGTGGCCACGATAAGCTCGCGGTTCATTATCTCCGCGACCGGCTTCTTGGGGAGCTGAAGCTCTGCCTTTTCAAAGAGCAGCGTCGGGTTGCTCTCGAGTATCCAGTCCTCCTCGCTGGAGGCCGCTAAAGCCGTCTGCTTCATCACCCTGACGACCTCACTGTCCTTGAGGAGGTCCGTCTCGTCCACCATTCCGACAAGATTTCCGTCATCGTCGATAACCGGAATTGCCATCGCGTTGCACAGGAGGAGGGCCTTGAGGGCGGCCTTAAGCGGTGTCCCGTGCCAGACGACGCCAACGTTCTTCTGGTAGTACTTCTCGATGGTTATGTTCTTCAGCTTCTCGTTTTTGGCAAGGTAGCGCCTCACAATGTCTCCAACGGTGAGGACGCCGAGGACATGGTTCTCGTCATCCACCACGACTACCCTTCTGTAGTCAAGCTCGAGCATCTTTCTGACGGCCTTCTTGAGGTCATCGTCGGGCTTTACGGTGGGTACTTCCCTCCTTATGAGCATCGCCAGCTGGTCCTCGTCGGGGTGGAGGAGAACCCTCTTTATGCTTATGATTCCCGTAAGAGCCTTGGTGTTCCGGTTGATGACCGGGAATGACCTGACCTTATGCTTCCTGAAAAGCTCCAGTGCGTACTCTCTCGTGGCAGGAAGCTCTATGACCACTGGATCCGGGGTCATCAGGGTCTTCACGCGCATTTTCTCACCACCGCTTTAAGTTAAAGCGTCCTCACCCTATTTTAATCTTTCCGTAGACATCGGTAAAGGGTTAAAGAAAAGGAGGTCAGCCGAGAACGGCCAGGAAAACACCCGCGGCAACCGCCGTTCCTATAACCCCCGCGACGTTCGGACCCATGGCGTGCATCAGGATGAAGTTGCCCGGGTCTTCCTCGCTGGCCATCCTCTGGACGACGCGAGCGCTCATCGGAACCGCCGAAACTCCAGCCGCACCTATCATCGGGTTGATCTTTCCACCGCTAATCTTCTTCATGAGCTTTCCGAAGAGCACTCCCCCGGCTGTGGCGCTGGCGAAGGCGACTATTCCAAGCCCGAGGATGAGGAGGGTCTCCTTGGTGAGGAAGCTGTCGGCCCTCATCGTCGAACCGACGCCCAGTCCGAGGAAGATGGTAACGATGTTCATTAGCTCCTCCTGGGCTGCTTTGCTCAGCCTCTCGACGACGCCGCTCTCACGGAACAGGTTGCCGATCATGAGCATTCCGACGAGCGGGGCCGCGCTGGGAACGAGGAGGCCGATGGTTATCATTGCCACTATCGGGAAGATTATCTTCTCGCGCTTTGAGACGGGCCTGAGCTGCTCCATGCGTATCTTTCTCTCCTCCGGGCTTGTCAGGGCCTTGATGATTGGAGGCTGTATGAGGGGAACGAGGCTCATGTAGGAGTAAGCTGCCACCGCCGTTGCTCCCAGTATCTCCGGGGCCAGCTTCGTCGTCAGGTAGATGGTGGTCGGTCCATCGGCACCTCCGATGATTCCTATGCTGGCCGCCTGGTGCAGGTTGAAGCCGAGCGCGAGGGCGGTGAGCATCGCTATGAAGACGCCTATCTGGGCCGCGGCACCCATCAGAGCGGTCTTGGGGTCGGCTATGAGCGGGCCGAAGTCGGTCATGGCTCCGAGGCCGAAGAATATCAGGAGCGGCACTATCTCCGTCCTGACGAGCGTGTAGTAGATTATGTCGAAGATTCCCGGCGGTCCGTACTGCTGGTTCAGGTAGCTGAGCGTGGCGAATATGTTGTCCGCTATGTGCTCCGGCAGGTTCGGCGCGACCGGCCAGTTGACGAGGCTTCCGAGGGGTATGTTGACGAGGACGGCGCTTATTCCTATCGGGAGCAGCAGAAGGGGTTCCATCTCATACCTGATGGCGAGGTAGACGAGCGTCAGTCCAACTGCTATCATGACGACGTTGCCCCACGTGAGGTGGAGCAGGCCCATCCCCTGGAAGAAGTTGATTATCTGGTCGAGCATTCCCGTCATGGCCCTCACCCGAGTTCGATTAGTGGTTGTCCTGTGTCGACGGTGTCGCCTTCTTTGACGAGTATTCTCTTAACCACACCGTCCTTCGGCGCTGGAATCTCGTTCTCCATCTTCATTGCTTCTAAAACAACCAGTCCCTGGCCGGTCTTAACCTGCTCGCCCTCCTTCACCAGAATCCTCAGAATCTTGCCCGGCATTGGTGAAGTCACAATACCCTCACCAGCCGGGGCGGGTGTTGATGCCGGGGCAACAGGAGCGGCCGGCGCTGAAACCGGAGCCGCTGGGACACTGGGGGCGGCAGTCCGAACCGGAGTCGAAGCCTGGACGGGTGCACTTAAAGCTCCGACGTCGATTCCAAGTCCCTTGGCCTCAACGGTGTACTCCCTGTCTTCGAAGCTTACCCTGAACTTCCCCCCGGGCAGCTCCTCAACCTCAACCTCGTACTCAACACCATCAACGATGACCTTGACCTTTGCCATCTTCACCACTTCCCCAACTCATAGTTGAAATCTTCAACATCCTCCATTGAACTCTGCAGGCCGTAGAGGCGCCACGAATCGGAAACCTTCCTCCTAAATGGCAGGGGCCTGAGCTGGCTTGCCTTCTCAGCGGTGTAAGCCAGAACCGCCGCGGTTATAACCGCGAGATCCCTCGGGGGTATCCCTGCCTTTTCCTCCTCCCTGGTCTCAGCCGCGGGGGCCGGAGCTGGAGCCTGTAAAGAGGCACCCCTGGCCTCCTTCTCCACGAGCCTCCTTTCAGTCCATCCCACTGCGTAGAGGACCACCGCAAGTATGGACAGCACCGTGAAGACTATCGTAACCCCCAGCACGGTTAAGTTAAGCCCCTCCATGAACTCACTCATCACGACCATGTTAACACCTCACAGGGGTATGTTGCCGTGCTTCTTCGGCGGAAGCTTGACGCGCTTGCTCTCGAGGGCTTCAAGCGACATGATTATCTTCGCCCTCGTCTCGGCCGGGTCTATGACGTCGTCGATGTAGCCGCGGGCCGCGGCAACGTAGGGGTTGGCGAACTTCTCGCGGTACTCGGCTATCTTCTGCTGGCGAACCTCCTCCGGGTTCTCCGCTTGGGCTATCTCCTTCCTGAATATGATGTTTGCAGCGCCCTCAGGCCCCATGACCGCTATCTCCGCGGTGGGCCACGCAAACACGAAGTCCGCTCCGAGGTGCTTGCTTCCCATCGCGAGGTAGGCTCCGCCGTAGGCCTTCCTCAGCACGACCGTGACCATCGGGACGGTGGCTTCCGCGTAGGCGTAGAGTATCTTGGCTCCGTGCCTTATGATTCCCCCGTACTCCTGCTGAGTGCCCGGCAGGTAGCCCGGAACGTCGACGAGAGTAACTACCGGGATGTTGAAGGCGTCGCAGGTCCTGACGAAGCGTGCAATCTTGTCCGAGCTGTCGATGTCGAGGACTCCAGCCAGGTATATCGGGTTGTTGGCGACTATTCCGACCGTTTGACCGTTCATTCTTCCAAAGCCCACAACCGCGTTCGGTGCAAAGTAGGGCAGAATCTCGAGGAAGTCCGGGTTGCCGTTCTTGTTGCGGTCGACTATCTCGTAGATGACCTGTCTCACGTCGTAGCCCTTGTTCGGGTCGTCAGGGACGATGTTGTAGAGGTTCTCGGTCTTCCTGAAGGGCAGGTCGTTCGTCTTAACCCTCGGCGGCTTCTCCATGTTGTTTGACGGCAGGTAGCCGACGAGCCTCCTTATGAGTGCCAGAACCTCCTCGTCGCTCTTCCCTATGAGGTGTGCCTGTCCCGCCCTCTGGGCGTGAACCATCGCTCCTCCGAGCTGTATCGGCGTGACCTCGACGCCGGTAACAGCTTTAACGACCTGCGGACCGGTGATGAACATGAAGCTCGCGGGGTTGTCGACCATTAGAATGAAGTCACCGATGGCAGGGCTGTAAACCGCTCCTCCGGCGCATGGGCCCATGATGGCTGTTATCTGTGGGACGACACCGCTCAGGAGGGTGTTCATCTTGAAGATGTCGCCGTAGCCCTTGAGCGAGTCAACGCCCTCCTGAATCCTCGCTCCGCCCGAGTCGTTGAGGCCTATTACCGGAGCGCCGGCTTCCAGAGCCAGCTCCATGACGCGCTTTATCTTCGCAGCGTGCATCTCGCCGAGCGAGCCGCCCATCACCGTGAAGTCCTGGGCGAAGACGAAGACGAGCCTTCCATCAATGGTTCCGTAGCCGGTTATGACGCCGTCGGCCGGAAGCTCCTTCCTATCCATTCCGAACTCCGTTCCGCGGTGCTTGACGAACATTCCTATCTCGACGAAGCTTCCCGGGTCGAGGAGCTTCTCAATCCTCTCGCGGGCGGTGAGCTTTCCCTTGGCGTGCTGCTTCTCCACGGCCTTTTCGCCGCCCATCTCCAGAATCTTCTTCTTCCTCTCATACAGTTCGTTGACCTTTTCCTCCATACTCATGAGAACTCCCCCTTGGGTGGCGTGATGCCTGACACTTGTAGTTTGTAAAGTTTAAAAGGGTTTTCAACCTTTAGAATACCCTAACGGATAAAACGTCCATCGAGTTGGCCGGCACGGGAAGACCGAAAGAAAGGGGGACAGGATGTCAGATGTACTGTATCGGCGTTTCCGCACCGCAGGCCTCGCACTTGAGGAAGTGGAAGCGGCCCTTCTTGATGATCTTCGTGTCCGGTGAACCGCAGACCGGGCAGATGACGAACTCCTTGAGGTACTTTTTGAGCTTGTTGGCTATGAGGTACGGAGTAAAGCGTCCCTGGAGTATGACGCGCCTCCCCTCGAGCGTTCCAGCGGTTCCGACCTCCCTCAGCAGGAACTTGAGGAGGTGGTTCGGGTCGCGGTTCATCGCCTCCGCGATGTCGAGGAAGTTCTCTATTATCGTCCTGTTGCCGGCTATGGTAACCTGAGCCGCGGGAACCTCAAAACGTGAGTGGTGATGTTTGACGTTCTCGGGAAGCTCGTCGTAGGCCTTCTCGAGCAGACCCTCGAAATCGTAAAAGTCAACCTTCTTCTCGCTCATGCTCTCACCTCCATCCTACCTCTCACACCCCGTTTATAACCTTTTGGCGTGGGGGAGGAGAGGGAAAAGGGCCATCAGAGAACCCTGTAGAAGCCCGCCCTCGGCTCGTATATTCTCGCGTCCCTCTTCAGGTCGTTCAGCAGCTTTCTAATGTCGTTCTCCGTGCCTATCCCAGCCTGCTTGGCCGCCTCGATGACCCTGTCCTCGGGCGCTCCGAATTCTCCCTCGCTCTCAAGGTTCTTGATGATGTCGATGAGCCTGTCGATCTTGTTTATCTTCCTCGAGCTTTTACCGACCTCAAGGATCGATATGTCGAGCGTTCCCTCTTCGTCCGTGGCAATGGTCCTTATCATCTCCTCGATTATCTGGATCGCAGCCCTCGCGTCTTCCCTCGTAACCGTCTCGCTCAGGCGCATCCTCGCGTGGGCCTCGCTGAGACGGATTAGGGCCTCGAGCTGCCTGGCCGTGACTGGAATCGGCTGCACCCCTTCCTCCTCGCCGGAGCGCTTGAACCCCTTCCTCATCCGAACGTAGTAGCGCTTTATCTCGTCCATGGCTTCCCTGCTTAAGACGGGGTGAACGTTCTTCCTCGCGTAGGCTATGTACTTCTTGAGGAGGTCGTAGGGTATCTTCGGCGTCACTGCCTCGGCCTCTCCCCGTCTAACCCTTAGGATGTGCTCCGCTATCTGGGAATCCACTTTCTCGTCCGGCTCGTCGAGAAGGAGGAAGATCAGGTCGAAACGGCTGAGCAGTGTTGGGGGGAGGTCAAGCTGCTCCGGAAGGGACTTGTGCCTGTTGAAGCGCCCGTACTTCGGATTGGCGGCCGCTATGACGGTCGTTCTTGAATTGAGCGTCGCTGTGATGCCCGCCTTGGAGATGCTGATGCTCTGCTGTTCCAGCGCCTCGTGTATCGCGCTTCTATCCCTGTCGCTCATCTTGTCGAACTCGTCAATCAGTGCAAAGCCGCCATCTGCCAACACAAGGACACCAGCTTCCAGGACCCAAGAGCCTGTGAACTCGTCGCGGACGGCTGCCGCCGTAAGCCCCGCGGCCGAACTGCTCTTACCGCTCGTGTAAATCGCCCTTGGAGCCAAAT
>JALVWX010000073.1 GCA_027023165.1 Thermococcus sp. | reverse complement strand
CAAACGTCTCGCCGTGGGTCTTGAGCCGGGCGATGACGGCCTTATCAACGCTTATGGGCATCGCCCGCCACCTCAGTAGTTCTGGTCGAGTTCGGAGTAGTCCTCCTCCTTCTCCTCGACTTCCTCTTTCTTGGCTTCCTCGATTATCTCGGAGAGATACCTCCCGACGTCGTCCTTTGAGAGCTTCTTCCAGCGCTTGTCGTCCATCGTTATGTAGGCGACCTCTATTCCGTCAGCGCTCGGCTCCTCGAGGGTCTTGGCCAGGGCGAGTATGGCGAGCTTTACCGCGCCCCCCATGTCGAGGTCGTCCCTGTAGTGCTCCTCGAAGATGGCCATCGCCACGTTCCTTCCGCTTCCTATCGCGACGGCCTTCCACTCGAAGTACGCCCCGCTCGGATCGGTTTCGTAGAGTTCGGGCTTGTCATTGACGCCGGCCATAAGAAGGGCCGCACCGAAGGGCCTCACACCTCCGTACTGTGTGTGGGCCTGCTTGAGGTCGCATATCTTCTTGACGAGAACGTTGAGCGGGACAGGCTCTCCGTAGGTCAGGCGGTAGATTTGAGCCTCCAGCCTGGCCCTGTCGACGAGAACCCTCGCATCGGCTATTATGCCGCTCGGAGCCGCGGCTATGTGGTCGTCGATCTGGAATATCTTCTCGTAGCTGCTAGGCTCGATGAGCTTGCTCGTTATCCTCTTCTCAACGGCAAGGACGACGCCGTCCTTCCACTTGACGCCGACAGCCGTTGCTCCGCGCTTCACTGCCTCCCTCGCGTAGTTCACCTGGAAGAGCCTTCCATCAGGGCTGAAAACAGTAATGGCCCTGTCGTAACCGGCCTGTGGTGGTACAAACGCCATTCTACATCACCTCATAATCATCGCTATCTCCTTACTCTCCCGTCTAATTTGGGCGGCGGTTAATTAAGCTTTTCTGTTCCCCTCAGGGCGACCATCGCCATCCTTCTGGCTATCCTGCGCGCGAACTCGAGGGGGATGAACGCGAACAGGAATATCACAACCGCCAGAACGAGGGACGCGTTTCTGCCGAGGGGGTGCCATATCATGAGCGCGAACGCAACGAGCATCAAACCGAGGCCGACCGCTAAAAATCTCTGGTAGGTTCTCTTCATCTCCTCCAATGCTTCCTCACCCATTCTCCCACCGGGAGCTTTTTATCCGGAACCCGTTTTAAGCCTTTGGTGTTGGCGATGGAGTGCCCGTTCTGCAAGCCTCCAAAAGAACAGCTCATCCACGAGGGCGACCTGGTGAGAATCCTCCTTGATGCATATCCAGCCAGCAGGGGCCATCTCCTCGTTGTCCCAAAGAGACACGTCGAGCGCTGGGAGGACCTAAACGAGGAGGAGAAGATGGAGCTGATACGCGGAATGGAACTCGCGATGGAGGTATTGAGGGAGACGCTTAAACCGGACGCCTTCAACGTGGGCATGAACCTTGGAAAAGCTGCCGGCCAGACGGTTCCCCATCTGCACCTCCACGTTATTCCGAGGTTGGAGGGCGACTGCTCCCATCCCCGCGGCGGGGTCAGGAAGGCTGTTCTTGACTTAGAGGATGAAAACCTGAACATGAGGGAGCGCTGGGAGAGGAACCGGCTGAGCAGGGAAGAAGTTGAGATGCTCAGGGCCGCGTTCGGCCGGAAGCTCTAACCGGGTATTTCTCGGCGTTCTTTTTGATTTTCCTCTCGATGGCCTCGTCCAGGTCTATTCCGAGTTCGTGGGCGAGGAGCGTGAGATAAATCACTACGTGCGCTATCTCGTCGGCTATTGACTCTTTTTTCCGGGATTCTTCACGGCCTCCAGTATCTCCTCATCACTCTCCCACTGGAAGTGCTCCAGCAATTCCCCTAACTCGACCGCAGCAGAGATGGCGAGATTCTTCGGCGTGTGATAGCCTTTCCAGTCCCGTGCGTCCCTGAAGGCCACCAGCTTCTCCTCAGGCCCCCTGAAGTCCACGGAACCACCTCAGTAGAAGTGCGCGTTCGTTCTTCTCAGGAGATCGAGCATCTTAACGAGCCGCTCAACGTCCTCCCTCGGGTAGTGGTCCTCCATCTCGTCCTCGGGATCGAGCTTTGAAAGTTCCTCCCTGAGCTTCTTGAGGTCGTCGAGATCCTCCTGGAGTTCAACGGCGCGCTGGGCGAACTCGTAGCTGGTCTGGGGGCTTTCAAAAACCCGGTTCTGGTTGGCTATAACCGCTATCTCAAGGTTTGCGATGGCCTCGTCGACCATCCTGAGTACATCATCCACCTTCATGGTATCCCCAGAGGAGTATAGGGCAGTCCTTTTAAAGGAATGCCGCCAACATGGAAAGAGGTGCTCCCATGGACTCTGCAACCTTCATGGAACGCTACGGCTACACGGCCCTGCTCATTGTGGCCGTTCTGGTGGTCATCGGAATATTCGCCGCCGCAAGCTCAACACTCCTGGCTCTCCTGAAGGAGTTTGGAGGCTACATGGCGGCCCTAATCGTCATCGGGATAATCCTCTACGTCCTGCTCGCAAGAGGCAGGGGCAGGAACCGGAATGCCGAGGTAGAGCGCGAGAACTACGAGAGGGGCCTGCGCAGGTATTGAAAATTTTTCGGTTTCGCCCGTTTTTCGCTGGGCATAGAGTTTTAACTCCGGGGGGCAACACCCAAGGGGTGGTGTCAATGGAGGAAGTTCAGGATTACGGTTCTGCTGAATTCAAGCCCAAAACCAAAATGAAAAAGCTCCTCATGGGGAACGAGGCCATAGCCTACGGCGCCCTCGAGAGCGGTGTCGTTTTTGCAACGGGTTACCCCGGAACGCCTTCAACCGAGGTTATAGAAACCATCGCAAGGCTCAAGCCAGAGGTCTTCGCCGAGTGGGCACCGAACGAGAAAGTCGCTTTGGAGGAAGCGGCGGGAGTTGCCTACACCGGGTTGAGGGCTCTCGTCACGATGAAGTGTGTTGGCTTAAACGTTGCCGCTGACCCGCTAATGAGTCTGGCCTATTCAGGTGTCGAGGGTGGTCTTGTAATCCTCGTCGCAGATGACCCCGGGCCACACACCAGCC
>JALVWX010000072.1 GCA_027023165.1 Thermococcus sp. | reverse complement strand
GTATCTTGGCCCTCCTCGGGTTCTTCTCACCGAGGAAGTTCTCTATGACGACCTCGTCACCCTGAACCTTGACGGTCATGGGGAAGTGGCTGTAGACTGCCTTGAGCTTGTAGGTGAAGCCCTCGGTGACGCCTTTGATCATGTTGGCTATGTGCGCCCTGAAGGTCCTGGCTATGGCTATGTCCCTCTTCCTCGGGAACTCCTTGAAGACGACGACCTTGCCGTCCTCGGTGAATATCCTGACTCCCGGGTAGCTGAACTCCCTCTCAAGCTCACCCTTGGGGCCCTTGACCTTGACGACGTTGTTCTCAACGGTGACCTCAACGCCCTTTGGAATCTCAACCTCTTCCCTTACCCACGCGTCCATCGGCATCTCTCTCACCTCAGTAGACGTAGGCTATCAGTCTGCCGCCGATTCCCTTCTCGATTGCCTCTTTGTGGGTCATAACACCCTGGGAGGTCGAGACTATGAGGATACCGAACTCGAAGGCCGGAAGGAACCTCTTCTCCCAGGCCTCGTACTCCCTAGCCTTGACCGGGAAGCGCGGCTTTATGGCACCAGCCTTGTTGATCTTGCCTATGAGAAGCACCCTGTAGATGCCGGCCCTTCCGTCGTCGATGAACTCGAACTCGCCTATGTAGCCGTTCTCCTGCATAACCCTGAGAACCTCTCCCATGAGCTTGGAGGCCGGCTTGAGGTAGACCTCCTTCTTTCCGACCCTCTCGCTGTTGGTTATGTGGGAGAGAGCGTTCGCCAGCGGATCAAGTAGAGTCATCTCCTCTCACCTCACTCGTACTTCTTAAAGCCCAGCTTGGGGGCTATCTCTCTAAAGCAGTGCCTGCACAGCATCAGGCCGTGGATCCTGATAACCGGGCCATACTGGCCGCAGCGCATGCACCTTCTCGCGCCCTTCCCAAACTTCCTGGGCTTCCTCTTGTTGTAGTCAGCCTTCGCCATCTCACAATCCCTCCACCTGGACTTTGAACTCCTCAGTAGCGAAGACGATACCCTCTTCCTTCGTCAGCTTGTGCTTGGTCGGAAGCTTTTTCCTCTGCCTCTTCCTCTTGGCGACCCTGAAACCTGGCCTCTCGAGGGTGACACAGACGTCCATACCGAAGATACCGATCTCCGGGTCGTACTCGACGCCCGGAATGTTGATGTGCTCCTGTATCCCAAAGCAGAAGTTGCCGTGCTCGTCGAAGTTGCTCGCCTTGAGCTTCCTGTCAACTGCCTCAAGAAGCCTGTCAAGCATCTGCCTAGCTTTCTCGCCGCGGAGGGTGACCTTAACGGCTATCGGCTCGCCGCGCCTGATTCCGAAGTCCCTGTTGGTCTGCTTGGCCCTCCTTCTGATCGGCTTCTGGCCGACGAGCTGCTCAAGCATCTTCTCGGCCTTGGTGAGCCTCTCACCGCTCTCGCCAACGCCGATGTTTATGGTGAGCTTCGCTATTCTGGGCCTTCTCATTGGGTGAGCTTCCCAGTCTGCAAGGATAGCCTCTCTGTTGATCTGCATCTCACCTCACCTCACGGAAGGGAAATCTCCGGCTTCTCCTTTCCAACGACGAAGGCGTACTCCTTCAGGGTGTCGAAAAGCTCGCCGTTCTCGTCCTCGATGGTAACGACGTCGGGCCAGCCCATCGGGAAGCGCCTGACCTCAACGACCTTACCCTTCCTCGCGACGTTCTTACCCTGGGTAACGAAGACGTAGGAGCCAACCTCGAACGGGAGAACCTCGATGACCTCCCTCTCCGGGACCTTCATGAGGACAGTGTATGCGGTCATGTACCTGTCCTTCTCGTCCATGGTGATGAGGTGGTTGCTTCCGTCGTGGAGGTTGAGCTGAACCTTCGCGCCCTTGACCATTCTCTTGTTGCTTATCCTGAGCGGTTTTATGCCCGCTTCCTTCTCGGTAATCGGGTGGAGTATGAGCTTGCCTATCCTGTTCGGAAGGACCCTGTAGTGCTCGCCGGTCTCCGGGATGGATATGACGTCCATTATACCGACCGGGAACTTATAGTCCTTCCTAACGCGGCCGTCAACGAGGATCTTGCCCTCGTTGAGTATTTTCCTAGCCTCACGGGCAGTCTTGGCGTAGCCAAGGTAGTCCCTGACTATGTAGAGCAGCGGTATGGAAGTTTTCATGCTGTGCGGCCCAGCCCTCGGCCTGACCGCCCACTTGTACTCCTTCCTGTGAATGTACCACTGATTCGGAGCGGCAAGTCTCTTAAGGTGCCTCTTGGCTCCTTTCCTCGCCATCAGCCAGCCCTCCTCTTAATTATCTTCTCCCTCTTCTCATCGTCGAGATTGAGTTCGACTATCATAACGTTCGACGGGTGGACCGGGTAGAACACCTCGGTGCCGTCGGTCTTCTTATGGGTGACACCCTCTATGTGGATCCTGTACCTCTTAAGGTCGATCTCCATGACCTTGCCTTCCTTGCCCTTGAAGTCGCCGCGCATAACCCTGACCTTGTCGCCAACCCTGATGGGCATGCTCCTTATTCCATACTTGTTCCTGAGGTTCTCGCTCAGGGTGGCGGCCATTATCTTGCTCCTAAGGTGAAGGGGAGCGTTGTGGAGGAACTTCCTCTGCTTTCTCGGCTGTTTAGTATCGAGCTTCATCATTCTCACCTCACAACACTATGCTCGCTATGCTGCCGAGCCTGACCCACCTCTCGGCAGCCTCCCTCGCTATGGCACCCCTGATCTCGGTTCCCCTCGGAACACCTTCGGGGGTGACTATCGCGGCAGCGTTGTCCTCGAACTTAACGCGCATGCCATCAAGCCTTCTGTACTCCTTCCTCTGCCTGACGACGACGGCCCTGACGACCTGGTGCCTGATGTCCGGCCTTCCCTTCTTGACGGCGGCGATGACCATGTCGCCAACACCAGCGCTGGCGAGCCTTCTCCTCGTCCCCTTGTAGCCGACGACGCCTATGATCTGGATGACCTTGGCGCCGCTATTGTCGGCGACCTTGAGGTAGGCACCGACCGGCAGGGCACGGGTCGGCCTGACGGGACTAATTCCTCTGGTAGCTCCAGCACCCTTCTTCGCCATCTACATCAC
>JALVWX010000071.1 GCA_027023165.1 Thermococcus sp. | reverse complement strand
CTCTACGGCATCATGGGCGAGCTTGCCAGCAAGGGGAAGTACGTCAAAGTCGGAGAAGAGGAAGTTAAGTGGATGGAGGAGCTGATAGCGAAGTACGAGGAAGAGTTCCAGATGAAGGCCTTCGTTCTTCCCGGTTCAACGATAGCAAGCGCAAAGCTGGACATCTGCAGGACGGTCGCGAGGAGGGCCGAGAGGAAGGTTGCCAAGCTCGTCCTCGACTACGGCTTTGGAAAGAACGCCCTCGTCTACCTCAACAGGCTCAGCGACCTGCTCTTTATAATGGCGCGCGTTATCGAAAAGAGGGAGGGAAAGGTCAAGGAAGTCAGGTGACCTCCGGCTCATTTTCTCCACTTTCCGCTGTGCCGCTTCCATCTTCTCCAGCGAGGACTTCCCGGTACTTTATCCAGTAGTAGAGCACCACCGCCCCCATACCCACCCAGAGACCGAGGGAAACTGTCCACGCGGGAAACCTGTCGAGGAGCGGGCCAACCGCGAGGAGACCAAGGGGCCCGGCGGCGTGCATCAGAACCATCATCGCCGACATGACCCTACCCCTGACCTCGCTCGGAATCGCGCGCTGTATCCTTGAGTTTATCGGCACGTTGAGGAACGCTTCAATCGCTCCCCAGAGGACGTTAACGCCCGCCAGGAGAAGGAAGGCAGATGCCGTTGAGAGGCCGGCAAACGGACTTATGAGCCACGTGAAGATCAGTATCATGACGCCGTCGAAGAGGAGGGCGTGGAAGAGGTATCTCCCCGCCTTCTTGCCAAACTTCGCCGCTATGAGCGCGTTCCCAATCAAGGCTCCGACCATGAAGGCGCTCTCCTGAAGGCCGAACTGGTAGCTTGAGAACTTCAGAATTTCCCTCATGGCGTAGGGCATCAGAACGGCGCCGAAGGGCTGTGCAAAGGCTATCATGAATATCGCAAAGCCCATAAGAGTCCAGAGGTAGCGGTTCGAGCGGATGAATGCTATTCCCTCCTTTATGTCCGAAACAACCTGCCGGAGGTTCTCAAGCTCCCTAGCCTTCCACTCGTATTGGATAAGGATTTCAAAGAGGCCGGAGCCGAAGAAGCTCACCGCGTTGACGAGGAGAGCCAAGGCTATTCCCCCAACCGCGTAGATGAAGCCGCCGAGGGCAGGACCAACGAGACGGGCGAAAATGTTGAAGGAACTCGTTATGGAGTTGGCCCTCTCAAGCTCGTCCGGCTCGACCAAGTCCGGGAACATCGCACCCGTTGATGCCCCAAAGAAGGCCCCCATCGTGGCCATTATCACCTGTACAACGAGGAGTTGCTTGATTGAGAGCAGGTTGAAGGCCAGAACTCCGAAGAGAAGAATCCCACGCGCGAGGTCAAAGCCCACCATTAGGTGCTTCCTGTTGTAGCGGTCGCCTATCACACCGGCGAAGGGCATGACGATCATCGCGGGTATCATCTCCGCCAGGATGAAAGCCGTCATCGCCGAGCCGCTGTGCGTCTTGTCCAGAACGTAGAGCGGCAGAGCTACGTCCTGAACCGCCCAGCCGAGCTGGGAGATGAACCTTCCAACCGCGAAGAGCCAGAAGTTCCTGCTGAGGGTCAACCTACCACCTCCGAAACCTCCTCACCGACCCTCATAATGGTTTCGCCGAACCTCAGGTAGAAAGCGAGCGCTATGGCGAAGCTCACAGCCAAGAGAACCCCCACCAGCTCGTAAACCGGAACGACGTTGAGGATTGGGCCGACGATGGCCATTCCGAGCGGAGTCGTCGCCATGACCGCAGTCTCAAACGCCGTGAAGAAGCGCGAGCGCACCTCCCCCGGCACGGCCTTCTGGAGCTTCGTGAAGAGGGGGACGTTTACGAGGGTGTTGAAGGCCCCGAAGAGGACGAAGGTGACTACGAGGAGCGGATAGGCCACGTTCCTAAAAGCTGGATGAGCCGCGAGGACGAGGAGGAAGAGGATGCCCAGCTGTACGAAGGCGGCCTTGAAGAAGACCTCCTCCAAGTTCTCTTTGAGCTTCCCCGCTATCAGGAGGTTTCCAGCCAAGGCCCCGAGGGTTGCTGCCGTCTCAATGCTCCCAAATTTGACGGAGGAAAGGCCCAGCGTTACCCTGGCAAGGTACGGAAGCACAACGGCAAAAACAGGGTTGAGGAGGGTGTTCAGTATCACGGCGAGGCTGACGAGGATCAGCAGGGGCTTTGAGTCCCCAATAAAACGGAAGCCCTCGACCATGTCCTCCCAGACTTCCCTAACCGAGCTCAGCTTTCTCGTCTCCCACTCGTACTCGATGAGGGTCTCGAAGAGGCCTGAACCAAAGAAGCTGACCGCGTTTATCAGTATAGCGAGCCTTATCCCACCCAGCGCGTATATCAGCCCTCCGAGAACCGGGCCGACTATCCTGATAACCTGCCCGCCCATCTGGCGTATTGAGTTGGCCTGGGCGAGCCGCTCTTTATCCACCAAATCCGGGAACATTCCGATTATTCCCGCCGAAAAGAACGTCCCGAGGACGCTCATTAACACCTGCACGATGAGGAGCTGATGAATGGACAGCAGGTTGAGGGCCAGGACGCCGAAGAGCAAAACGCCTCTCGCAATATCGAGACCGTACATGAGCCTCTTCCTGTTATAGCGGTCGCCGATCACACCGGCTATCGGATTCAGGAGCAACGTTGGAATCAGTTCGACCATCACGAAGGCGCTCATCATCGCGCCGCTTCCCGTCTTGTCCAGCACGTAGAGCGGAACGGCCACATCCTGAACCACCCATCCGGCCTGCGAAATCCACCTGCCAGCGGTGTAGAGCCAGTAGTTCCTTCCCAGGTTCTTCAGCTCGTCGAGCATCCCGGCTAACCCCCTCAGCATAGCTAACTAATTCAACAATTATGTAATTCTGCAAAAATTGGAAATCAGACCAGCTCCACCCTCACGCTCCCGTTGGTGGTGCTCGCCCTGACGGTAAACTCCCCGGTGCCAATAACCGGCTCGTCGGGGTCTATGCCGACGAACTCAACGTCGCCGTTGGCCTTCTTCGTCTCTATCCTCGCATCGCAGAAGTCAGTGAGGCGAAGAACGATATCGCCGTTAACA
>JALVWX010000070.1 GCA_027023165.1 Thermococcus sp. | reverse complement strand
GTTTGAAGGTGCCCTCATCGTGGAGGGCCGGCGAGACGAGGTGGCTCTGAGGAATCTGGGGGTCAGGGCGGAGATAATAAGGCTCTCACGCCTGCCTTTAACCGAAATCGCGCTCACCGCATCATCGTATAAGGAAGTCATGATACTTACCGACTTCGACAGGAAGGGCGACGAACTCGCGGGGAAGCTCCTCCGCTATCTCGAGGGCTATCCCTGCCGGGTTGACGCAGAGACGCGCAGGGAGCTGAAGAAGCTGGTCAAGAAGGACGTGAAAGGGGTTGAGGACCTCTACGGCCTCTACCTCAAAATCTCCGTTTCTGACCCCCTATGGAGGGGATTCGATGAAGAGGAAGAAGACTGTGATACACCAGATTTTGTCCGAAAAGCAGAAGTTTGAAAAGAGGAAAGAAGGTGGTAACATGTCAGCCAAAGATGAGTTTGGAACGACAAAGTATGTTGTGTACGCTGAATTTGAGGCAAACGGAATAGTTGAAAGGCCCGATGTCGTCGGTGCAATATTCGGCCAGACCGAGGGACTTCTCGGGGACGACCTCGACCTGAGGGAACTCCAGAAGACCGGCAGGATAGGGAGGATAAGGGTTGAGGTTCACACGAAGGCTGGAAAGACCTATGGAACGATAACCGTCCCCTCGAGCCTTGATAGGGTTGAAACGGCTATTTTAGCGGCCGCTCTCGAGACCATAGACCGCGTCGGCCCCGCGGAGGCGCAGATAAGGGTTCTCCGCATTGAGGACGTCAGGGCCACCAAGAGGAAGTACATCATAGAGAGGGCCAAGGAGATACTCGAGGGCCTCATGGACCAGGAGATACCCGAAACCCAAGAGCTGACCGAGGAGGTCAAGAAGGCGGTTAGAGCTAAGGAGCTTATCGAATACGGGCCGGAGAAGCTGCCCGCCGGACCGCACGTGCCGTTCTCCGACTCCATCATAGTCGTCGAGGGTAGAGCTGACGTCCTCAACCTGCTCAAGCACGGGATAAAGAACGCGATAGCGGTTGAGGGAACCTCGATCCCCGAAACCATAATCAAGCTCAGCAAGGAGCGCATAGTGACGACCTTCACAGACGGAGACCGCGGAGGTGAGCTTATCCTCAAAGAACTCCTCCAGGTCGCAGACGTTGACTACGTGGCCCGCGCTCCTGAGGGCAAGGAGGTCGAGGAGCTTACCAAGAAGGAAATCGTCAAGGCCCTGAGGAGCAAGGTTCCGGCGGAGCAGGTGATAACGGAGATCTTCTACAAGGGCAGGAACTTCTACGACGTTATCAGGGAGAAGGAGCGCGAGAAGGAGAAGGCTGAGAAGGAGAAGAAGGCTCCCATTGCAGTCTCCGCCCCAGCCCAGCATACACCCTCCGCCCAGAAGGTCGCTGAAGAGCGCAGGCCCGAGAGGGTTGAGAAGGGGGAGCGCATAATCCGCCCGATACAGAAGCCCAAGGCAAGTGAACTCGACGAGTTCAGGGAGTTAATCGAGAGGGTAAAGAGTGCCAAAGAGTCCACCGCGATACTCCTCAACGAGAACAGGAACGTCATAGCAGAGATTCCCGTCAGGGAACTTACCAACCAGCTTAAAGAACGGAAGGACGTTTATGCCGTGGTCTTCAACGGCGTCATAACCCAGAGGCTTATCGACACCGTCAGCGAGACCGGCGTCCACTATCTGGTCGGTGCAAGGAAGTACAACGTCGTTAGAAGGCCGGTCAACCTGAAGATAATCACCTTCGCTGAGTGAATCCTTTTCTTTTCCGCTTTCCCAACTTTATGAAGTCTGAGCTGGAGGACTAACCTTTATAACTTCCCCCGCTCTTCTCTCCCCGGTGGTGAAAGATGGAAGTCGAGACCCTTATCTGGAAGTACGCGCTGGTTAACGCTTACACCCACAAAGGAAAGGCAAACCCGAAGGCCGTTATCGGGAAGGTACTCGGCGAGAACCCCGAGCTGAGGCCTAAAGCGAAGGAGATAATCCCGCTCGTAAACGGGATAGTTGAGAAGGTGAACGCCTTATCTCTTGAGGAGCAGGAGGCAAAGCTCCGCGAGATTTATCCGGAATTCTTCGAGGAGAAAAAGGGGAAGAAGGAGGAGAAGAAAGGCCTACCTCCTCTCCCGAAGGCCGAGAAGGGCAAGGTCGTTACGCGCTTCGCCCCGAACCCTGACGGTGCCTTCCACCTCGGGAACGCGAGAGCCGCTATTCTAAGCCACGAGTACGCGAGGCTCTATGATGGCAAGTTCATCCTGCGCTTCGACGACACAGACCCGAAGGTCAAGAGGCCAGAGCCTATCTTTTATGAGTGGATTAAGGAGGACCTTGAGTGGCTCGGCTTCAAGATTGATGAGATACACATAGCCAGCGACAGGCTGGAGATATACTACGACTACGCTGAGAAGCTGATTAAGATGGGGACGGCCTACGTCTGCACATGCAAACCTGAGGAATTCCGTGAACTTCGCGACAAGGGCATCGCCTGCCCGCACAGGGACGAGCCGGTTGAGGTTCAGCTTGAAAGATGGAGGAAGATGCTCAACGGTGAATACAGGGAAGGGGAGGCCGTAGTCAGGATAAAGACCGACCTCAAGCATCCAAATCCCGCGGTAAGGGACTGGCCCGCTCTGAGAATCATAGACAACCCGAACCACCCAAGGACTGGAAACAAGTACCGCGTCTGGCCCCTCTACAACTTTGCCTCAGCGATAGACGACCACGAGCTTGGGGTTACTCATATCTTCCGCGGACAGGAGCATGCTGAAAACGAGACGAGACAGAGGTATATCTATGATTATTTTGGCTGGGAATATCCGGTTACGGTGCACCACGGCAGGCTGAGCATTGAGGGAGTTATCCTCAGCAAGTCGAAGACTAGGAAGGGCATTGAGGAAGGGAAATACCTCGGCTGGGACGACCCGAGGCTCGGAACGATTCGCGCTTTGAGGAGGCGCGGGATTCAGCCGGAGGCAATCAGAGAGCTAATCATCGAAGTCGGCCTAAAGAGGAGTGACACAACCATCAGTTGGGACAACCTTGCCGCGATAAACAGGAGGATAGTTGAACCTATAGCAAACCGCTACTTCTTTGTTGCAGACCC
>JALVWX010000069.1 GCA_027023165.1 Thermococcus sp. | reverse complement strand
GGCTTTTGCGGAACTCACGGGCGGAACATTCGTCCCAAGACGGGAGCGCTCCCTCCGCGGAATAGCCGATAAGTACAACACGGACGTCCTCGGCGTTATCGAGAGGCACCCGCGCGGGATGGCGGTCAACTTCTACCGCTTCGACGTTGACAAGGAGAACCCCGTCGGCCCGCTCATAAGCGTCAAGATATGGATAATGGAGGACGGAAGGAGATGGGACTACAAGGAGGCCCCGCGGAAGGCTGGCCCATCGAGGGAGTGATTGAGCTTTCTTTTCCGGACGAGGAAACAGCTAGGGTTGTTTACGAGAGCGTTCTCTACGAGCATGAGAGCGTGCCCTACCGGAGGAGCAGGATAGAGTTTCTGCGCGAGGGGAACAGGATAGTAATCCGCTTTTTGGCCAGGGACAACTCCGCCCTGAGGGGAACGCTGAACTCATATCTGAGATGGATCAAGGTCGCGATGGATTCGCTGGATTTATGAAGTACCTTCCACTTGAGTATAATCTCCACCTTTTAGATTCGAAACGCTTAAATACTATGGCGTTAATAATTAAAATTGACAATCCCTTTGGGGGGTTGAATGCAACAGAAAGTGGTATGGTTTGTACTCGGAGTATTAGTTGGAAGCCTTTTTGTTGTCTCAGCGTACCCACAGAGCAGTGCCTCTCCAGCAAGCCCAATTTCCGGGATTTACCCAATAAACCAGAATGTCTCCAAGATTTTGGTAGGACTGAAAAAGGGCAACTTTGAGGTCATGAATTCCCAGACACTAAAAAATTTGGCTAAGACAGGAGCTATTCCTTACGCTCCACTCTTCGATGGTAACACACTCTACGTCGTGAAGATTCTACCTGACGGGAAGTTCTTCATATATGCAGGAACTAACATAAAGGACGTTAACAAGTTCCTTACTGATGCTAAGAGGGAGTTCTCCAGGGTGGACTGGGGTAAAACCATAACGCTGAAGACTGAACCCTCTAACTTCTCTTGGAACGTAAAAATCAATGGAAAACCCAGCGGGACGTATAAACCTGAGGGAACTCCATCCGTCAGTGCTTATATCGAGAGTAAAATTGTGTGGAGTTCCAATGATAACTGGAAACCCCGGGGCAAGCTTAAACTTGTATGGGAAATCTACAGGCTTGCCGATACAGATCCTCAAGCGGACTATAGAGTTGTTGATATGGTGACCTACGTATGGTCAGGGCATCACCTCTACGGCGATAGTGGGAGTGGAAGGTGGCAGATTGACACAGTTAAAATTTATGCCAACGTTAAGCCTGATGGAAACGACATCTTTGACCTCGCAAAGTTTGGCCCCACACATGACGTTAACAAATACGGCTCCAAGGTTAAGTCCTCCATTTTATATACTTTAGGAACAGGAGGGGCCTCTGTTACAATACAACAGGTCATCAAGCTCTTCAAAATAGCAGTTGATACTAACGGTGACTGGGTCAGATGGGCATACACCTTCAATCGGGAGGAAGATGATAGCTACGCCAACAGCTGGGTCCAATTAGAGCCAGGATATCAGTTCATAACTAACATTCCGAGTTCCCCAACAACAGCGCACCAAAAGTTAGTCGCTTCAGTTGAGTGGACGTACAATCGCCCCCTGCTTCCAGACGAACATTGGACTAACTCAATAACCATAGACTGGACATGGGACTTTAAGTGATGAACTCTTTTGATCTCTTATCTCTCTTCTTTGTTGCCCCAAATTATTTAAAGCCCGCCCCTTATTCTAACCCGGCATTACGATTACGGAGGTGTTGGTATGCAGAACATCCCACCGCAGGTTCAGGCCATGCTCGGCCAGCTTGAGAGCTACCAGGGGCAGCTCCAGCTCGTCATTCAGCAGAAGCAAAAGGTCCAGCTCGAGCTTACCGAGGCCAAGAAGGCCCTTGAGGAGATCGAGAAGGTCGATGACGGGACGACCATCTACAAGACCGTCGGGACGCTCATCGTCAAGACCGACAAGGCCAAGGCGGTAGAGGAGCTTAAGGAGAAGGTTGAGACCCTTGAGGTTCGTCTCAGCGCCCTCGAGAGGCAGGAGAAGAAGCTCAACGAGAAGCTCAAGGAACTCACCGCCCAGATTCAGAGCGCCCTCAGGCCGCCCACGGCCGGCTGATTCCTTTTCTTTAATATCCAGGGGGATGCGGCAATGGTAGGGGAAAGGGGCGGGAGGAGGGTAATCCACATAGGCCTTCCGGAGCTGAGCGAGGATCAGCTCATAGAAATCGGCGAGCTTGCGCAGGAGACGATAATAAAGGAGGTCTTCGATGCCCTCAACAGGAGCGACGTCAAGGACATAGAGGTCACGACGAGAATAAATCGGGAGGAAACCCTCGACCTCGGGGTTGAGGTCTACCTTGAGGTTCCAATCTTTGTCAAGGTCGACGTTGAGGGGCTTATAGACAGGGCCGTTGAGAAGGCCTACGAGGCCGTTGAGAGGAAGCTGAGGGAGATAGCGGATGAAAGGCAAAATCAAGCTCAAACGCTTTCTTGAGGGCGCAAGGGATAGATCCTTTCTCCTCCTCTGCCACCACAACGCCGACCCGGATTCCCTCGGCTCGGCGATAGCTTTTGCCATCTACCTCAAATCAATCGGCGTTGAGAACGTGAGGATAGGCGTTGCCCAGAGCGTCTCCTCCTACGCGAAGAGGCTTCTCACCTTCTCGCCGGTCCCCGTTGAGAGGGACCCTGCGGTTAAAGAGGACGTGGTTATGATTTTCGACACGTCATCGCTCGAGCAGCTCGAACCGATTGAGATTCCGAAGGGAAAGACGGTCATAGTCATCGACCACCACGTGGAGAAAGACAGCCCGATAAGGGCGGAGGTAGCGGTGGTTGATTCCTCAAGAACTTCGACGGCTGAAATCGTGTGGGAGCTTTTCAAGTACCTCGGCTTCTACGACGAGACCGCCGTCAGGGCCCTTCTGGCGGGAATTATCACAGACACCGCAAACTTCCGCTTCGCCAACTCAAAGACGTTCAAGGCTGTCTCTGAGATGCTCGAGCGCTTCCCTCTCCAGATGGGGGAGATATTCCAGCTGGTAGCACCAGTCAGCGACGAGAACATAGACCAAGCGAAGAGGATGGCAA
>JALVWX010000068.1 GCA_027023165.1 Thermococcus sp. | reverse complement strand
ACTTTAATCTCCGGAACCGGGACACCGTAGAGCTTGAGAATCTCCTTCGCCTCCGGCTCGACGAGCGGCCTGTTCTCGGCCTTCGCCTTCTCGATGATTGCCTTAGCCTTTTCAATCCTGTCCATACCAATCACCTCATCAGCCTGACACTTCCCACTTCACCGGCGAAGTTAAAAGGGTTTCCATTTGCCAAGGCCCTTCGCTTTGAATTCGGTTGAAGCGATGCCCGGGTTATAAATACCCCCTCGACCAAGTAGTTACGGGTGATTTCCGTGAAGAAGCTTATTGCAGGGGTCGGTGCGGCCCTGCTGATAGTTCTGTCGGTCTTTTCCTTCCAGGGTGAGAAGGCACTCGCGAGCGATACCACCGTTGTTCTCTACAACTCAGCTAAGATCGGCGTGATAGAGGAGACGAAAGAACTTGACCTCAAAGCTGGCCTCAACGAGGTTCCGCTCGATGAGTTGGCCGGACTGAACATCGCCGAGGTCACGATAAGGCCCCTCCAGGATGGAGTCCGGGTTCTCGGCGTTTTCAGCAGGGGTTCGAACGGCGACGTTTACTCGGCGAACGTTGGCAGCGGGGTGGAGATAAAGCTGAGGGGCGGGGACGTCATCAAAGGCAGGTTCCTCGGCTTCAAAAACGGGAAGATAGCGGTCGAGGGCGACGGCTACTACCTAATAAACCCGGGTGAGGTTTCATACTTCAAGGCCAGGAACCTCGACGGAAAGGCGAGGGTTTACGCGGTTCTCCAGGCGGACAAGGCCGGAAAGTACAACGTCAGCGTGACCTACAGGGTGGCGAACATGAGCTGGGAGAGCAGGTACAAGCTCTATATCGGAAAAGACGCCAGACTCTACGGCTACGTCGTGATCAGCAACCCGACGGCGCAGGAGTTCAAGAGCACGAAGGTTCTTCTCATCGCTGGCGACGTCCACCTCAACCAGGCCCTTCCGCAGCCGCGCGTTCTCTACGCCAAAGCGGCCTCCGGAGCTGAGACCGTCCAGATCGGCGAGCCGCAGAAGGTCGAGGCCTTCTACCTGTACAGGCTCGGAATCGCTGACATCAACCCCTCGAGCACCATGATGTACCCCTACGTGAGGATTGAAGCCCCGTACCAGCGCGAGTACCTCTACGAGAGCTGGGCCGGGAACGGCGAGAGGCCCGTCTACGAGTCAATATCCTTCAAGACCGATAAGGTTCTCCCGGCGGGAACCGTTGAGATCTACCGCGAAACGGGGGACGGAAGCCTGCTCATCGGCGAGAACTCCATAGAGCACACGCCCAAGGGCGACACGGTTAGGATAGGCATCGGCAGGGACTACGACCTGAAAGGGAGCACGGCGATACTCGAGCAGAGGAGCGGGGAAGGCTACTCCTACTACAAGGTGAGGATAACCCTCCAGAACTTCGGCAACGGGACGAAGACGGTCATCGTCAGACACCACAAGTGGGGGAAGATAGTCACCTCAAGCGTCCGGCCAATGGACGAGACTGCCAGCTACGTGGAGTTCAAGGTGACGCTCAATCCGGGCGAAAAGAAGGAGATAGTCTTCGACTACGAGAGCAGGTATTAGCTCTTCCTGAGCGTTATCTCGAACCTCTTTTCTCCCTTTGTTACGTCCAGGACGAGGCTCTTGTCGTAGTCGATGAACTTCGTGCCTATGACCGCGTAGCCCTCCCCCTTGAGGAACTCGGCCATCTTGAGGCCCAGATCGTCGAAGAACTCGGCCGCCATCGCCGCCATGCTCGGCTCCTCGATTCCAAGCTCGTCGTGATATCTCCTCGCGAGTTCAAACACGTCCATCGCCACCACCGTATTTTCTACTCGCAGGCGTATAAAACGCTCTCGTCCGAAAGCCTTAAAGCCGGCCCGGGAAAGCCACACCGATGGCCATGGACGAGAAAACCCTCAGGAAGGGCGAGCGCTACTACAGATCCGGCAGGGTTCTCTGGGTCGTCAAGCACGGAAGCAGACTCTTCTCCAAGGTCCTTGGGACGTACCCCTACTACGTCGAGCTTGACCTCGAAACCGGAGAAAACAGCTGCACCTGTCCCCTCGGCGGGGACTGCAAGCACGTTGCGGCGGTTATGAAAGCTTATGAGAACGGCTTCTACTTCGAGACCTTTGAGGGACACGCTGAGATCTTTCCCGAGGCCGTTGCGATGGAGTTCCTGAGTGAGGTTCCGGAGCTGGCCCTCGACGTTACGCTGAAGGAGCTTCGCTTTGCGATGAGCACGGATGAGAGCGGAAGCGAGGTCGCGAGGCTCTTCAGGAGGGCTTTGCGGCTCGTGGAGCTGACCGGGAGGAAGGAGGCTCTCCACGTCCTTGAGGAGGTCGCGGAGGAGTACGGGCACGTCTTTGAGGACTACGAGCTTTCCCTTAGGCTTAGGGATGAACTGCGGGAGCTTGAGGCGTCCCTCTAAAAAGCCTTATAAAGCCCTTCCGCGCGAGAATAGGAATTAGAGGGTGGGAAGATGAAGGCGATATACAGGGAGATGTGCCCAAACTGTTCTGGGAGGATCTCCGACGAGAGGCTTGTGAGTAAGAACCCCTGCGATGAGTGCCTCAATAATCCCGTTCACGCCGATTCCTATTTTGAACTCGTTACGGCAGTTAGAAACGCCCTTCATGTCAGGGGCACGCTGAAGGAGTGGGAGAGGATATACAGCCTCGAGAGGAACCTCCGCGAGATCGAGGCGTTCTTTGAAAAGGCGACGGGCTTCACCTTCTGGAGCGCCCAGAGGACGTGGGTCAAGAGGCTTCTGAAGGGGAGGAGCTTCTCGATAATAGCCCCGACCGGAATGGGCAAGAGCACCTTTGGGGCCTTCATGGCCGTCTGGCATGCAACAAAGGGAAAGAGGAGCTACATAGTCGTTCCAACGACGCCGCTGGTTGTCCAGACGGTCAGGAAGATCCAGGCCATAGCCGAGAGGGCAGGCCTTGACGTCAACCTCGCCTACTACCACGGCAACCTCCGGAAGAAGGAGAAGGAGGAGATGCTCGCCAAAATCCAGGGCGAAGACTACGAGGTCCTCGTCACCAGCGCCCAGTGGATGGCCAGGAAGTTCGACGAGGTTCTCAGGGGCAGGCACTTCGACTTCATCTTCGTGGATGACGTTGACGCCTTCCTCAAGGCGAGCAAGAACATAGACCGCTCCCTCTATTTGCTCGGCTTCAACGATGAGGTCATTCAGAAG
>JALVWX010000067.1 GCA_027023165.1 Thermococcus sp. | reverse complement strand
CTCCTAGGCCCCGGGCGGATATAAGCCTTTCCATTTCGAGAAAGGTTTAAATGCCCAAAGCTGTTACACCGTCCGGTGATGTTCATGATCGAAGTCGGAGAATACAAGGTCAAAGAGGGCCTTTACTACACGAAGGACCACGAGTGGGCGCAGGTCCTTGAGGACGGAACCATTCTCGTTGGCATAAGCGACTACGCCCAGAAGGGGCTTGGTGATCTGGCCTATATTGAGCTTCCGGAAGTGGGCAAAGAGGTGGGCAAGGGCGACGTCCTCTGCGAGCTTGAGAGCGTTAAGGCCGTTTCTGAGGTCTACGCTCCCCTCAGCGGAGAGGTCGTCGAGGTCAACGAGGAGCTTGAGGATTCCCCGGAGCTTCTCAACGAGGATCCATACGAGAACTGGATAGTCAAGCTCAAGCCGAGCAACCTCGACGAGGAGCTTAAGGAGCTTATGGATGCCGAGGCCTACGCCGAGTACCTCAGGAGCCTCTGATTCTTTCCATTCCTTCCGATAGACTTAAATCAACCTTTTCCAACCTTTTGGAGGAGGTGGTACCATGGAGGTCCTGAAGGAGTGGGACGTTAAGGTTAAGCTGGTCAGGACCAAGAGGGGAGCGATCCTTCACATGATAGAGCTTGAGCCGGGGCACTTCTACATCGAGCAGAACCCGCTGAAGGACTCGAAGTACGGCGTCGCCTACAGGAAGATAAAGGAGAACTTCCCTGAGTTCTACATGTTCTGGGAGATAAAGAACAACCACTACACTGGCAAGCTCCTCGCCGGAGCGTTCCTTGAGAAGAGGGAGATAGACGACTTCGTCACCCAGCTTGCCAAGAGCGAGGACTTCAAGAAGTTCGAGAACGTCATGGAGAGCATTGAGGAGCTGAAGGAGTGAGCTCGGCCCTTTTCTTTCATCATCCCCACGTCAGATACCCTAGAGGTCGTCATCGCTCGTCTTTTTTCAGGTTTGGGGGAATAAAAGCGTAGCGGCTCGGCCAGTATGCCCCTCATCACGGTGCTGCGCAAAGCGCAGTTTCAGCTATCGTGAGGCTCGTCATCGCCACTGATAATTGGAGAGAAAACCCTTATAACTCCTGCCCCGGTAGCTAACTACTGGGGTGGTAGTTGTGTACTTCGACACCCGCCCGAAGAGAAGGAGGGAAGACCTGTACGACAGGGAAAATGAACTGGGCGAGTTTGAAAGGTCCCTGAAGGCTGGAAATCCCTTAACTGTTATCACCGGCATAAGACGGCTGGGAAAGACCTCCCTCCTCCTTGTAGGCCTCAACGAGCTTTCCCTCCCCCATGTCCTCGTGGATTTCCAGGGAGTCAACCCCAACTCCCGCATGGACGTCTACAAGAGGATAGAGAGTGCCGTCAACGCGTTCTTCCGCGAGAACCGTGGAATCTGGGAGGAAATCAAAGGAAACCTTAAAAACATCTCCGGCCTGAGAGTTCTCGGATTCGGGGTAAGCTTCTCTTGGAAGGGAGAGAAGACCGACCTGATGACCCTATTCAGAGAACTGGAGAAATATAACGTTGTCCTAGCCTTCGACGAGGTTCAATACCTCCGGGGACCCGTTGGCAGTGAGTTTGCAGGCCTGATAGCCCACCTCTACGACTATTCCGACCTGAGAATTGTCATGACAGGCTCAGAGATTGGCCTGCTCCACGACTACTTGGGAGTTGATGACCCCAGAGCGCCCCTGTACGGACGGTACTTCCACGAGGTAAGCCTGTCCCGCTTTACGCCAGAGCAGAGCATGGACTTTCTGTTGAAAGGGTTCGGGCAGGTTAGCATAAGCCCGCCGGAAAGGCTCGTCCAAGAGGCGGTTGAGAGGCTCGACGGGATAGTCGGCTGGCTCGTCCTCTTCGGGAGGAAAGCCATGGAGAGGGGCTTATCCATGAGGCTCATCGATGAAGTCTTCGAGGAGGCAAAGGCGCTCGCGATGAGTGAGTTCGAGAACTTTTTGGAGAAGAGAACGGCCGCGAGGAAAAGATACATTGAGATAACGCGGGCCGTAGCGGGCGGAAAACGGACGTGGGAGGAGATAAAGGAGTACCTGGAAAGGAAAGAGGGGAAAACAATATCAGACAGCGTTTTGGCAAGGCTGTTAAAGGCACTCGTTGACTCATCGTTCCTCGAGAAGGTCAGAGAAGGGAGAAACGTTTACTACATAATACATGACCCGATACTGGAGGCGTGCTTCAAGCAGGGATAATGCACGTCCGCAAAATGTTTTTATCCAAAAAGAGAATCATAATAAACTGGGTGGGAACATCATGAACAATCTCATCGGAGCAATAGAACGAGTTAAATCGAAAGTCTCTAAACATAGCGAGTTTTATTCCAGAAATGAAGAGGCAGTCAAACAACAGCTCATCTTTGAAATATTGGAAGCACTTGGATGGGATATAAAGAATCCAGATGAAGTCAGACCCGAAGACAAAACAGGAATGGGGCGAGCGGATTACGCCCTCATATTAAACGGTTCGGTAGTTGCATACCTTGAGGCCAAAAAGCTATCAATTGATATTGTAAATGACCCCAACCCTCTCAAACAACTTGGAAAATACTGTTATGACAAAGGAGTTAACTATGGAATCTTAACAAACGGTGTCCAGTGGAGAGTCATGAAATCTTTTGAACTCGGAAAAACCCTTGAAGAGCGCATTCTATTTGAGACCGACCTACTAAAAGACCCAAAAACAAGGGCTGCATTCCTACTGTCCTTCCTTTCAAAGGAGAGAATAGTTAATCTGGAAGAACTTGCCATGTTGTTTAACCAGTTGGAGATAGCGTTCAGAAAACTAGGAGAGCACGAATTTAACACGGAAGAGATACTAAGTGCATTAACTGTTTCAGAAATGCAGAAAGATAAAGAAACCAAACCCCAACTGGCTCCAGATACCCCTAGTGGCGTAACTTTGATATCAAATCTCCAAGACGTAACGTACACCCAGCCAGTGAAAGCAGTAGTAAAATTTTCAACAGAGTGGATTGTCCTCAATCTCAGAAGACATACCTGGAGAGAGCTTCTTGAGAAATATTCAGAATTCATCCTAAAGAGAGAAGGAAAACTCCCATACATCCCCGGTTATGTAGTTAAGAATGTTTCAGAGCTAAAGTCAGGTAGGAAAGACGGAAAAGACAGGCATTATTCCAGAATAGGGGATTACTATATCTACATATGGATGAGTGCCAACGACATCCTTAGAC
>JALVWX010000066.1 GCA_027023165.1 Thermococcus sp. | reverse complement strand
TTTTTTTTTTTTTTTTGTTTTTTTGAAACAAATGAAGTTTCTATTTGTGCTATATTTGTCAAATTAAGTGGATGTTGGCAAGGGTGTATTTTTCAAAAAATCCGGTGCTGAAATTTGCGGTTGAAGATGTTTTAGAACAACTTATGGAGGATAGGTTTTATAGGTATCAGGATTTCGACTTGGCTTTGGTCTCCTTTTCCCCCAAAGTCTATCCGATAGATAATAGGGCTATAGAAACCTTTGATAACTACTTTGGTGAAAATAAATGGGTTGCCTTCCACTCCACAACCGCGTTTGCAAACGAAAAAACGGTTAAAGATGCCCTTGTAGTTCTCTTCATCAAATTCACTTCCAACGGCGGTTTTAGGATTTTTTCCATTAAGGGTTTATCCCAAAACTATCGGGGTTTACTGAAACAGACGGCGGAATACCTGGAATCCTATCACGGGAAAAAGCATCTACATTTAATCTTTTCCACCTTTTCCCAAGGTTTGGTCGGCTTCTTTATAGAGGATTTGGGAAAGGAGTTAAAAAGAATTACCAACCTCGTCGGAGGAGTGGCTTCGGGAATAGATATTCCCTCTTTTGGGGTTATAGCGAATGTTTACACCTCCGAAGGGGTTATTAAAGATGGTTTTGCTATCCTCACTTTGGAAAATGTGGAATTTGCAACGGGACAGGCTTTGGGTTATCGAATTTTGGGCCCCATCTACACGGTTACCAAGGCGGAGGAAAACCGCATATTGGAAGTGGAACACGAAAAGGTGGAAAGGTTGATAAAGAAACTTTCAAAGGGGTTAAACGAAAGGGATATAAGAATTTTTTGGTATTCCCCAATAGCTATTTTGAACGAATACAGAAAAAGCGTTTCCGTTCTTAGGAGTTTTAAACGGATACCCTGTAATAAGGAGTATTTGGAATTTTACGGACCCATTAGGGAGGGTTGGAAATTTAGGTTTTCCTTCGGTTTAAAGGAGGAGTTGTTAAGAGCAAATACCGAAGAGGCTATAAGGGTTCAAAACGCTGTGGGTGAAATAGATGTAGCCTTTAACTTTTCCTGCTTGGCAAGACAGTTTATATTGGAAGACCTATACGAGGAAGAGGCTCGGAGATATTCCGCTATATTCAATACTCCCCTGTTTGGTTTCTATACACTCGGCGAGATAGGAATAGATAGAATAGGTAGAAAACTCAAATACAACAACCAAACATCGGTAATAGTGGGGGTTAGGGAATTATGATTCCTCCGGAGCTTAAGCTTAAGCTTCTCCTAAATATTTTGGAAGAGATTTCCGAGAAATACGACGAGATACTAAAGGAGAACAAAAAACTTTTGGAGGAACTGCATAAACAGGCTACCACCGACCACCTTACGGGGCTATTAAACCGAAGGGCGCTTCTTCAGGCGTTAAGGAGGGAAGTAGAGCGAATAAAGAGCAATCACCATAAAAATACCCTTTGTATATGCTTTATGGATTTGGATAACTTTAAATTAATAAACGATACTTTGGGGCACGAAGAGGGCGATAGGGTTTTGAGGAAGTTCGCCTCTATTTTGAAAAAAATTCTCAAGCCTTACGATATTGTGGGTAGATGGGGCGGGGATGAATTCGTAGCCGGTATTATCAACTGCGAATATTTCGATAAACCGGAAGTTTGTCGCTCTTGCCCCTACTATCAGAAGTTATCGGAAGAGGTTAAGAGACTTGGAAAGTGCTATGCGATACCCTTGGGGGTATCGTGCGGTGTTTCAAAAATTCCCGCCGAGACCCTCGATTTGGAGGAAGCGCTTCGTGTAGCCGACCGACGCCTCTATATCGCAAAAAAAACCGGTAGGGGGAAAATTGTTGTCGATAACAACCCGTAGAGGTTGATTTTTGCAATTCCTCCAAAAGGAGAGAAGGAAATATTTTTATACTTCACCGTGAGGGTAATCTTTACCTCTCTATTTACCGAACCTCTAATAGTGGAGAGGGTAAACAGCACCCAAGAGGTGGTTAAAGAAAAAAGCTTTCCCCACTTTAAACCTCTGATAGCCACTATGCAGACGGCGGGTAGGGGAAGAAAGGGCAACCGCTGGTTTTCCCCGCCGAAGGCGGGCTTATATCTATCCTTTAAACTTCCAAAGGATTACTTCCCGCAAAGCGGGGAACTTTCCCCTATATCTCTGGTCTGCGGGATTGCGGTATCGGAAACTGTGGATAGCTACACTTTATCGCGTATAAAGTGGCCTAACGATGTCTATATCGGAGGAAAAAAGGTTGCCGGCATTCTGGTCGAGACGACGGCGGAGGATATAGTCATCGGTATAGGGGTTAACTTGAATACGACCTCCTTTCCTCCCGAACTCCAAAAAATGGCGACCTCCATTTACTTGGAAACCCAAAACAGGGTCGATTTCTCCGAATTTCTCCACCTCCTTTTGGAAAATCTGTCTTCCGACCTCCTCCTCTTTAGGTCTGAAGGATTTACACCATTTGTGGAGAGGATTAACCGAAAGCTCCTTTGGAGGGGAAAGAGGGTTGTAATAGACCAAAGGGAGTGTGGAAAACTCTTAGGTATAAACTCAAAGGGATATGCCGTTATAAAGACCTGCTACGGGGCGGTTAAAGAATTTCCTTATGGGGATATCTCCCTTAGGAGGGGTTGAAGAATACCCTTCCTTATCATGTTTTAACTTATGTTTCGCTGGCTATTGGATATTTGGGAGATAGAAGAACTCCGAAAAAGGTTTTTATACACCTTAGGCGTTTTGCTAATATACGCGGCGGGAACGCACATTCCCCTTCCGGGGATTAATACCTCCGCTTTGGAAGAGTTTTTCAACCAATTCAACCAAAGTATTTTTATGCTCTACAACATCTTTTCGGGCGGTGCGCTTACCAAAATGACCGTCTTTGCGCTCGGTATCCTACCCTACATCACCGCCTCTATTTTGATGCAACTTTTAACCGCCTCCATTCCCTACCTCAAACAGCTCCAAACGGAGGAGGGCGATTACGGACGTTATAAAATTCAGGAATACACCAAATACCTAACACTGCTAATAGCCACCGTCCAAGCCCTCTTCCTAACGGTCTGGCTACAGAACCAAACCACCCCCGATGGGACACCGCTCGTCTATAACGGGGGAATTGTCTTCACAATAACGTCGGTTGTTATATTGGTTGCGGGTGCTATGTTTGTCACCTGGTTGGGTGAGCGTATCACCAAACACGGGATTGGCAACGGCGCTTCTCTAATAATCTTTGCCGGTATAGTTTCCCGATTTCCCTCTATGGTAGCCCAAGTTATAGAGACCTTTAAAACGGGAGAAATTTCGATTATAGACCTCGCAATTGTGCTGATTGCCGTTTTGGTTATCATCGTCGGTATCGTTATCATTCAGGAGGCGGAAAGGCGAATACCCATACAATATCCCCGTAGAAATGTCGGCTTTGGTGCCCCGGCGGTTTCCTACCTTCCCATAAAGCTAAATCCCGTTAGCGTAATGCCGATAATTTTCGCCCAAGCCATTTTGGTAACCCCCGCCACCTTTATACAGATGTTCCACATAGAGAGCTTGGCATTCTTACGGGATTGGCTCCGTTTCGATTCGCCGGTCTATAACGCAATTTACGTTCTGCTGATAATCGTTTTTACCTACATCTACGCCTCCGTTATCGTTAATCCCCACGATATAGCGGAGAATTTAAGGAAGGCGGGGGCTTATATACCCGGTATCCGCCCCGGGAAAGAGACAGAGGAATACCTCGCTACCGTTATAAACCGCCTTCTATTTGTGGGTGCGATATTCCTCGCGATAATAGCGATTATTCCCGTCATCATTCAGATAAAGACCCATATACCCTTTTATTTCGGCGGAACTACGGCGCTCATCACCGTCGGTGTCGCCTTGGATACCCTCCACCGCATAGAGGGACACATAACTATGCGTAAGTATTACAAATTTCTTTCCCGTTAGGGGTTTTTCCTTAAATGGGAGAAGATAACCTTTAAGAGTTTATCTTTTCCCCTCCTCTCCTTCGAAGAGGTTTGAATAATCTCCTCCACCCCCAATTCTTTTAATTTCCTAAGCGTTTGAGAAAGTTCCTTTTGAGAAGCCTTATCGGTTTTGGTTAACACGACCGCATAGGGAATGCCGAGATATTGAAGCCACTCCAACATTAGGGTATCATCTTTTGTGGGTCCCACCTTTGCGTCCACCAATACCAAAACCAAACCTATATCGGAAGCCCTATTTTTGAAGTATCCCTCGATGAGTCTTTTCCAATTTTCAACCTCTTTACGGTCTCCCCTCGCAAATCCATACCCGGGTAGGTCAACCAAAAAAGCCTTTACCCCCTCAAAGTCCCACTTGAAGTAATTTATAGCCCTCGTCCTTCCGGGGGTTTTTCCAACCTTTGCTATACTCCTACCGGTGAGGAAGTTAAGGAGCGAGGATTTCCCAACATTGGAACGACCTACAAACACTATATCCTTTCGCGGTTCGTTGGTTTTGGGTAAATCCTCCAAACGGTAAACGCTCTTTACGAATTCCACCGCCATAGGGTTAAAAATTTTGTTTCCATGTTTCCCCTTAAAAAGTTGCTGACATATTGGGTTCTCCTACCGCCGGGAAATGTAATTCTCTTTCTAACCCTTTTGGGGGTGTTTTTGAGGTTCAAACGCCCGAAATGGTTGGGAAATATCACCCTCACTTTGGCGGGTATCCTCTATTTACTTTCAATCCAACCGGTGGCTTCTCTGCTGATTACCCCCCTTGAGGAGAAGTTTCAACCTCCACCTAAGGAGGTGAGGGACAAATGCAAAGTTATAGCCGTTTTGGGTGGAGGGGTAAAGGTAAATGCCCCATTTTTGGACTTAAAAAATGACCTAAATGAAGATGCCTTTAAGCGGGTTATGGCTGCCTACAAACTCTATAAGGAAAAGAGACGCCCCATAGCGGTCAGCGGATATTCCGTTAAGGATAAAATTTCTGAAGCCGAGATAATGAAAAACACCCTCGTTTACTTCGGGGTAAACCCCAACGATATAATCCCCGAAGGGAAGAGCAGGGACACCTATGAAAACGCTTTGTATTTAAAGCAACTGCTCGGGAATAAAACCCTCTGCCTTATTACCTCCGCCTACCACATGGAGAGAGCAGTTTATCTCTTCTCCAAAGTCGGTTTCGATTTGAAGAGGGTTATACCCGTTCCCGTCGATTACAAAGCTTCCCACTCCCCCTTTACGTGGTATCAACTCTTACCAACCCCCTATTGGTTGAACGTTTCCTCAAAGGCACTCCACGAGTATTTTGGACTGCTCTACTACCTCTTAAAGGAGCAAGCTCATAAGCAAAAACCGGAAAAGGGGTAATAGATTTAAACACCATGAGCGTGGAACTCGTAAGGAAATATTTCCAAAAAATGGACTTGAGGAACTCCGTTCCTTGCGGTGGAGATGTAAAAATCCCCGCCGTTGTCGGTTTTGTTTTTCCCGAACAACTTAAGGAGATGATAGAGAAGGGCGAAGACCTGCTTATCCTCGATGTAAGGGAGGAGTGTGAAACCGAAAAGATGCCCTTCAAGGCGGAAGGTGTAGAAATAAAAGTTATACCCCTGCGGGAGCTTATGGATAGAATGGGCGAAATTCCCAAAGACCGCCCCGTTATAACCGTCTGCAACTTCGCCATCAGGGCAACCATGGCTAAAATGGCGCTCGACCTCGCCGGCTTTAACAACATCAAGGTTCTAAAGGGTGGCGTGGAGCAGTGGAACCAATTGGTCGGTTAAGTTGAAATCACTAAATGGGGTTTTAAATCCTTTTTCCGCTACATTTTATCCTTATCGATGAGAAAGGGATTTTCGCTTGCCGATGTGCTTACGGTTTTAATAATCGTTGGAATACTTATAAACCTTTCGGTGATTTGGTATTTCTACCATACGGAGAAGCAAAATATCTTTAACGACCTACAGAGGGTCTATTTCTTTATAAACAGTATTGTTGAGGAGGCAAAAAGAAAACACTGCTCCTTTAAAATTTCCGTCGGTATCCGTTCCGTTAATGCCACCGCTTTAAGTGGTTCTTGCACCGACAAGACCCTTCAGTTGGAACACGCTTCTCTCGAAACCACAACTTTAAAGGTGAATACCTTGGGTGTTTTTACCTACGCGAGGAATATAGAATTGGATACTACCACCCGTAGTAAATACGATTTGGCGGTGGACTGCCTTGCCGTTTCAAGATTTCGCGTATGCGAGGGGAAGGTGAAAAATGTTAGCGGGACTCTTAGGTGTGTTTGCAGATATTAAAAGGAAGGGCTTTTCCCTTCTCGAGTTTATGGTCGCTATGGCGATTATAGCCCTTATAGGGATAGCGCTTTTTAACAGCGTAGCCTACCTTTTGGGGAGGGAAAACAAAACCAAAATTTACCTGCATATAGTCGATGCCGTCAAAACTTTGCGCGGTTATCCTTCAAAAATCAACAACTGTGTTGGAAAAACCGACCCTTGCGCGGAACTGCTATCCGTTTGCAATAACTCGCTTTCCTGCGCCAATAATTCGGTATGCGAAGACCCAAATACCTGTGTGGTCTGCTACAGCGACCCTTCCAACGGGCAGAAGCTTTATTACGGCTTTATAGCCAACAACCTAACCACCCATACCTATGAACTCAAACTTTGCTGGATTTACGGGGCAAGCAGGGGTAATTTCACAACGACTGTAGCCCTTCCTTAAGTTTTATTTGTTTTCCATGAAACGGATAGCGGTTGTTTGCGGTGGCTGGTCTGACGAAGCCGAGATATCCCGAAAGGGGGCAAATGCCGTTGCCTCCGCCTTAAAAAGGCTTGGATACGAAACCCATCTTTTGGAACTAACCCGCCATATAGCGCTTGACCTTCTGAAGTTGAAACCTGATTTGGTTTTTCCCCTCCTCCACGGCAAGCCGGGTGAAGATGGCACCTTTCAAGGTCTTTTGGAAATTTTGGGTATTCCCTATGTGGGGGAAGGTGTAAAGGTTTCCGCCCTCTGTATGGATAAGGATTTAACCAAAAGACTTTTAAATGAACGGGGAATAAGTGTTCCCCCCGGTGTGGCTGTTAGAGGTCTTTCAGACCCACTATTGGAGGAATGGAATACCTTTCCCGCCGTTGTGAAACCCGCCGAAGGCGGCTCGAGTATAGGTTTAGAAATTGTCAAGGATAGGGTTGCTCTACTCAAGGCGGTTGAAAAACTGCTCGCAAAAACCGAAAAGGTGCTGATTGAAAAGGCTGTCGGGGAACGGGAGTTTACCTGCGGCTTTGTTACGGGCAAGGTGTTAACCCCTTTGGAGATAAAACCCAAAAGTGGAATTTACGACTTTAAAACCAAATACACCAAGGGAGCGGCGGATTTTATTCCCACAACCGACGGGATTGGGGAAGAGATAAAGACCTTAACTTTCGAAGTGGTTAAAACCTTAGAAATCGAAAACCTCTGCAGGGTTGATTTTAGGTATGACACCGCAACGGGGGACTTCTATGTATTGGAAGTCAACACCATACCGGGTATGACGGAAACGAGCCTCCTCCCCACTATGGCAAAGATAGACGGTATATCCTTCGACCATTTGGTGGAATTACTTATTTCTGCAAAAACTATTGGTGATTAGTTATCATCAATATTTAAACCGATGACCGCTTTAAAATGGAACTCAGTCATACCTATATTGAGAAAGATAACATTCTTAACCGTTCTGGTAGCGCTGTTTTTATACGCAATAAGTTTGTTTTGGTATTTCGCCCCTTTTCACATAAAGAGGGTGGAGGTTAGCCTCTCCAACGGGGTAAAGGCTGACAAACGGATAGAAGAAACCTTAGAGCGTTTTATTTCCGATAAAATTGCAGATAACATACCTCTGTTATACCTAAAAATTTTTTTTAATAGAAGCTTTTATCAACAAAAATTGGAAACTCTTTCGAAGTTTTATATTAAAAATTTCGAAATAGAAGGTTTTTCACTAAAAAATGGCACTTTAAAGGTTAAAATTTGGACGAGAAAGGCGGTTGCAACTTTAAATGGTAAATATTTGCTCTCCCCCGAAGGGATTGTTTTCGGTTTTTTCAACACAAAAAAAGTTTTGGAAATAAAAGATTATTCCAATAAATGGTATTACGGCAACACTTATAAAGCGTTGCCTATAGGACTGCTGAAGGATTTCGCGGATAAGTTTAGCTTCCATTCGGTGGTCGTGAACGGAACTATAATCACCCTAAAGGGTAACCGATTTATACTAACCCTTAGAAGGGACTTTTTTAATAAAAAAAACCTACCAAAGGTGGAAAATATTCTTAATGACCTGAATTTGGGGGGCGAAAACCCTCCAAAAGTGGAGATTTTGGGTGAACGCATGGTTTACATCACAATAAGTGGGGAGCGTCCAAATGAGTAAATATGTCGGTATTGTAGATATAGGTAGCGGGTATTTAAAGGGGGTTGTCTCCCCTTTGGAGGATTCGGTTTTTGACGAGTTGGAGGAGACCCCCCAATTGACAACTACACCTTTAAAGAAACCCTCCAAGGGTATAGAAAGGGGAACCATTATCAAAGTTTCCCAAGCCAAGAAGGTAATTAGGGAGTTCTTAAAATTACTCGCCGATTCGGAAAATGCCGATATTGAGGAACTCTATCTCCTCCTAACCCACCCCAAGATTAAATCGCAAAATATTAATGTGGAATTGAATTTAATAGAGGAAAACCCTTTTGCGGGGGAGGAAGAGGAGGAACAACTGGTTCAGATTACCGAAGAGCACCTGCAGAAACTGAAAGAGTTAGTCCGCCAACAGGCGGCGGAAGCCGGTTATGAAATTATCCATATAATCCCCCGATACTTCCTCCTCGATGGAGAGAAGAATTACGAACCTCTGGGACTTCACGCCTCCAAAATAGAGGGTTTCTATCACGTTATAAAGCTGAAAAAACAGGTTTATTTGAATGTTAAAAACCTCGTCGAATCCCTCCAATATAGGGTGAGAAAAATTATGTTTCCCGCCTATGTATCTTCCTTCGATATTTTGGGAGAAGAGGACTTTAAGAAAAATATCCTCATCATAGATTTGGGGCATACCACTGTAGGTTTCTCCTACTTTTTGGAGGGCAGACCCTATTTAAGCGGCGCTTTGGATTGGGGATTACAAGATATTGCGGAAGCCCTTTCCTTCAGTTTCAAAATTCCCGTTAAAAAGGTTTTCGAAATTCTTCGAGATGTGGGTTATTACCGCAGGAATTCCTACAACAGCGAGGGCTTTGACGACACGGTTGAAATAGAATTGGAGGACGGAGGTGTTTCCTCCATTCACAAAACGGAAATAGCTTTAGCCCTTCGGGAAACAATATCGCAATTGCTCGTAGATGTTTTAAAACGATTGACCGCCGAAAATGTGGATATAGGCGGGGAACTCGACGAAATCGTGCTGGTCGGGGGCGGTTCCAACATCAAAAATATCAAAGAGCTTTTTGAGGAATTGATAGAGGAAGATTTAAATTGCCGAATTCGTATAGGAAAGAGAAAGAAAATCACCTCTTACGGTGAGGAAGAGGTAGAAGAAGAGGAGTTTCTAAACGGGGATTTCGCACCGGTAAGGGGTGCGTCCATACTAATCCGCGAGCTCTACATAAGGGGATTATTGGAAGACCCCGAAATGCAATTTCCCTTCTCTCTTGAGAAAAGGGAAGACACTTCCGACTATTCGGAAGCCGATTTAAATTTACCGATTGAGGAGGAAGAGGAGAAACCTAAAAAAGGTTTTTTTGGCAAAATAATAGGCTTCTTCAAGAGTATTATTTCGGGGGACTAAGCTATGGATAACCTATTAAATCCTACCGTAATAAAGGTTATAGGGGTTGGCGGTGCCGGTTGCAACGCCGTCAACCGAATGGTGCAGGACGGAATTGAGGGGGTCGAGGTTTATGCGATAAATACCGACGTCCAACACCTCGCCCTCCTCGACGTTCCCAATAAGATACAGATAGGGGAGAAAATTACCCGCGGTCTCGGAGCGGGTTCGAAGCCGGAAATAGGCGAGCAGGCGGCTTTGGAAGATATCGAAAAGATAAAGGAGATAATCCAAGACGCCGATATGGTCTTTATAGCCGCCGGTTTGGGTGGCGGAACGGGGACGGGAGCCGCACCGGTAATAGCACAAGTAGCCAAAGATATGGGTAAACTCACGGTGGCAGTGGTAACCCTTCCCTTCCGCTTCGAGGGAAAACAGAGAATGGAGATAGCCCGTAAGGGGTTGGAGAGGATAAAGGAAACCACCGACGCCTACATAGTGGTTCACAACCAACGCCTTTTGGAAATGGACACCACCAGCCTAAAGCTTTCCGAAGCCTTCAAAATGGTCGATGAAGTCCTGTCGAAGGCTGTAAGGGGTATAACAAAGGTTGTTGTTGAACCCGCTCTAATCAATATAGACTTTGCCGACGTTCAGACAGTGCTAAGGGGTGGCGGTTTGTCCCTCATAGGGTTGGGTAGCGCATCGGGTGAAAACCGCATAGAGGAGGCTATAGACCAAGCAATCCGCTCCCCTCTACTCGAAGGCGAAAGCATCAGCGGTGCGTCGAAGCTTATCGTTACCTTCTGGGCTGACGAAAATATCACCCTTGCCGACCTCGATAGGGCTATGCAAAAAATTGAAGAGGAGCTCGCCTCCGACAATCTGGTCGTATTCGGTGCCACCATATTGCCGGAACCCGATAAGTTCGAGGTCACCATTATAGCGACCGGCTTTGAACCCTCTACCTACAAACCGACCGCCAAACCCGTGGCTAAGGTTGAGCCTTCTCCCGAACCGAAGCCTACCGAATCGCCTTCCCAACCTATGGAAACGCCGAAAGAGAGCGTTCAAAGAATCTTAACCCGTCTCCGCCAAAGGGGATTGGGTCGTTAATCTTTCCCTTTATGTATCTCATTTTCGGAAAGGGGAGGAGCGGTTTAGCCGCCTCCCGTCTGCTCCAATCTAAGGGTATTCCCCACTTTCTTGCGGACGATAAGACCCCCAATTGGGAGGAGCTTTTAAAAAAAGTCCATACGGTGGTCGTTTCTCCGGGGATAAAACCCACCCATAGGGTTTTTAAACTATCGAAAGACCTCAAAAGGGAACTTATAGGTGAAACGGAACTCGCCTATAGGTTTTGGAGGGGAGATATAGTCGCCATTACGGGGACGGACGGAAAGACAACCACCACGAGGCTCACCTATTTAATCCTTAAAAATTCCCTTTCGGGGGTTTACGAAGGGGGAAATATAGGAGTCCCTTTTTCGGAAATAGTTTCAAAAACCGAAAGTGGGATTGCGGTTTTGGAGGTTTCCTCCTTTCAAGGATATACGCTAAAAACTTTTAGACCCAATGTGGGGGCGTTTATAAGCTTTTCCGAAGACCACCTCGATTGGCACACCGATATAAGGGACTACCTCGAGGGGAAATACAGAATATTTCGAAACCAACGGCGGGAAGACTTTCTGCTACTAAACGGGTCGGTGGAAGAGATAAGAAAAACCCCTTCAAAGGCGAAAAAGTTATTTTTCCTCTCGGAGGACGCCGATATAAGGCTATCCAACGGGTGGGTGGTATTTAAAAGTGAAAAACTCTTTGAGGTCTCCAAATTGAAACTAAGGGGTATCCACAACGTGTGGAACGCTTCGGTTTCCGCCGTCATAGGGAGGATTTTCGGTGTTTCTATTTCCGCCATTAGGGAGGTCTTATACTCGTTCGAAGGTCTTCCCCACCGCCTGCAGTATTTGGGGCGGTTTAGGGGTGTGGAGGTCTATAACGATAGCAAATCCACTACCCCGCACTCTTTGAGTGCGGCTTTAAATTCTTTCGATAAAAAGGTGGTTTTGCTCTTCGGCGGAAAGGATAAGGGGGCGGATTTTTCCCCTTTGGCGCCTCTCTTCGGTGAGAAGGTTAAGCTCGCCGTTGCTTATGGGGAAAACCGCTTTAAGCTAAAGCGACAGCTGGGGGGTAGCGCTCCGATACTTTTGGAAGAGACCCTCGAGGGGGCTTTAAAAAGGGTTATTCCCCTTTTGGAGGAGGGAGATATTTTGCTCCTCTCCCCGGGGAGTGCCTCTTTCGACCAATTTCAATCCTACGAGGAGAGGGGAGAGGTTTTTATGTCCCTTGTAAGGGAGCTTATGGAGTAATACCCTTTTTGTGGAGAATTGGTTAATATGCACGACTTTCAGAGGAAGTTTTTCCTTTTTTCCTTTTTTGTGTTGATATTTTTCATTTTTTTTCTGGTTCTTTATATGTTGCTCCCCTTTTGGCAACCGATATTTTTGGCGCTCATTTCGGCGGTAGTTTTCTATCCCATTTTTAGGTTTTTCAAAAAACTTTTTATCTCCGATTTGGTGGCAACATTTATAACCCTCTTTGTGGTGTTCTCTATAGTTATCGTCCCCTTAACTATTGCCATCGTGGTATTCGCACAGGAACTTACAAAGTTGGTGGAACATTTAAACGAATACTACCAAAGCGGGCAACTTGAACTTTTAATAAACGACCTCAAAGGGAAACTATACGTTTATCTTTATCAATTTCAGGAAAAATATCCCTTTCTTGCCGACATTCTTAAGGAAGAACGCCTTAAGGAATTGATAAATAGGTTTTACAACTACCTTTCAGCTTGGTTTACTAACAGCACAAAAGAGGCGGTTTATTGGTTGGTAAATATAGTTTTTTTCACTTTTATTTACCTAATAACCCTTTTCTTTGCACTCTACCAAGGGGAAAAAACTTTAAAACATATAAAAGCCGTTATACCCCTTGAGGAAAAGGATAAGGAGGAAATCTTTCAAACCCTTTCCAATTCCATAAAGGCTGTGATATACGGAACAACGGGAACGGCTATATTTCAGTCGATTATTGCACTATGGCTTTATATTTACTACGGGTTGCCTTATCCCTTCCTTTGGGCTCTTCTAACAGCCCTGGCGGCTTTTATTCCCCCTTTTGGAACGGGTTATATCTGGTTTCCCTTAACGGTTTACGAACTATTTTTTGTAAATACCTTTAAAGGTTTGGTCGGTTTAGCGGTTGGTTTCCTAATAATTTCCTCTATCGATAACGTAATCCGTCCCTTGATAATGAAGGAAAAGATATCGCTACCCTATATTGTGTTATTTTTCTCCGTAATAGGTGGTCTTTTTACCTTTGGGTTTACCGGCATATTCTTAGGTCCCACCGTTTTTGCCCTCTTTATAACTATGGTTGACCTTTATGAGAAAAAATTCATCAATACCCAACAGGGGAAATAAGCATTGATTTCCCTTTGTGGGTGTTGTTTTTCTACCTTTCCACTTGTAGGGTGTATTTGGTATTTCCCCCTTTGAAGTTGCGGGTAAATTTGATTTACCCTTATAAGGTCAGACTCAAGATTTGATGACAAATTAAGGATTGAAAGTTGACAAAA
>JALVWX010000065.1:308-13525 GCA_027023165.1 Thermococcus sp. | reverse complement strand
TTATTAACTCGTTGGGATACTATGGAACATGGCGGTTTACCTCTTCGACTTCGATGGAACGCTCGTCGACAGCACGGGGGCGGTGGAGAAGGCCCTCAGGATAGCGATTGAGAAGACGATTCCCGCTGTGATAGAGAGCGACCTCTACGACGACTACTACAAGGCCCTCTTCCTCTTCATCAAGGGTAAGCTGACCTATCAGTACCTCGGCGTCATCCACGAGCTCGTTGCTCAGGGCACGATACACGAGTACTACAAGCTGATGCCAAAGTACATCAGGGACTTTCCCTTTGCGAGGCAGCTCGTCAGGACGCTCAGAAAGCGCGGCCGCTATGTAATCAGCTTCTCGGGCGAGCACACATACCCCGGCGGTAAAGTCATCTTCATGAAGAAGACGAACTGGTACGACGAGTTCGACGAGGTCATAACCTTCAAGGGCACGAAGGACATGCTGACGAAGTTCCAGACGCTGAGGGAGCTTTATCCTGACGAGCCTTTCGTCTGGGTGGACGACAGCCCGGCGCGCTTCACATACATCCTCGACGAGAACACCCTGCTAGTTCAGAGGGCATCTCCCCACAAGAGCGACGTCGCCCTTCTCTTCGACAGGCAGAACTTCATAAAGGTGAACTCCCTGCGCGAGGTCCTTGAGATAGACGAGGGTCTGATGGACTTCGAGAACAAACCTTAAAAATCCGGCCGGTAACCTCAAAACGGCAGGACTCGGTGGAGGTGGGGGCGATGGTGAAGGCGCTCGTCCTTGCCTACGCCGGGACGAAGGAGCACCAGGACAACCACCATATGATTCTGAAGCCCCTCGGAATAGACGACAGGAACGAGGCATCGAGGCTGATCGGCAAGAAGGTCGTCTGGCGGACTCCAACGGGCAGGAAGATGCTCGGGAAGGTTCTCAAGCCCCACGGCAATCGCGGTGAGGTCAAGGCATACTTCAACCCGGGCCTTCCGGGGCAGGCGCTTGGGGATTATGTCGAGATCCTCTAATCCAAAACCCTTTAAACGCCCCACCTTTTCTTTCCCCGGTGAGAGGATGGAGCTCGTTGAGGTGCGAGAGGGTTTGGCGAGGATACTCGTTCCAAAGGCCGAGCGCATATACGACGCCCCGGTTTTCTACAACCCGATCATGGCGCTCAACAGGGATATAAGCGTCTTAGCAGTTAAACTGCTCGAACCCAAGACCGTCCTCGATGCACTATCGGCGACTGGAATCAGGGGCCTCCGCTACGCCCTCGAAACTCCCGCGGAAGAGGTCTGGCTCAACGACATAAGTGAAGATGCCTTCAGGCTCATACTGAAGAACGTCGAGCTTAACCTCGGCGTTGAGGGGAAACCCCTCGGCGAGAATAGGGTGGCCTTCGAGGGCGAGAAGGGAGTGGTCGTAGTAAATCACGACGACGCTAACAGGCTGATGGCCGAGAAGTTCCGCTACTTCGACTTCCTTGACCTAGACCCCTTCGGCTCACCGGTCGAGTTTCTGGACACGGCTCTGAGGAGCGTCCGGAGGAGGGGCGTTTTGGCCGTTACCGCCACCGATACCGGCGTCCTCTGCGGGGCCTACAGAAACGCGTGCCTGCGCAAGTACCTCGCGGAGCCGATAAGGGGCGAGCTTTGCCACGAGGCCGGGCTTAGGATACTCATCGGGACGGTCGTCAGGTACGCGGCCAAGTACGACCTCGGCGTTGAGGTTATCCTCGCCTACCACCGTGACCACTACTTCAGGGCCTTCCTCCGGCTGAGGAGCGGCGCGAAGAAAGCCGATAAGAGCCTCTCGAAACTCGGCTACCTGTGGCAGGACGAAAACGGAAAGTTCGAGTACTCTGAGGGATTCCTTCCGGAGAAGCCAAAGGCGCACGGCCCGCTCTGGCTCGGCCCATTGAAGGATGCGGATTTCGTTGAGAGGATGGTTGAGGTGGCGGTGGAACATCCCTTGGCCCACAAGAGGACTTTCCCGTTCCTAGAACTCCTCAATAAGGAACTGGATGTTCCGTTCCACTACGACACCCACGCTTTGGCCAGGAGGAACGGCCTCCAGGCTAGGAAGCTCGCCGGTCTGATTGAAATCCTAACGGAGAAGGGCTACAGAGCCACGAGGACGCACTTCTCTCCGAAGGCCATCAAGACAGACGCACCCTTCGAAGAAGTGCTCAAGGTGCTGAAGATGCTCCAGTAAAAAGAAAAGGAGGCAGTGGATCAGAGGGCAAGCTCGAACTCCTTCCCGTGCTCGAGGACGAGGGTTAAAACCCCTCCCTCAAGGCTCTCGTCGATTATCCTGGCCCCAATGGGCCGAACTTCTGAAACTCCGGCGAGCGCTACCTCACTCCTTCCGCTCAGGTGGTTCCTGAAGCGGAGGGTGTTGCCAGTTCTTCCGAGGTATGTGGCGGTTGAATAGAGGATCCTCATCCCGACCGCCGGAACTCCGAAGGGCAGGAAGAGCGCCCCCCTTCCCATGAGTTCAATTTCATTCATCAGCCTCGGAACCTCTATCCCGCGGTAACGGATTTTTCCAGCGACCCTGTGGCCTCGAGGGTTGAGAACCGCCAGGTAGTTCCCGCGCGGGAGGAGTATCATGTCCCTGTCGGTGACCTCAAAGGGCCTCTCAACGCCCTGTATCTCAAGGAGCTTATCAACGAAGCGCCTGTGGAGGTCGTGGTAACTGGTATAGTACTGGAGCCTGAAGCCCAGGACGATGGCGCTTCCCTTCCCTTTTCTCACGAGGGTTCCTACGGGCTTTCTGTGGTGGAAGACGAAGGGTTCCCCGCCTTTGACCTCCCTGACGGTGTTCCTGACGAGCATCCTGTTTATACCGTCGCCCTCAACGCTGGTGAACTGGATCAGCCTCGGGTTGTCCCTCGCCTCCGCCCGCTCGACCTCGACGCCGAGGAAATCCGCCAGGGCGGTGTACGGTTTGAGGTTCTCGTCAAGGTAGGGGAGCATCGGGAGTATAACGAGGTTCCCGCCGCGCTTGATGAACTCAACCAGCTTGTCCTGAACTTCTCTGCCTATGAAATCCAGGCTGTAGACCCAGAGCTGACCATAACCCAGCATCTCCTCAACGCTCGCCTCCTCGAGGTCGAGGACGCTGAAGGGGACGTTGCTCATCGCCAAAAGCGTGAAGAGGCCCCTCTCCCCGAGGAGGTACTCGTTGAGGTTGACGCTCTCGGTTAGGTTCTTCCTGAGGCTGAAGATGTTCAGTGCCTCGTAGGGTTCGTAGGCACCGAAGGCAACCGTCGTTTCAAGCTCGGTGTCGAGGAACCTCGGGTTGCCCTTTAGGAACTCGCCGAGCCACTCGATAGGCTCGACGTGGGGTCTCTCACTGCCGTCCAGGCCTATCGGAGAGTAGACGTCCCAAGTGATTCCATTGTGCGATTCATAACCTCTGGGATTCTCTCCACCCACGTAGAGGTAGTAGTTGACGTTGTGGATTCCCAGAGCTGGGAGGAGGGCGTAGAGGAGCTCGGCCTCGTCCGGCTCGATGGTATGAGCTAAGGAAGCCTGCGTCTCGATGCTGAGGGGCGGCGTTCCGAGCATCTTCTGGTAGAAGCGGTAGATCCCAATCTTGTAGTAGACGTGGCCGAGCCTGTCCTCCTTCAGGTCGAAGGAGCGGTAGAAGGAGTACCAGAACTCGGTCCAGAGGTGGATGTCGAGGTTCCTCTCCTTGACGTAGCGGTAGAAGTGCCTCCAGGCCAGCTGGAGGAGGTAGGGGTCGAGTATGCTTATCGGGACGTCAACGTAGCGCCTGAGGTGGTCGTAGAGGTGCTCGACGTAGCGGTTGGTCATCCATATCTTGAAGTGGTGCCAGTCGAGAATCTTTGGCAGCGGCTCGGTCTCGCTCGCAGGCGCGTAAACCTCGGAGTAGTCGCCTATCTGGACTCCGTAGCGCTCGCTCAGCTCGTCTATGGTGTAGTTAGAGCGGAGCCACTCCTCCCAGAGGCCGCCTGGCCTCGTTATGACCTCGTTGTAGTCCGTCAGGAAGGGCTGGAAGATGGTCTCCCAGTAGGACGGCTCGTCGTCGATGGAGACGCTGATTATCGGCCCGCCGTTGGTGTGGAGGTAGTCCCTGATTATCGGCAGAACGGCCTCGTACCACCTCTCCACAGCCTCGAGGTAGGTGGGATGGAGGTAAGTTATAGGCGGGTAGTAGATGTCCCTCGGGAGCGGCCCGTTGGGGCCCTTGGCCAGTATCTCCGGGTGCTCGTTTATCAGCCACTCCGGAACCCCCCCGTTCCTCCACTCGCCGCAGATGTAGGGGCCGGGCCTTATGATGACGTTCATTCCGAGTTCTTGAGCGAGTTCGAGGAAGCTGACGAGGTCCCTCTCCGAAACGGTCTCGCCGGTGAAATCAAAGGTTCCAGGCTCCGGCTCGTGCCAGTTCCACGCTACGTAGGTGTCGACCGTGTTCAGTCCATGTTCCCTCATCTTGTCCAGCCTGTCGCGCCAATGCCTCCTCGGAACGCGGAAGAACTGGAGCGTTCCGCCGTAGATCACCGTCCTCCTGCCGTCGATGATGTAGGTTCTACCGTCGTGCTCTATCATCGCCATCACCACTTCACCACCTTGCTCAGGAACCTTGGACTGTCGGGGTTCAGACCCCTCTTCACGGCCTTGTGGTATGCCAGAAGCTGAATCACGGGTGTGTAAAGGACGAGATTTCCCGGTGGAGTTAGCTCAGGTACCTCGATAAAGTAGTCCGCTCCGGTGTCTTTTCCCCCAACGGTCAGAACCCTTGCCCCCTGGCTCTGGAATTCCTCCGTGAGCTTCCCGTGCCAGTCGAGGGGGTTCTCAACGAGGAGAACGACGAGGGTTCCGTCGTCCGCTATCGACTTGAAGCCGTGCCTCACCTCGAAGGTCGGGTAGGCCTCGCTCCAGAAGATGGCCATCTCCTTCATCTTGAGCATCGCCTCCAAAGCTACAGGATAGAGAATCCCTGATCCAAGGAAAATGACGTTCCTGAAGTCAAAGCCGTCGACGATTTCTTTGATGTAATCTTCGCTCCTCAGGACTTCTCTGGTCAGCTCCGAGACCAGCTCTGCGTCGTAGGTCTCATTCCCAAAGGAGCGCATAAGGAGCTGGAGGTAGGCGAAGTAGAAGGCCGGGAAGGAGTGTGTCATGACGACGCTCTCCTCTCCGGCGGGAACTATGAGCGAATAGTCAGCTTTCCTCGACAGGGTGCTCTCGTAGGCGGTTATCCCAAACCTCGGAACGTCGAGGCTCTCGAGTGCGTTTATCGCCTCGGTGGTTTCCCCGGAGCGCGAGATTGCTACCAGGAGCTCTGGCTTCCCTATCGGGTAGTTCTCCCTCGCGTACAGAAGTTCGGAGCAGGGGACGCTAAGCCCCCTGCCCCCAAGGCGGGTGGTTGCCATGGCCAGCGGCTGCGACAGGAAGTGCGAACTGCCGCAACCAGTATAAACCACTTCTCTCGGTAACCGGAAGTCGTGACGGGTTACAAACTCCTCAAAGGCCTCCTGAGCTTTCATTATCCCCTCGGGGGTCTTCCTTATCTCCCTCAGCGTCGCGTGCATTCACTCACCCCCGTAGAGATGACAGGCGACCCAGTGGTTCTTCTCAACCTCTACCATCCCGGGCCTCACTTTGAAGCAGACGTCTCTGGCCTTTGGACATCTTGGAGCATAGCGGCAGCCCTGGATCGAATAAACCGCCCCCTCCTCCTTCTCCGGCTCGATTCCTTTGAACCCCCACTTCACGTTGATGTCTGGAACGCTCTCGAGGAGCATCCTGGTGTAGGGATGGAGCGGGTTGTGAAAGACCCTCTCGGTGTCGCCCATCTCCACTATCGCCCCACGGTACATGATTATCGTCAAGTCGCTGATGTAGTAGCCGAGAGCTAGGTCGTGGGTGACGAAGAGAACCGAGGTGCCGTATTTATCTCTGAAGTCGCCCAGGAGGTTGAGCACGTCGATCCTCGTGCTCGCGTCGAGCATCGAAACGGCCTCGTCGGCGATGAGGAGCCTGGGCTTAACCAGCAAAGCCCTCGCTATCAGGATCCTCTGGAGCTGGCCGCCGCTGAGCTGGTGGGGATACTTCCCGCGGACTTCTGCAGGATTGAGGCCGACGTTTCTCAGGGCCTCGTTAATCATCTCCTCGCGCTCTTCCGCCCCAACCTCCGGAAGGAATGAGCTGAAGACCAGATTAAAGGCCCTGTCAACCTCGTGGAGGGGATTGAAGCTCGCAAACGGGTCCTGGAAGACGGCCTGGACCTTACGGTAGTACTCGGTCTTGAGCTTCTTCTTGCTGAACCCGGTTATGTCCTCGCCCTCGAAGAGTATTCTGCCGGACGTTGGCGTGAGCAGGCGGAGGATGAGCTTTCCAACGGTGGTTTTGCCGCTCCCGCTCTCGCCCACGAGCGAAACTATCTCCCCGGGCTTTACCTCGAAGCTGACGTCGTCAACGGCTCTAATCTCGTAGCCGCCGATTAAACCGGATGAGAAGATTTTCGTCAGGTGTTCGACCTTGAGGAGTTCGCTCATTCTGAGTCACCCCCTAAGAGGTGGCAGGCGGCGTAGTGTTCTTTCCCGACCTTGACGAGCGGCGGTTCCTCGTCTTTGCAGCGATCCATAACGTATGGACAGCGAGTGTAGAAGCGGCAACCCTCGGGCGGGTTGAGCAGGCTGATCGGATAGCCCGGAATTCCCCTGAGCTTCTGCTTCCTGTACTGGACCCCCATCCTCGGAAGGGAGTTGAGAAGGAGTTGGGTGTAGGGATGCGCCGGGTTGGAGATCATCTCCTCCGTTGGGGCTATTTCCGCCACCTTGCCGGCGTAGAGTATCATCGTCCTGTCCGCTATCTTGTCGAGTAGGGCCAGATCGTGGGTGACGAAGATGATGGACTTGACGATGCCCTCCTCCATGAAGTGGTGGAGGAGTTCTATCACAACCCTCTGCGTTGTGACGTCCAGGGCGGAGGTTACCTCATCCGCTATGAGGAGGTCGGGGTTGAGCAACGTGGAGACGACCATAGTCGCGCGCTGCCTCATTCCACCGCTCAGCTCAACCGGATACATGTCGGCGACCTTGGGTGAGAGCTTGACCATTGCCAGTCTCTCGCGGAGGAGCCGTTCCACCTCGTTCCTGTCGTCGTGGCCGTGTTCCTTCGCCAGATCCCAGACGATGTCCTTTATCTTCTTGGTTGGATTCAGCGCGTTCATGGCGTACTGCGGGATTATGGAAAGCTCGGTGTAGCGGATTTTTCTCGCTTCCTTCTCGTTCAGCTTCATCAGGTCTTTCCCCTTGAAGAGGGCCTTTCCGCCGGCGTGGAACATGGGCGGCTTTCTCAGGATGAGGGAGTGGACGAGCGTTGATTTCCCACAGCCGCTCTCGCCGGCAATTCCAAAGACTTCGCCTTCCCTGATGTCGAAGCTCACTCCATCGACGGCCTTGACAGGTCCCATGGGTGTTTTGTAGTAGATTCTGAGGTCCCTGACTTCGAGGAGGCTCATTCTCCACCCCTCCTGAGACGCGGGTTGAACACCTCTTCCATGCCTATGTTGATGAAGAACAACGCGGTGATGATGAGGGTGATTATCAGCCCGGGCGGAATGAACCACCACCAGCCGAACTGGAGGGCGTTGTAGGCTATGGCCTTCTGGAGTATGTTTCCGAGGGAAACCATCGTCGTTGGCCCCAGGCCGATGAAGTCGAGGGTCGCACTGGCCAGTATCGCCCCGCTGAACTGGAGGATGGCCGCCATGAAGATGTAGGATACCATGTTGGGCATTATCTCGCTGAAGATTATCTTCAGGTCGCCCAGCCCAGCGAGTCTGGCGAGGTTGACGAACTCCCTGTTCTTGAGCGAAAGGGTCTGGGAGCGGACGGCCCTCGCGACCCAGGGCCAGCCGGTGAGACCTATGATGAGGGCCTGTATCCCCGGGGTTCTGGCCGAGAGATAGGCCGCCACGAGGATGAGGAGCACTATCGAGGGAATGACTAGCATTATGTTGGTCAGCATCATCAGAGTCTCATCCGTCCAGCCTCCCTTGTAGCCGGCCACGAAGCCCACGGTAACACCCACCAGCGTTCCTATCACCGCCGCGAGGAAGGCTATCCAGAGGCTCGTCCTGAGGCCGTAAACTAGGCGGGCGTAGAGGTCTTGGCCGTGGATGTTGGTTCCGAGGATGTGGAGAACCTCAACCTCCTTGCCCGTGTAGGTCGTTATGACCTCCCTCGTCATTGGAGGAAGGGTCTTGCCGCCGTAGGAGGCAAGCTCAACCTTGCCGACCTTCTCGTAGTAGAGGCCGTCCCAGTGGAAGGGCGAGAACAGCGGTCCTATGAGTGCGAATATCACGAAGAACGTCAGCAGGCCGAAGCCGAACTGGAACTTCCCGTTCCTGAACACTATCCTGAGTGTTCTCGCGGCGCTCATCCTCATCCCTCCGTGTAGCTGGCCCTGACGCGCGGGTCTATGAAGGCGTAGATTAGGTCTATAGCAAAGTTGGCAGCTAAGACGGACACGACCACAACGAGGAAAGCCCCCTGGAGGAGGAAGTAATCCTGGCTGAGGGCGGCGTTCATTATGAGAACTCCTATTCCGGGGTAGTTGAAGACTATCTCAGTCGCTATCGCCCCGGCCACCATCATGCCGAGCTGGAGGGCCAGACCCGTAACCTGGGGCAGGATGGCGTTCCTGTAGGCGTGCTTGGTCATGAGCTTCTCGCTCCCGCCGAGGGCCTCCAAATAGCGGACGTAGTCCGCCTCAAGCTCGTAGATTATCATGTTGCGCATTCCTATCGCCCAGCTCCCTATCATCACCACGAAGAGGCTCAGGAAGGGCAGAATCCAGTGGGAGATGAAGCTGGCCACGAACTCCCAGGAGAAACCCGGAACGAGGTCGGGGGCGTAGGCACCGGAGTAGGGGAGCCAGCCGAGCTTGACCCCGATCCCGTAGACGAGTATCATCGCGAACCAGAAGTAGGGCATGCTCGCAAGGAAGTAGAAGACCGGCATGGTGTAGCGGTCGTACTTCTTGTTCTTGCCGGCCAAGGCGCCGAGCCAGTTGCCCACGAACCAGCTAAGGAGTATCGCGGGCAGGAGGATGGCTATATCATAGGGAAGGGCGTTCTTGATTAGATCGGACACGGGGGCGTGGTAGAGAATGCTGTATCCGAGGTCCCCGTGGAAGAGGCTAACCCAGAAGTTGACGAACTGCTCCCAGAGGGGTTTGTTGAGGCCGTAGAGGTTTGAGTAGTACTCGAGGAGAACCTGCCTCTCACCCGGCGAGAGGCCGAGGCTCTGGCTGAGCATGGTCTCTATCGGGTTCCCTGGCATCAGACGGGGGAGCAGCCAGTTGAGGGTGACGGCAAACACGAAGGTTATTCCGTAAACGACAACCTTTCTCGTGAGGTACTTCCTAAAGCCCATCCTTGACCCTCCGTCCTTCACTCGCAAAAGGGTTAAAATGGAAAAGAAAGCTCACTTTCTCCTTCTCATGAGAAGCGGAACCGCGGCCAGGGCAACTATCAAAGCGGGACCGCAGATTCCACCGCCGCCCGAACTGGTGCTGCTTGGACTGCTAGTAGTTGTGACGCTTGAGCTGCTGCTCGGTGAGGTGACGGTGGCGCTGACCGGGTGAACTCCGAGGAGGGCCAGAGCGGTTCCCCAGGTGCCGAAGCCCGGCCAGAATATCGGGACACCGTAGGGATTCTTCTCGTTCGGCCAGTTGGTCCAGTACTTGTTGCTCGCCTCGTAGAAGAGCGTTGCCATGTAGATTGGAACGGCCGGCACATCCTGAAGCCATATCTTGGTAAGCTCCTTGAGGTAGTTGACCTGCTCGCTCTCAACCGGGGTCGTTGCGAGCCTGTCGAGAAGCTCGGTGGCCCTGTTGTTGTGGTAGTTGCCGAAGTTGGCCGGTCCCTTATCGGTGCTGTTCTTGTAGTACATGAGGTTGTAGTAGACCGTGTACGGATCCGGAGCGAAGGTTCCGGCCCAGTGAATTCCCAGGTCGAACTGGCCGCTGTTGAAGTGCTGCATCATCGTTCCCCAGTCGTACTTGTCGATGACGACCTTTATTCCGAGTGCTTTGAGCTGGTTCTGGATTATCTCCGCCGCGGAAATCCAGTCGGAACAGCCGGCGCAGGTGACGAGGTGAAGCTCGATGTCCTTGCCGTTGTACTCCCTTATGCCGTCGCCGTTGGTGTCCTTCATGCCGAGCTGGTCGAGTATGGCCTGGGCCTTCTGTATGTCTCCGTACTTCCAGCCGTACTGGTCGATCAGGCTGCTAACGCCTATCTTCTTTTTCCAGCCGTTCATGATGACACCGAGCGGGGTGTTGTCGGGAACGTCGCCTATCGGACCCTGCTCGACTATCTGCTTCGGGTTGATGGCCATCGCTACAGCGCGCCTGAAGGCGGGCATGTTCATCGGGGCCTTCTCGGTGTTGAAGTAGAGAACGACCGGAACTATCGGCGGGAAGTAGGGCGGCTTGTCGAGCCAGCTGACCATGTGGGGGTTCTCCTGCTTGAGCTTCGCTATGTCGAGGTAGTAGGTTCCGACGTCGAGGTCGTTCTTGAGGAACATGTTGGCTGCCTGGGAGTTGTCCTTGACGTAGAGCTGGACGATGTACTTGGCGGCGGGCTTTCCAAAGACGCTGTTACCCCACCATTCGTCGTTCCTCACGAGGATGGCCTTCTGCTGGCTGACGACCCTGTCGAGCCTGTAGGCACCGGAACCGACGAGGTACTTCATGTCGTCGCCGGTGAATGTCATGGTCTTAACCTTCTCCGGATCGAGGCTCGCGAAGACGTGCTCCGGAAGGATGAGGACCTTGTAGAGGTTCTGCTCCCAGCTCCAGATGTTGGGGGCGCCCGAGAAGAGGAAGTCAACGGTGTTCTTGTCGACGACCTTTATCTCCTTGAGGCCGATGTCCGACCACTTCTTGAGGCCGAGCTTCTCGTAGTACTCGAAGGAGAACTTAACGTCGTCAGCCGTGAGCGGCTTGCCGTCCTGCCACTTAAGGCCGGGTCTGAGCTTGACCTCGTAGACGTTGGAAGCGGTCCACTTTCCGCTCTGAGCCAGCCAGGGGACGAGCTTTGCCTGCATGAAGTTCAGCATGAAGAGTGGCTCGAAGACGAGTCCGTCAATGCCTATTATGTTGCCCCCCTGGAAGGGGTTGGCGTTGGTAGGAGGAGCGCTGTTGGCGGTGTAGATGGTTTCGCTTCTCGGAAGCTCTGAAGAGGCGCTAACCGAAGCAAAACCAAAAACGCTCCCGAGCATTACGGCCATAACGGCCAGGGCGAGGTACCTTTTCATAGTTTCCCACCTCATTATAAATAACGTCGATTTTATAACATCATCCAAATCTATATAAGCTTTTTGGTGGCCATTGTGGTGTTGCAGTGTCCACTTACATACCCCATTCCTCCGCTGTTCATGGCCCCAAAAGTTTCCTGAAGAGCAGAACTGAACATGGAAAATTATAAAAAGTCCAAAATCTATAAATCCCCAGGTGGAACTCATGAAGACATTTTACTGGGGAGTGGTTCAATCGGCCTTTCAGTTCGAGATGGGTGATTCTCTTCGGAGGTCGATAGACGCGAGAACCGACTGGTGGGCCTGGGTCCGCGATTCTTTCAACATAAAGAACGATTTAGTTAGCGGCGACCTGCCGGAGGAGGGCATAAACAACTACGAGCTTTACGAAATAGACCACCGCCTTGCGAAGGATCTGGGCTTAAACGCCTACCAGCTGACGATAGAGTGGAGCAGGCTCTTCCCCTGTCCAACGAAGGAAGTTGAGATCGATTTCGAAAGGGACCCCTACGGCCTGATAAAGCGGGTGAAGATAACGGATGAAACCCTCCGGAAGCTCGACGAACTCGCGAACCACAGGGAGGTGGAGCACTATCTTGCAGTATTGAAGAACCTGAAAAAGATGGGCTTCTCCACCTTCGTCACGCTCAACCATCAAACGCTTCCGATATGGGTCCACGACCCGCTATGGACGCGCGAGAGCTTTGAAAAATCCAGAGCAAGGGGCTGGGCCGATGAGGGGAACATACTCGAGTTCGTCAAGTTCTCGGCCTACGCCGCGTGGAAGTTCTCCGAGCTGGTCGACTACTGGGCAACCTTCGACGAACCCATGGTGACGGTCGAACTCGGCTACCTGGCTCCGTACGTCGGCTGGCCGCCCGGGATACTCAACCCAGAAGCCGCCAAGAGGGTCATCATCAACCAGATGGTGGCACACGCGAGGGCCTACGATGCAATAAAGGAGTTCTCAAGGGCACCGGTCGGCATAATCCTCAACATAATCCCGGCTTATCCCTTCAGGCCGAACGACGAGCGCGACGCTAAAGCGGCGGAGAGCTACGACTACTTCCACAACAGACTCTTCCTCAACGCCGTGAATGAAGGCAGGGTCGACCTTGAGCTGAACTGGAGCGAGGCAAGGATAGACCACCTCGCGAGGAACGACTGGATAGGTAACAACTACTACACCAGGGAGGTAGTTAAATGGACGAAGCCGAGGTTCGAGGAGCTTCCCATGGTGAGCTTCGTCGGCGTTGAGGGCTACGGCTACTCCGGAAACCCGAAGAGCGTTTCCCCCGACAACAACCCGACGAGCGACTTTGGTTGGGAGGTCTATCCAAGGGGCCTCTACGACTCCACGCTCGAAGCTACTGAGTACGGGAGGCCGGTGTTTATAACTGAAAACGGCGTTGCCGACTCTAGGGACATGCTCCGCCCGAGGTACATCATGGAGCACGTTGAGCAGGTGAAGAGACTGCTTGAGAGCGGCGCTGATGTCAGGGGCTACTTCCACTGGGCTTTGACGGACAACTACGAGTGGGCCATGGGCTTCAAGATACGCTTCGGCCTCTACGAGGTCGATTTAATAACCAATGAGCGCATTCCCCGCAGGAAGAGCGTTGAAACCTACGGAAGAATCGTGAGGGAGGGTTTGGAATGAAGACGATAGCCGTTGACGAGAGCACGTGGAAGAAGATAAAGATGCTCAAGGACAAGCTCGAGGCGAGATCCTATGATGAGGTTCTTCAGAAACTCATCGAGACCTGGCACATCGTTGAGCTTGACAAGAAGGTTGACAACGTCGTGGTGGACGATGAAGAGGCCGAGATACTGCTCGGTCTCCTGAAAAAGAAGAAGGGGAGTTGAAAATGCCCCTGCCCCTCGACATAACCTTCGACAGCGAAACCCTGCTGAAGATGCACACGGCGAGCAGGAAGAGAC
>JALVWX010000065.1:0-298 GCA_027023165.1 Thermococcus sp. | reverse complement strand
ATGACGCTCTACCACTACCTCGCGGTCAGGGCATATCTAAAGAGGGACGTGGAGGGCGAGCTTAGCCTCCTAAGGGACATCTACATCATCGTACCCCTCAGCGACGAGATACTCACGAAGGCCGCAAGGATAGAGGCCCACCTCCTAAGGAAGGGCATTATTCTCGACTCGGAGGACGTTCTGACAGCGGCAACGGCAATCCACACCGGGAGCCTTCTCGTAACCGACGACCCCAAGAGATACGAGCCGATAAGGAAGTTCGGCCTCGACACCATGCCCCTCGATGCCTTCCTGGAAG
>JALVWX010000064.1 GCA_027023165.1 Thermococcus sp. | reverse complement strand
TCCCTTCGCAAAGGCCCTCGGCTACGAGATTCCGGACTTCGACTTTCGCTTAAAGGGCGTGAAGAGCGTAACCATAGACCCCCACAAGATGGGCATGGTTCCAATTCCCGCTGGTGGAATAATCTTCCGCGAGAAGAGGTACCTGGAGGCTATAAGCGTCCTGGCCCCCTATCTAGCCGGGGGCAAGATATGGCAGGCGACCATAACCGGGACGAGGCCCGGGGCGAACGCCTTAGCGGTGTGGGCCATGATTAAGCACCTCGGCTTTAACGGATACAAGGAAATCGTGAGGAAGGCTATGGAGCTGAGCAGGTGGTTCGCAGGGGAGCTCAAGAAGATACCCGGCGTCAAACTAATCCGGGAGCCGGTTTTAAACATTGTCTCCTTCTCAACGGAGAACCTTGAAGCCGTTGAGGAAGAGCATAGAAGGAAGGGCTGGGGCATAAGCGCCCACCGCGGTTACATCAGAATAGTCATCATGCCCCACGTGAAGAGGGAGCACCTGGAGGCGTTTTTGGGGGATTTGAGAGAAGCAATCACTTTGTAACTCCCATTATATCCACGTGCACGAAGACCCTGTCAACCTCTGGAATTTCCTCTATTCTCTTCTTAACCTCCTCGCTTACGTCGTGGGCCTCCTTGAGGGAAAGTGTAGGGGGAACCTCGACGTGAAGCTCGACGTGAAGTTTGTTTCCGACGTAGTGGGCCCTCAGGTCGTGGATTCCAAGGACGTTTGGAACGCTGAGGGCACGCTTCTTAATCTCCTCACAGAGTTCAAAGGGCGGTGCCCTGCCGGTGAGGTAGCCGACGTTCTCAAGTATGATTTCAAAGGAGACCTTGACGAGGAATACCGCAACGACTAACCCGGCAAGGGCGTCGCCCCTCGAGAACCCGAACTTCTGAAGGCCGAGGCCAATGAGAACCGCGACGCTACTCAGAACGTCGCTCCTGTGGTGGTATGCATCAGCTATGAGAATCTGGCTGTTGAGCTTTCTTCCAACGTAAACGGAGTAACGGAACATCGCCTCCTTGGCCACTATCGAGAGAACCGTTACCCCGAGCATTATTCCGTTTACCTCTATGCTCTCGCCGTGGAGGAGTCTCATCAGAGAGTCCCTTCCAATCTCGTAGGCAACCACCAGAAGGGCCTCGCCTATCAGAAAAGCCACAAGGGGCTCAAATCGGGAGTGCCCAAAGGGGTGGTCTTTGTCGGGAGGTTTTGATGCAATCTTTATACCAAAGTATCCGGCAACGCTCGTTATCACGTCGCTGAGCGAGTGAACCCCATCCGAGATGAGGGCTATGCTGGAGTAAAGGAAGCCGACCACAAGCTTTATGACCGCGAGGAAAACGTTGCCGACTATGCTGACCCAAATCGGCTTGTAGATTTCCTCCATGCTACCACCTTTTTGTGCATATGCACAAAACATTTAAACTTTTCTAATTTTCCTTTACACCCTGAAGGTTATTAGGTTTTCGAATTCAATTAGACTAATTTAAAAGGAGAACGGTCAGTCCGTCACTCCCTCGTCACAGCTCGGACAAGGCTGAACTCATCATCCCTGAAAAAGTTGAAAGGGGAACTTAAAAGGGTTGCTCAGCGATCACCTTTCCTTCGTCACCCTTCGGTTCGCCCATCACTCATCATCGCATCTTTCCCTTCGCTGGTTCGCTTTAATCTCTTTCGGTTTCGAGGAGTTCCCGAACGGTTCTCCTCACGGCCTCGTAGCTGTTCAGCTTTGGCATCCAGCCGGTTTTCTTTGCCTTCTCTATGCTCAGCTGCATGAGCTTGACGTCACCCTTCCAGCCGCGTCCGCCGTCAACGCCGCCAGTGAAGTGGAACTCCGGCTTTATATCCATCTCCTCGCTCACTATCTCCGCTATCTCCCTCACGGTTATCCAGTCGTCGTTGCCGAGGTTGTAGAAGTCAGCAGTCCTTTCTCCTTTTCTAAAGTGCTCAAAAATCCGGAGCATTCCCTCAACCGTGTCGCTCACGTGTAGATAGCTCTTCCTCTGAGTTCCGTCGCCGAGTATCTCAAGCTCCCCCGGGTTTCTGCGGAGCTTGTTGATGAAGTCGTAGATGACACCGTGATTGGAGCGCTCGCCTAGGATATTGGCCAGGCGAAAGATCAAATCCCTGAACCCGAAGGGTGGGCGTAGCCGCTGATTAAGGCCTCCGCCGCAAGCTTCGCTCCCCCGTAAACGCTTATCGGTTCGAGTGGGGCGTAGTTCTCGGGTGTGGAAATCACACCAGAATCACCGTATACCGTTGAGGAGCTTGTGAAGATGGGGAATTTAACGTCTGAGTCCCTTATCGCGCTGAGGAGGTTGTACGTTATCGTGACGTTGCTCTCGTATAGCAGTTCCGGACTCCGGGCGCCGATTCTAACTTCAGGATCGGCCACTAGGTAAAAACGGTCTCAACGCCTTCAACTGCCTTCTTAACAACCTTCAAGTCCCGCATATCTCCCTTAACAAATTCGAACGTTCATCCCCGAGCCAGCGTTTGATGTTTTTAATGCTCCCTACGCTCAGGTTATCGAGGCCCCTGACCTCGTTTCCAGCCTTCATGAGTGCATCAACGAGATGGGAGCCGATGAATCAGCACCGCCTGTAACGAGAACCTTCATTCCTACCACTCGTGCAGGGTGTATCTTTGGTTGTTATTAATCTTTGGGGAAAGCTTTTTTATTCCCTCTTCAAATTTTGAATCATGATGGAAATCTTTATGCTCCCGAAAACAAAAAAGGAAAAGATAACTGCAACGCTTCGGGAGGCCCTACTAAAAAAGGAAGAGATTTTGTTTGCTTATCTCCACGGTTCCTTCATAAGGGATGACCCGTTTAGGGATATTGGCGTGGCCGTTTACGTAAATGGGCCTACAGAGAAGTTCTATGAGGAGACGCTGGAAGAAGAGCTTAGTAGACTTGTGGGGTTCCCTGTGGATGTCAGGATTCTAAACAATGCTCCCGTGGAGTTCAGATTCAGGGCCATCGGAGGGGAACTTCTTTTCCCGAGGGATGAAAGGGCAAGGTGCAGGTTTGAGGAAACTACAATGGCGGAGTATCACGACTATTCTTATTACCTCGAACTTTACAGGAGGGAGGCCCTTGGAATATGACAGGGAGAGGACTACCCGATTAATAGCCGGAGTGGAGAACGCCCTTCAGAGTCTTTACGAGCTTAGGGGGCTAGAAGAAGAGGAGTTTCTGAAAAACCGACATTACATCGCAAGTGCCAAGTATAACCTTCCGGTTGCGATTGAGGCATGTATTGATATTGCCTATCACCTTATCTCGGGAAACAAGTTCAGGCTCCCCAGTGACTATGCGGATTCCTTCAGGGTTCTCAATGAGAGGGGGCTTATTAATGACGACCTCACAAAGCGTCTGATATCAATGGCCCGTTTTCGGAACCGTCTAGTTCACCTCTACTGGAAGGTCGACGATAGAATGATTTATTGGATAATCTCGAGGATATAAAGGACATAGAGGAGTTCCTTTCGAGGCTCGTTGAAGTGCTCAGTGGGGGGTGATTTAAATGAAGGTCCTAATAATGGCCGGCGGCTACGCGACGAGGCTCTGGCCCATAACCAAAGACAACCCCAAGGCCCTCTTACCTGTTGGTGAGAAGGCCATACTGGACCACATCATGGAGAAAGTCGGCGAACTTGGCCTCGAAACGTACATATCAACCAACCGCTTCTTCGAGGCCCACTTTAGACCGTACGCGGAGAAGTACGGGGTTGACTTAATCGTTGAGGATACCCTGCACGAGAAGGAGAAGCTGGGAACGATGGGCGCGATGAAAAAAGCGCTCGAGGAACTTGGATTGGACGATTACCTTGTTATTGCCGGAGACAACCTCTTCTCTTTCTCCCTGTCGGAGTTTCTCCGCGCCTACGACGGGAGAACTCTAATAGCGGTCTACGACGTCGGCGACCTTGAGCTGGCAAAGCGCTATGGTGTTGTCGTCCTCGAGGACGATAGAGTCGTCTCCTTCCAGGAGAAGCCTCTCCAGCCCCAGTCCACCCTGATAAGCACAGGAGTTTACGTCTTCCCGAGGGCAGTGATGGGATGCATAGATGAGTACCTTTCCGATGGCAACAGGGATTCCCCGGGCTACTTCCTCCAGTGGCTCCTCGAGAGGGGGGAGCCGATAAAGGCCTACCGCTTTTCAGAATACTGGTACGACATAGGGTCGGCGGACAGCTACCTTGAGGCCCTCAAGACCATTCTCAGGGAGAGTCACATCGAGGAGATTCAGATAAGCCCCTACTCCAAGATAATTCCGCCGGTGGTCATCAAGAGGGGCGCCAAGATCCTCGGCCGCTCCATCATCGGCCCCTTTGCCTACATCGGCGAGAACTGCACTATAGAGAACTCCGACGTAAGCGACTCGATCATCTTCCGCGACACGGTCATCAAGAACTCCACGATATGGCGCTCCATCATCGACGAGAAGTGTGAGATACGGAACCTCGAGCTGAAGAAGAGCCTCGTCGGCGGCCACGCGAAGATACAGAGGGGAGAATGAGGAGCGTGCACAATCCTTATATTATCCCGGATAGTACTATCGTGGGAATAAAGAAAGGCTGGTGGAACCATGGAGGATGGTAAAGTACTCCAAACTCTTCTGTCTCTAAGTGAGAGGGTCCTGCGCCCGAGGTACGCCCTTATCCTGCTCACCCTCCTAGCTGCTGTAATCCGTCTCATTCCGATGCGCTTCAAGTACCTCCTCGGTTACGATCCTTACTTTCACCTAGCCTACATCCGCTATGCCCTCACCCACGGCTGGGTGAACTTTTTTCCGTATGCTCATGGCCCTTGGGGTGCCCAAATAAAGCTCTTTCATCCTCTCGGCCTCTGGATGGCTCCTGCGTACGTCTATAAGCTCATCTCGGTATTCGGCGTTTCCATCTACAACGCCTTTCGCATTACCCCTGTTATCTTTGGCGTTCTCACTGTAGTCCTTGTTTATCTCGCCGTCTTCCGCACTCATGACAAAAGGGAGGCCTTTCTGGCGGCTTTTCTTCTGGCGGTTAGCTTCGGTCATGTCTTCCGCTCGATGGCCGGCTACTACCGCGGCGACAACTACATGCTCTTCTGGTACGCCGTTGGACTGGCGGCCATGGCATCTGCCCTCACCTGCCGCTGCAACCGCTACTTGCGCTTTTCACTGTATCTCATTCCGGGCCTCGCAGCGGGACTCGCCGCCGCGTTCTGGCAGGCCTACTACCCGATATTTGCCATCTTTCTGTCAAATTCACTCCTCCTCGCCCTTGGGGCGTTCCTCCTTGAGAAAGACGAGAGGATCCTCGATGGACTCACCATCTCCCTCTCCCTCATTCCCGGCGTTTTTCTCGCCAACTGGATCGGTGGCAGGCTCGGCTACGGCATGACGGGTGAAACGAGGTGGTTCGGGAAAAACCTTGCCAAGGAGCTGGGAGTTCACTTCGGAACCCTGAAGGATGTCTTCCTCATTGTCTTCCTCAGGTATGCTCTGATCCTGTCCGTCCTCGCCATTTTAGCCCTCATCCTAATCGCGCGCTTCACAAAGGATCGCCGCATCAGGTGGACCGTCGCGCTGATTGGGGTCATAGCGGCCCTGTTCCTGGCCTTCAGGTACTATGGCATCATTGGAGACGCTTTACACAGGCTCTTCCCTGTTGCTCCCATCGGGGAGACCCAGCGGACGAACTGGCCCAACTGGTGGGAGGCCTACGGCATCTCCGGAGTCCTGTTCCCCCTCTTTTTCCTCCGCTTCCGCCGGCCCACTGTTTCCGACTTTCTCCTCCTAGGAACTGCGGTAGTTCTAATCCCCATGGCCCTCATCTGGACGAGGTTCCTTTTCATGGGTTCCCTCGCGGTGGCCATCCTGGCCGGGATCGGGCTTGTCGATGCGTTTGACTTCTTCTCTGGAAAGATGGCCGTCCCCTGGAAGCGCGTAACCCTCGCGGTCCTACTGCTGATACTCCTTCCCTCAGTCTCGGCCTATCAGGGGTTCTCCTCGACCCTCGCCGTTCACCCATTCGTTGACGACCACTGGGCTGATGCTCTAACGTACCTTGGAGAGCACTCCAGCATTAACGACGTCGTCCTTACCTGGTGGGACCAAGGACACTGGGTGACCTACTTTTCAAACAGGGCGCCAGTAGCTCAAGGTGGCCCAAACATATGGGTGGCAAAGTACTACCTTGGCCTTATTCCCAGCAAAAACCTGATGAGTGCCGGCATTGACTACGTTATCGTATCCTACGACACCCTAACAAAGTTTGGAGCCGTGATGGACACCGCAGGTGTGAATCAGAGCGACTACGCCCTCGTCATTCTCCATCTCGATTCCTCTTACGGTGGAGTTTTCGTGTTCTCCAGCGGGCCTTACTCCCTCATGGCCGCCCCCGGTAAGACATGGGACGTGAAGGTCAGCCTTAGAGGTCAGGTTGTCATTCCCGCCGGCGTCTTCGTTGAATCCGGAAAGACTCTTGCTAGGGTGGAGCTTTCCAGCAGGCCGACCGCGCCCGTTTACGTCTACATCAGCCTCAACTACGGCTATGCCGTGATCATGAACAGGAACGCCTTTGACACGGCCCTCGCGAAGCTGATGTTCACGAACGAGTATCCGGATTATTACAAGCTCCTTTACTCCGATGGGGGACTTGTGAAGATATTCAGGTTCGTTCATCCCAACGTGATCGTCACCTCCGAGAACAACTCGGTTGTGCTGAAGTTCGTCAATGCCACAGGAACTGGCGTTGGAATATACGGCTACCTTGACAACGGGACGCTGGTGTTCAAGAAGTGGTTCAACGTGAAGGACAAGAACGAATTCATCCTGCCCGGCAACCTCAACGGCAGTGCTGTCGTCAGGTACGTCTACACCAGGAAAAAGACCGTCCTCGACAGGGGGGTCTTCAGGATAGAGGACGTTCTCGGAAACCATGGGGGATGAGACCGCATCGTTCATGCATCCTTCCCAGCTGGTTTTGGATTATTCTAGGTACTGCGGGCAGGAACCCCACGGATATCCACCACACGACATTCCAGACTCGCTCCCGAACCGAAAGCCTTATTAAACCGCGGCGCGGGCGTCTAATGAAGCTTAATTAAATATCATTAAAAGCTGGAGGTGTTTGAGATGGCAGATGAAAAGAAGTACACCACCGTTTCCATACCGAAGCCCCTCTACGACAAGATCAAGGCCAGAATAGAGGGGACCGGGTTTACTTCAGTTTCTGACTACGTGACCTACGTCCTCCGCGAGGTTCTCGCCAGCATCGAAGAGGAGGAGAAAGAGGAAGTCTTCACCGAAGAGGAGGAAGAGAAGGTCAAGGAGAGGCTTCGCGCCCTCGGCTACCTCGACTGATTTCGTTTTTTGGGTGATAACGATGGTATCAAAGCCCCACGGCGGCAGGCTTGTCAGGAGGATCGTGGCGGACAGGACCCGCGAGAGGATCCTGAGCGAGCAGAAGGAGTACCCGCGCGTTGATATTGATCATGGCAGGGCGATAGACCTCGAGAACATCGCCCACGGCGTTTATTCTCCCCTCAAGGGATTCCTAACGGGCGACGACTTCGGGAGCGTCCTCGACCACATGCGCCTGAGCGACGACACCCCCTGGACTATCCCGATAGTCCTTGACGTGAGGGAGCCGAACTTCGACGAGGGGGACGCTGTTCTCCTCTACCACGACGGCCTTCCAATAGCGAGGATGCACGTCGAGGAGATATACACCTACGACAAGGGGGAGTTCTCCACCAAGGTCTTCAAGACCGACGACCCGGCCCACCCCGGCGTTGCCAGGGTCATGAACATGGGCGACTACCTCGTCGGCGGCGAGATAGAGCTCCTCAACGAACTGCCGAACCCCTTCGCCAAGTACACGCTGAGGCCGGTCGAAACAAGGGTTCTCTTTAAGGAGCGCGGATGGAGGACCATAGTGGCCTTCCAGACGAGGAACGCCCCCCACGTCGGCCACGAGTACGTCCAGAAGGCCGCTTTAACCTTCGTCGACGGCCTCTTCATCAACCCGGTCCTCGGCAAGAAGAAGAAAGGAGACTATAAGGACGAGGTCATAATCAAGGCCTACGAAGCTTTATTCAAGCACTACTACCCGAAGAACGCCGCGACCCTCGCGACGGTCCGCTACGAGATGCGCTACGCCGGACCGAGGGAGGCCATTCATCATGCCATAATGAGGAAGAACTTCGGTGCGACCCACTTCATCGTCGGAAGGGATCACGCCGGAGTCGGGGACTACTACGGTCCCTATGAGGCCTGGGAGATGTTCGACAACTTCCCTGACCTCGGCATAACCCCGATGTTCATCAGGGAGGCCTTCTACTGCAAGAAGTGCGGCGGCATGGTCAACGCCAAGATATGCCCCCACAGCGAGGAGTTCCACGTCCACATAAGCGGCACCAAGCTCAGGAAGATGATAATGGCCGGCGAGCAGCCGCCGGAGTACATGATGCGCCCGGAGGTCTACGAGGTCATCCGGAGCTTCGAGAATCCATTCGTGGAGTGAAAAGCGACTGCAATTTTCTTTATTACCATTTCATAGTGGTGTGTTAGATGGAAAAGGCCGAGACGGGCATAGCAGAAGTGATTGAAAGGTTCAGCAGAGATGTGGAAAACGACGCCCTTAAGGGGTTCCTGACCGAGAGGTCTCGGTTAGAACAAGCTTTGGGGGAACATCCCATGCACCTCATAGTTCACCACTGGGACACCGACGGGGTAACCTCAGCGGCGCTTCTCGTGAGGGCCCTTAAGCTGGAGGAGTTCACCAACTTAACTGCTCCAATAGGCGAGTTCAGGTTTGACGGGCGGATATGGGACGCTATCGAAAGGGCGGAGAGGCTCTACGTCCTCGACTTCAACGTGCCCGGTGAGGTCGAGAAGGTAAGTGTACAGACCCTCTTCATCGACCACCACACCCAGCCGAGGATAGGGAACCCCCTCGTGGAGCAGGTGAACCCGTCGCTGGACGGTGGGTACTACCCCTCCTGCTCCCTCGTCGTCTCGGAGCACTTTGGAATATGGAATGCGTGGAGCGCCCTAGGTGCTGTCGGAGATGTGGGGGGGAAGGCCTTCGAGATTGAGACCGTAAACAAGCTCCTCCGGAAAGCAAACCTATCACGGACGGAAGTCTTAAGGCTGGTTGAACTGATTGACTCCAGCTACATCGCGATGGAGAGGGAAGCCGTCGAGGGAGCCGTAGGGATTCTCCTCGAAAACGACGTCAGAGACCTACTCGAATACGAGCCCTGGATCAAAAAGGCAGACGCGATAAGGGACGCAATCGAGAGCGCCCTTTCGAGCGTCGAGGAGAGGAACGGCTTCGCCTTCGTGGGGTTCGAGAGTCCATTCAACGTAATCTCAAAGGTGGCCAGAAAGCTCGTCTGGGAGATGGACTACAGGGGTGCGGTCGTGGTCAACGGGAACTTCCACGGGAAGGCCCAGGTCTACTTCAGGATCTCCCCGGAGGAAGCCCAGAGGGTAGACATGGGTGAAGTCATCGCCCGACTTAAGGAGCTGGGCACGAACGCCGGCGGAAAGAGGGAAGTGCTCGGCTGCGTCTGTGAGAGGGATAAAATCGAGGACGTCCTCAAGATCATTGAGGAGTACACGAGGTGAGGAATATGGAGTTTGAGAGGAAGGTTAAGGAGGGGATGGCCGAGACGAAGAAGGTCTTCGTCATAGGCCTCGACTCCGCCCCGCCGGAGCTCCTCTTCAACCGCTTCATCGACGACATGCCCAACGTGAAAAAGCTCCTAGAGAAGTCCGTCTACGGCCCGATGCAGACCGGAATCCCGGCGATAACCATCCCGATGTGGATGGTGATGGTCACCGGCAAAACTCCCGGAGAGCTCGGCCTCTACGGCTTCAGGCACAGGACGGGCTATTCCTACACGGACTACTGGATAGCCCACAGCAAAAAAGTGAAGGAGCCAACGCTCTGGGACTACCTCGGCGAGAGGGGCAAGGAGTCGATAATAGTCGGCGTCCCGCCGACCTACCCCCCGAAGCCCATCAGGGGCCACCTCGTGAGCTGCTTCATAACCCCGGATGCCAGCGTCGACTACACATATCCTAAGGAGCTGAAGGGCGAGATAGAGCGCCTCGTTGGGGAGTACATCTTCGACGTCCCCTTCAGGAAGGAGGCGAAGGACGAGGTGAAAGAGGGCATCTGGGAGATGACGGAGAAGCGGTTTGAGGTGATAAGGTACCTCATCCAGGAGAAGGACTGGGACTACTTCCACTTCGTCGAGATAGGCCTCGACAGGCTCCACCACGCATTCTGGCGCTACTTCGACCCGGACCACCACCTCTATCCCGGCAAGGGCAACAAATACGAGAACGTCATCCCTGACTACTACAGGCTCCTGGACAGGGAGATAGGGAAAACGCTTGAGCTCATAGACCTCGACGAGACGGCGGTCTTCATCGTCTCGGACCACGGCATAAAGGCCATGCACGGGAACTTCGCCGTGAACCAGTGGCTGGCCGAGGAGGGACTGCTGAAGGTCAAGAACCCGGAGGTTCTCCACGACGGAAAGGTCAAGCGCTTCGAGCAGATTGAGGTCGACTGGAAGGAGACGACCGCCTGGGGCTGGGGCGGCTACTACTCGCGCATCTTCCTCAACGTCCTCGGAAGGGAAAAGGAAGGAAAGGTACCGCTCTCGAAGTTCGAGAAGGTGAGGGACGAGGTCGCGGAGCAGATAAAGGCAATACGCGGCCCGAATGGCGAGAAGTGGGACACGAAGGTGTTCTACCCAGAGGACATCTATCCGGAGGCGAGGGGCAGCAAGCCGGACATAATGGTCTACTTCGACAACCTCAACTGGCGCGCCGCTGGCACAGTCGGCCACCCGAGCAACTACCTGCCCGAGAACGACACAGGCCCGGACGACGCCAACCACTCCGAATACGGTGTGTTCTCGATGTACCTGCCAGACTTCGACGAGAGCAGGGCAACGCAGCTGACCATCTACGACTTCGCGCCGATTATACTCCGGCTCTTCGGGGTAGAGGAGCCGATAAAGGGCATGCACGGGAGGAGCATCCTGCCAGGGTGAGGTCCTTGGCCGCAAAGTACATTCCCCACGCGCTGGAGAGAATGAATGAGCGGGGCATAAGCAGAGAACTCTTGGAAGAGGTCCTTCAATCACCCGATAGTATCAATGATGGGTACCTCGGAAGAAAAGTGGCACAAAAACGGATAAACGGAAGGCTCATAGGGTTATTTACGAGACCGTGGATAACGACGTGGTGGTCATCACTGCCTACGTCACTTCAAAAGTAAAGAAATACGGGGGTGAGTGATGTGGAGATATCGTATGACCCCAAGCACGATGTCATGTACATCAGGTTCAGCCATGCCAAGGTTGTTGATACCGTGGAGGTCGAAGAGGGCGTTCTCGTCGACTACGGTGAGAACGGGGAGATCGTTGGCATCGAGATCATCGGGGCATCACTTAGAACCCACGCTCCGATAACTGAGATAACTTTCAAACTGGAGGAAGCAACGGCGGGGTGAACCATGAAGAACCTCGAAAGGGGATTCACAATCTGGCTCACCGGGCCGAGCGGTGCCGGGAAGACGACTCTGGCCGTTAAGCTTGCCAGGAAGCTCAGGGAGATGGGCTACCGCGTGGAGATACTCGACGGGGACACGATAAGGAAGACGCTATACCCGGAGCTGGGGTTCAGCAAGGAAGCGAGGGAGATGCACAACAGGGTTGTAATCCACATGGCCAAGCTCCTCAGCAGGAACGGTGTGGTAGCGATAGTCTCGCTGATATCGCCGTACAGAGCGGTCCGCGAGTACGCGAGGAAGGAGGTAGGGGACTTCATCGAGGTCTACGTCTACGCGCCCCTGGAAGTCAGGATCCAGCGCGACCCCAAGGGCCTCTACGCCAAGGCACTGAGGGGAGAGATAAAGGGCCTCACCGGCTACGACGGGGTCTACGAGGAACCTGAGAACCCGGAGGTAGTAGTTGATTCCTCCAAGATGAGCCCCGAGGAAGAGGTAGAGGCCGTCATGGCGAAGGCCCGCGAGATGGGCTACCTGCCCTGACGCTCAAATGGGGGGAGGGCGTTGGATCCAGTATTCGTTGGACTGGGCTTCCTAGTCGGCTTCCTAGTCGGCCTCACCGGCGTTGGAGGCGGGGCGCTGATGACGCCCTCCCTCATATTCCTCGGCGTTGAACCGCTGGTGGCCGTTGGCACGGACCTCCTCTACGCCACCGTTACAAGGGTATTCGGCGTCTTCTTCCACGGGAGGAAGGGCAGGATAAGGTACGACATAGCCCTGAGGCTTTTCGCGGGGAGCGTCCCCGCGGTGGCGCTTGGGGGAGTGATCCTCCGCGTGATAGACAGGGCGGCCCTCAACGAGTACCTCACGGTTCTCCTTGGAGCTGTCCTCGTTGCGAGCGCGGTTCTGAGCCTCCTCAAAGGGGAGATTCACCTTCCAATACGACCCAGGTGGATCTACGTTTACCTCCTCGGCTTCGTGGTTGGTTTAACCGTCCAGTTCACCTCCGTTGGGGCCGGGGTGATAGTGAGCTTCACGCTGATGAACGTGGCGAGACTTGAGCCGAGGGACGTCGTTGGGGTGACCATAACCTACGGCTTGGCCCTCTCGACCTTCAGCTTCCTGAATTATGCGAGCGTCGGGAGCGTCGATTATGGAATAGCGTCCCTCCTCGTCCTCGGAACGGTTCCTGGAGTTTACCTGGGAACCCATTTGAACCGGATCGCCGATAGAAGGAAGCTTAAAATGGCCATAAACGTGATAATCTTGCTGATAGGGCTTTTCACACTGCTGAGCTAGTGAGTGAATGAGCGAGGCAAGCCAGGCATTGCAGAAATTGAAAGAGAAATCGCCCGGACTGGAAACGGAAAGCTTTAATGGACAGTGGTGTTTATGCTCTGCGGGGGCTTATCTATGTGCAACGTTGAAAGGTTAATATCCCTCGGTGAGAACGAGGAGATTGAGTTCAAGGAAAACTTTGACTTTAACGGGATACTGGAAACGGCAGCTGCTTTTGCAAATAAAAAGGGCGGAGTGATATTGGTTGGAGTTAGAAACGATGGAACTGTTATTGGGGTTCAAATTGGCAGGGAAACACTGAGGGACTGGGCAAATAAAATTTCCCAAAATACCGACCCGCCGGTGATACCCGAGCTTGAGGTTGAAGAGGTCGGCGGCAAAAAAGTCCTCTGCATAAAGGTTGAGGAATACCCGATAAAGCCGGTCATGTTTAGGGGCAGGGCCTATCTAAGGGCCGGCAGTTCAAGCAAAAGGTTGAATGCGGGAGAAATAGCAGAGCTTTATTATAGAAGCATAAGGCAGGGCTGGGATTATATCACAGTCAGTGCGGGTTTGGATGAGGTTGATTTCGATGTTGTCGGGAAATTTGTTGAGGTCGCAAAAAGCAGGGGCAGGCTTAATGTTCCTGATGGGGAAGAGTTAAAGACAGTTCTGGAAAAACTTGAGCTTGTTCGTAACGGAAAGCCAACAAGGGCTCTGA
>JALVWX010000063.1 GCA_027023165.1 Thermococcus sp. | reverse complement strand
AACGTCTCCCAGGAGCAGTGGGAGGGTGTTTTGGTCGAGGTTAAAAACGTCAACGTAACCGAGGCTCCCAACAAGTACGGCGAGTGGAAGGTTGACGATGGGAGCGGGCCAGCTATAGTTGATGACCTCATGTATTCATTTGATGCAAAGGAGGGCCAGCACCTCAAGTACGTTATAGGGCCTGTTTACTACTCCTACGGGAACTTCAAGATCGAGCCGAGGAGCGCCGATGACATAGGCATCCCGCCGATGGTCTACGAGGTCTCAATCCAGGAGATACAGAGCAACGCCACGAGCGCCGGTGACTCTCTCTACGCAAACAAGTTCGTCAAAACCAAGGGAGTCGTCACCTTCGTTTCGGACTACGGCTTTGCAATCCAGAACGGAAGCGGGGCCTGGAGCGGAATCTGGGTCTACACCGGCTCTGCACCGTCCGTTAGCGTTGGCGACCTCGTTGAGGTTCAGGCACTCGTGAAGGAGCACTACCACTTCACAGAGATAGACTATAAGGACACCAACCCGGACGACAGGTTCATAAAGGTTCTCGGAACCACCGAGGTTCCCGAGCCTGTCGTGCTCAAGACTGGTGAAGTCTCGAGCGAGAAGTGGGAGGGTGTTCTCGTCGAGGTCAGGAACGTCAAGGTCACCAACGCGAACCTCGGCTACGGTGAGTGGCAGGTCGACGATGGAAGCGGACCGGTGAGGATCGACGACAAGTTCTACAAGTACCAGCCTGCTTACTCCAAGTACGTCTACATCAGGGGAATCGTCTGGTACTCCTACGGGAACTTCAAGATCGAGCCGAGGGACGCGGGCGACATCAAGCCCTACAAGCCGAACATCAACTCAGTCGCCCAGGGACTCATAATGCACTACACCGCTAAGTACTCTGAGGACCTCTCCGACATCCAGGACATTTACCAGAACTTCACGGCCACGCTGAACGCCCTTGAGGAATACAACGTCACCTTTGACCCGAGCCTTCAGAAGAAGATAGACGAGGTCAGCGAGGCGATGGCGGAGTTCGAGAAGGAGTACACCGCTTACCTTGAGTTCATGCAGTCCGCGGAAAAGAGTGGATTCTACCTGCCGGCCTTCATGCACATAAGGAACGCGATTATAATCGGCGAGAAGACCCGCAGCGACCTCGTGTTCCTCACGAAGCTTCTCCAGAAGGCCCTTGAGGAGCTTGAGAACCAGATGGCCCAGGAGAACCAAGGCGGCCAGCCGGAAGTTCCACCAGCTCCGTCCAATGAGACGGGCACGGCCCCGGCTGAGAACGCCACCGCGGGCAACGCTACCGCACCGGCGCCTTCGGAGGGTACCGAGACGAACATCACCATAAAGCTCACGACGGTGCTCATCGACGACTCACACGGCCAGTACTACATCGAGAAGGCCGGAATCAGCGGCCTCGTGAAGAACATCGAGGACGAACTCGGCTGGGATGTCACAATAAACACTGAGCCGCTTACCTACGACCTCCTGAAGGACTACGACGTCGTGATAATCCTCGATCCGTCGAGCGACTACAGCCCGGAGGAGATAAGCGCCCTCCAGCAGTACGTTGAGAACGGAGGCGGTCTCTTCATCGCCGGCGAGTGGTACAAGTACGCCAACACCGACAACTTCAACGCGATAGTCGGGAAGTACGGCATAACCTTCAACAACGACGAGCTTATGGACGACGAGCAGAACAGCGGAAGGCCCTACTATCCGTTCGTCGGCATCTACAACAGGAACTCCCCGATAACCCGCTTCATCCCCGACGGCTGGAAGATGTACTACAACGGCCAGACCCTCAGCGTCAGCGGCGACGCGGTCTGGGTCATTAAGGGCTTTGACAGCGCGTACTCTAAGGACTCCGACGGAAACATCCTCTACGCGACCGGAAGCGAGCCTGTCGTCGCGGCCGCGGTCCAGGTTGGAAACGGAAGGATAGTCGCCTACGGTTCGAGCAAGGCCTTCAGCGACAGCTACAGCGGAAAGTACATCCAGAGCAACTGGCCGTTCATAAAGGGAGCACTCCTCTGGCTCGCCCACGAGGAGTGAGCTTTCTTTCTCCTTTCTTAATTTCTGCTTGGACCTTTTATGGCTGTTCTGTGGATGTTTTTGGCATCATATCTCCTTTGGAGGGACCAAGATTCCAAGCTCCGTTACCACACCCCGAACGTAGCGCCAGGGGGTAACGTCGAAGAGGTAGTTCCTAACCCTGTATCCCTGCCTCGCGTAGGGCCTTTCGACTATCTCAATCTCTCCTGCGGTAAGCCCGGGGTGGAGCTTAAAGCTCTCGGCGGCAGCATAGAAAGGAACGCCGTTGTCGTGGCAGGCAAGCGCGAGGAGATAAGTGCCGGCCTTGTTTATCACTGCACCGTCGCTCGTCACGTTGTCCGCCCCGACGAGCGCGAGCGTCGCCCTCTTCGCGAAGAGACCGAGCTGTGCGTCGGTTATAACCTCGAAGGGAATTCCCAGATTTTCAAGCTCCCTCGCCAGAGCTACTCCCTCGTAATCGGGCGCGCTCTCGGTGAGGACAACCCTGAAGTGTTTCCCCTTCTTTTTTGCGGTCTTAAAGATCTCCAGAACTGCGGAGGAGAATGAGTGGGTGATTACAACCTCGTTCTCGTCGATAAGCTCGCTCCCTATGTTCCCGATCTCGCACTTTGCCTCCTCTGCAAGGCGGATGAACTCCTCAGCTTTCGCCCTCACAACCTCCGGTTTTCCGGTCACGGGTATGAAGCGGGCCAAGTTGTAGAGCGACGCCATCGTCCTGTTTACCGCAGGAACCTCTTTTTTCATCTCCCTCAACGCGTTCTCCAGCTCATTCCCCTCAAGGAGGTTCGCGAGGGCGATGTAAGCCTCAGCACCCTTCACAGCCAGCCAGCTCGCGCCCCTTATCCTCTCGGAGCGCATCTCCTCCAGTATCGAACGAACTTCCGGCGGGAGCATGTGAAACACCGTATTGCACTTTAAAGTTAAAAGGCCTAAAGTAACCCGCTTTATCACCCTTTCGCTACCAGCCCTCCTCGAAGCGGATTCCCCTCCCTTCCATGAAGGCCTTCGCGCGCTCTATCTCCTCCTCGCTCTCCCCGAAGAGGATTATTCCGATGTACCTGCCGAACCCCTTCGGCGAGGAGTGTATCCTGACGCTGAAGCGCTGGAGCGTTTCGTTGAGGATGGGCGCCAGCTTGCTCTCGTCGGTTATCTCCGCCAGAAGCTTCCTCTGGATGAACTTCCGCGAGCCGAGCCTTGGAAGGACTTCGTTTTCGAGCATCGCCTTCATTTCCCGGGGCATTCCGG
>JALVWX010000062.1 GCA_027023165.1 Thermococcus sp. | reverse complement strand
ACTTTCTCTTTCTCTTTTCTCCCTTTACACTGTTAACGACGGATGGGAAACGGCACCTTATTTGGGGAGAACCACAAAAACCTAACGAAATTTCAGAAAAGAGACTTCAAAAGTTGAAGAAGGATCAGGCGCTCTCTTCCTTAATGAGAACGGCGTTGACGACACCGTCCTGGCCGGGCCTGCTGGTGACGATGGCCTTGCCGGCCTCGGTCTCGATGATTGCTCCCTTGGTGATTATGTTCCTCCTGACGTACTGCCTGTTGGCCGGGTTCTCAACGACGTTGAGGATCTTGACCTTCCTGCCCTTGCCGCCCTCGAAGACGTTGGCGTAGAGGGCCTCGATGAGGCGGACCTTCCTGTTGCCGCCGTAGGTTCTGATTATCTTCTTCTTTTCCCTCTCCTCGCCAACCTTCGTGAAGGCCGGCTCCCTTCCAAGCTCGTACTTCCTCTTCTTCCTCGCGAGGATAATCCTTCCGCCTGAGGGCTTTTTGAGTGATCTTCCCTGCCAGATGGCCATTCTTCTCACCTCATGAGATTGACATCAGTTTTACAACCCATCGCCACTTTCGGGGGTCCGTTTATAAGCTTTTCTGGACGCCCAAAAAGATTTTAAACCGTCCGCTCTTACTCCCTACGGTGGTGTTATGGGTGCGGTTGAGGCCTTCACGGAAACTTTCTCTATAATGCTCAGGGAGAAGCGCATTTACGTGCTCGTCCTCGTCATGACCCTAATCCTCGCTCCGATTGGAGCCTACGTAATGCCAAAGAACGTGCCGCTGGAGGCCAACAGGACGGTAACTCATCAGGGCGGTGTTATCGTTGAGGAGTACGGAAGTCTCTCGGAGGACAGCTTCATGCCGATCCTAACCGATCTCCTCAAGAGGGCCGCCCCATACATACTGCTCGCCATGGTGCTCTCAACGATCTTTGAGTACGCGGTCGTCAGGGCGGCGGTGGATCACCTCGAGGGGAAAAGAACGCCTTTGTTGGACCTGCTCGTCGGGGGTCTAAAGCGCTTTCCAGCCCTCTTCACAATCAACTTTCTCTTTCTCTTCATCGTGCTTGCACTGATAGGCATCCCCCTAGCGCTTATGGCAGTGGGAATTCTCGCCCTTCCATCGGGAGCGGTGCTTGTACTCATAGGCGCCCTTCTCCTGATTCCGGTTGCGGCGTTCACGACCGCGATGGCGACCCTTCCAATCGCGATATACGCCAGCGAGGGGAGTTTCGGCTCGGCCTTTGAGGCCATTCACCTGTCGTTCAAAAACGTCAAAACGACCCTCGGCTTCGGCTTCCTGCTCTGGGTCGGCGCCCTGGGAATCTCGATGGTCTCGGCCCCGATTTCTCTGCTGACTCACCTTATCGTTTCCGGATCCGCTGAGGCCTACGTCTCCGCACTCCTTCAGGCTCCTTTCACGGCACTCCTCTACGAGTTCCTCTGGGTTGCGGGGGTTCCCTTTTACCGAGAACTCAGGAAAAGGGAGGAGCTTAAAAGAGTGGACGAAGAATTGGCCGAGCTTGGGATAGACTTCTGAAGTCAACTCCCGTACCTCTTCTCTTTTGCCGCCTTCACGAGTCCTTTGAAAACCGGGGCGGGGTTCATAGGCCTGGACTTGAACTCGGGGTGGAACTGGGTCGCTATGAAGTAGCTGTGCTCCGGCAGCTCAAGTATCTCCATTCTCCTGCTGTCGTCGCCGGCTATGCCGCTGAACACCAGTCCGGCCTCCTCGAACTGCTCTATGTAGTCCGGGTTGACCTCCCAGCGGTGCCTGTGGCGCTCGTAGACTATCTCCCTGCCGTAGAGCTCTCTCGCGAGGGTGTTGGGCTTTATGTGGACGGGGTAAGCACCGAGGCGCATCGTTCCGCCAAGCCTGTCCAGGTCGCGCTGCTCCGGCATCAGGTCGACGACTGGATACGGAGTCTGAGGGTCTATCTCAGTTGAGTGTGCTCCCTTGAGTCCGAGGACGTTCCTTGCGAACTCGACAACCGTCAGCTGGAAGCCGAAGCAGATTCCGAGGAAGGGGATATCGTTCTCGCGGGCATATTTGGCGGCCATCATCTTGCCCTCTGTGCCGCGCGCACCGAAGCCACCGGGGACGATGATTCCATCAACGCCCTCGAGGAGCTTTGTTCCGGCTTTTTCAAGCTGCTCCGCCTCTATCCACCGTATCTTCACCTTGACGCCGTTGGCAACACTGGAGTGCTTCAAAGCCTCCTTTATGCTCAGGTAGGAGTCAGCCAACTTGACGTACTTGCCGACGATGGCTATCTCTACCGTCTCCTCGAGGGATTTGTAAGTTTCAACCATCTCGCGCCAGGCGTCCAGTTCTGGCTCCCTCCCAGGGAGGCCAAGCCTCTTGGTGAGGTACCTGGCGAGGCCCTCCTTCTCCAGCATCAGCGGAACCTCGTAGGTGTCCTCTACGTCGTAGGCGCTTATAACTGCCTCGTCCGGGACGTTCGTGAAGAGGCTTATCTTAAGCCTCGCGGACTCCTCCAGCGGCTCCTCCGAGCGCGCTACTATCGCGTCAGGCTGGATTCCGAGGGAGCGAAGCTCCTTAACGCTGTGCTGGGTTGGCTTGGTCTTCTGCTCGCCGACAACCCTGAGCTTGGGCACGTAGGTGACGTGGACGAAGGCAACGTTCTCTCTCCCCTCTTCTATCTGCATCTGCCTGGCAGCTTCAAGGAAGGGCATGCTCTCGATATCTCCTACCGTCCCGCCTATCTCGACGATGACGACGTCGTAGTCCCTTGCGATTCTCCTGATGCGCTCCTTTATCTCGTTGGTGATGTGAGGGATGACCTGGACGGTGGCGCCGAGGTACTCACCCTTCCTCTCCTTCTCTATGACGGCCGAGTAGACCTTGCCAGTGGTTATGTTGTGGTCGAAGCTGAGGCTTGTGTCCAGAAACCTCTCGTAGTTGCCGAGGTCGAGGTCAACCTCTCCCCCGTCGTCGAGGACGAAGACTTCCCCGTGCTGGTAGGGGTTCATCGTCCCCGCGTCGTAGTTGAGGTAGGGGTCGATCTTGATGTTCGTTGTTCTGAATCCCCTTGCCTTCATGAGCATCCCAAGGGAGGCGCTCGTTATTCCCTTTCCGAGGCCGCTGACGACACCACCAGTGACAAAGATGAACTTGGTCATGGCAAAACCTCCATCCGTTATGTCGTCCATTGATTGGTGAGTGTTTAAAAGCTTTGTCGAGGCCTGAAACCATCGCCCGCAAGCATCTGCAATAAAATCAGTACTGGAGAAGTGGATAAGGACTGAGAAGAGAGAATTACTCTTCCAGCTCTACACCGTCTCC
>JALVWX010000061.1 GCA_027023165.1 Thermococcus sp. | reverse complement strand
GCCGTCAGCTTTCAATTCTCCTGGAGTCTTATTGCAACGGTTCCCGAAACTCTGCCTTATCAACACCACCTTAAGCTTTCAATTCTCCTGGAGTCTTATTGCAACTGGGGAAGGATAAATTAACGTTTAATTTTGTTGTTGACTTTCAATTCTCCTGGAGTCTTATTGCAACATCTGCTGATTCCAATTCTTAACTATTTCAACATATCTTTCAATTCTCCTGGAGTCTTATTGCAACAAGTAAAACTAAGTTCATCATATTTACCATATTTTGCTTTCAATTCTCCTGGAGTCTTATTGCAACGGTTGATTCTACCACTTATGGAATTGTAACGTTAGACTTTCAATTCTCCTGGAGTCTTATTGCAACAGGGCGGCTTTTCCCTTCTTTCGCCTGTTAAAGGATTAAACGACCTGGAAACTTATAAGCTTTTCTTCAAAGGGGCCTTCAAAACGACCGATTAAGGCATGATTTAGCGCTCTTCAAACGCCCCTCCCCAAAAGCAAGCTCCTCAAAAGCCATCCTTTTATCAGTGAGCACTTATGTTCACGAGACTTCCAGGACAGTGAGAGGGCTTTATATGATTGACAGAAGCACTGAATTACTCCATTTAAAAAACGGACGTGTTTAAGCTGGGGTAATGCCCTTTTTGTAGTCTTCCGTGCCCCGATCCAAATCCCGAAAGAATCTCGTTATAAAATATGTGGAACTTATTACGCCCTGTTATGTACTAACAAAGGGTTATTAAAATCTTCCAAACGCCCCAAAGGGTCTCTTTTCAGGGGAGTAGCCATGAAAAAGGAGGATAATCAAAAATCTCCACTCTCAGCGAGTCACGGCAAATCCCTCGACAACAAGGACATCCAGCCCTGCCTTTCTAAACGTTCTCAGTGCGTCCACAGGCGAGCAGACTATCGGTTCGCCGTGCATGTTGAAGCTCGTGTTCAGAACCGCGCCGAGGCCACTTCTCCGTTCGAAGACTTTTATGACCTCGTAGTATGTCGGGTTCACCTCCCTCCCGACGGCTTGCGGTCTTGTTGTTCCGTCAACGTGCACAACTGCCGGAGCTTCTCTCCTGAAGTCCTCGCTCGCTTCATAGCTCATCGTCATGAACCCGTTGGGCCTTCCTCCTAGGTCTTCGAGGTATTCCTCAGTCCTCTCCCAGAGCATTGACGGCGCAAAGGGCTGGAAGACGTCCCTCCTAAGCGCGACGTTGAGCCTCTCCTTCACGCCCTCGTCGCGCGGATCCGCCAAGATTGAGCGGTTTCCCAAGGCCCTCGGCCCAAATTCCATCGCCCCTTGGAAAAAGCCAACCAGCTTTCCTTCCGCTAAGGCGTCCGCAACAAAGGACGGAACATCAACTTCCTCGTACTCAATGCCCTCGCTTCTCAGAAGCTCCTCAACATCGTCCTTTCCGTAGGCAGGCCCCAGATAAACGTGGTCAAGCTTGGAGGGCCTCCACTTCCCATCAAGTCTCTCCATCTGTGCCCTGACGAAAACCGCCGCCCCGAAGGCCAAACCTCCGTCGTCCATTGCCGGGAAGACCCAGAGGTCCTCGTCCCTGAGAACACGCCTTAGAACCGCATTGGCCTTGACGTTCTGGGCTACACCTCCGGCGTAGGCCACCGGGAGGTTGTAGCCCTTAAGTTCGAGACCCAGTTCCTCAACCAGCTTTTCGAGATGCTTTTGAGCGCTCGCCGCTATCTCCATCGCCTTTTTCTGGAGTTCGCCGCCGAGCTTTCCGCGCTTCATCTGGCTCGCTATCTCCCTCGCGTGCCTCAGCGGGTAGTCGAAGAGCTCCGCCAGCTTTCTCGTAGCCTCCACACCGATGACGCCAAGGTGGTTGTCGAAACTCAGGCCGTTAAGCTCGATTATCGCACTCAAGTCATAGGCAGGCGTTCCATAGGCGGCTAAGCTCATAACCTTGCCCTCGTGGCGCATTGGCCTGAAGCCAAGGAGTTCGGTGACAGAGGCGTAGAAGTCACCGAGGGAATCGACGTAGGTGCTCTGGGCTATTCTAACCATCTCACCGTCTCTCGCTACGTAAATTGACGAACTCAGCCCGTCGCCGGCCGCGTCTATGCTTACAGCGAGAGCGTTTCTCCAGCTGGAGGTATAGTATGCCGAGGCGGAGTGGGCGAGGTGGTGCTCGACGAAGAGGACCTTCCTCTTGAAGTCTCTCCCAAAGAGGCCTCTGAGGTTGGCTTCAAGCTCCTGGAGGCGCTTCTGCTTCCTGAAAATGCCCGCGACGGCTATTATCTCGATGTCCTCCGGAGAAGCGTCGGCCATTTCAAGAACCTTCCTCACGCTCAGCTCCGGGAAGCCGCGGTACTTTTTAATCCGGTTTAAGCGCTCCTCGTTCACAGCGAAAATCCTGTCTCCGTCAATGAGAACCGCCCCTGCGTCGTGACCGTCGTGAATTCCGAGTATCATAGGAGCGCCTCCATGAGTCCTAGTTTACTCGCGGGTAATTTTGCTCCTGAGTAAATTACTCAAAAGTATATTGCAGGAAAAGAAAACTCAGTAAGTCCTTGCAAACCTTGCTATGAACTTCGCTTCCCTGCCGCAGATCGGGCACTTCTTACCTTCTATGCCTTCCACTGCCTTCTCGTCAGGATAGGGCGTTCCAAGCATCTTGGCGTCGAGCTCTTCCTCCATTTTAAGGCCGCACTCCTCGCTTCCACACCAGGGAATCTCGACTATTCCGCGCCTGTCCTCGAAGACCGCCTTGGCTTCCTCGATGGTCTCAACGCGCTTGATGTGGCTATCGAGGAACTCCTTGGCACGGCTGTAGAGGTTCTCCATTATCTCGTCGAAGGTCTTCCTGACGGCCTCGACTATCTCCTCCCTTTCAACGACATCCTTGGTCAGGGTGTCGCGCCTCGCTATCACCGCTTTCTTCCCCTCAACGTCCCTCGGGCCGACCTCGATTCTAAGGGGAACTCCCTTCTGCTCCCAGTCGTAGTACTTCCTGCCCGGCCTTATGTCGCGTTCATCAACGTGAACCCTGAAGCCGGCTTTTCTAAGCTCCTCGGCAATTTCCCTCGCGTATGCGAAGACGTCAACGCTGGCCTCTTTCTTCGGTATGGGCACGATTACAACCTGAATCGGGGCAATAGTTGGCGGGAGGACCATTCCGTTGTCGTCTCCGTGAACCGCTATGACAGCAGCGAGAAGCCTCTCGCTCATTCCGAATGTCGTCTGGTGAACGTATTCGTGGTCACCGCTTTCCGTCTCGTATTTTATGTCGTAGGCCTTGGCGAAGTTCTGCTTGTAGTTGTGCATCGTCCCTATCTGAAGGGTTCTGCCGTCGGGCATCATTATCT
>JALVWX010000060.1 GCA_027023165.1 Thermococcus sp. | reverse complement strand
ACGTCAAGATGAAAGTTGTCGCCGGGAGGGAGTGAAGATGCCGACGAGAAACCTTCCCGAAAAGAGCGAGATAACGGTCATCGGTGGGGGAATAGTTGGCGTTACTATAGCCCATGAGCTTGCCAAGCGCGGGGAGGAGGTTACGGTCATAGAGAAGCGCTTCATAGGTTCGGGCTCGACATTCCGCTGTGGAACGGGGATTAGACAGCAGTTCAACGACGAGGCGAACGTTCGGGTTATGAAGCGCTCCGTCGAGCTCTGGAAGCGCTATAGTGAGGAGTACGGCTTCCCCTTTGAGCAGACCGGCTACCTCTTCCTGCTCTATGACGACGAGGAGGTCGAGGAGTTCAAGAGGAACATAGCCATTCAAAACCGCTTTGGCGTTCCAACGAGGCTCATAACACCGGAGGAGGCGAAAGAGATAGTTCCGCTTTTGGACATAAGCGAGGTTGTCGCCGCTTCGTGGAACCCGACCGACGGAAAGGCTAGCCCCTTCCACTCAACTGCGGCCTTTGCGCTTCACGCCGAGGAATTCGGGGCTAAGTTAGTTGAGTACACGGAAGTGAAGGACTTCATCATCGAGAACGGCGAGATTAGAGGGCTGAAAACGAGCAGAGGACTCATAAAGACCGGCATCGTCATCAACGCCACCAACGCCTGGGCCAAGCTCATCAACGCGATGGCCGGAATAAGGACGAAGATACCGATAGAGCCCTACAAGCACCAAGCGGTTATAACTCAGCCCATAAAGAAGGGCTCGGTTAAGCCTATGGTGATTTCGTTCAAGTACGGCCACGCTTACCTGACCCAGACGAGCCACGGCGGAATAATCGGAGGCGTCGGCTACGAGCTGGGCCCGACCTACGACCTGAACCCGACCTATGAGTTCATGCGCGAGGTGAGTTATTACTTTACCAAGATAATCCCCGCTTTAAGGGAGCTCCTAATCCTGAGGACGTGGGCCGGCCACTACGCTAAAACACCGGACAGCAACCCGGCGATAGGCAAAATCGAGGAGCTAAGCGACTACTACATTGCCGCAGGCTTTTCTGGACACGGCTTCATGATGGCCCCGGCTGTTGCCGAGATGGTTGCCGACCTCGTCACGAAAGGAAAGACAGACCTTCCCGTTGAGTGGTACGACCCGTATCGCTTCGAGCGTGGCGAGCTTCGCGGTCAGGCTCTGCAGATGGGTTAAACAAAGTTCCCTATCCGTTTTCTCCGTTTTTCATCTTTAACCAAAGGTGGATAACGTTTTTATGAAAAAATCCTCATAAACTCCTTCCTTGAGGTTACAGTGGTGGAAGGAGATGCGCCTTAATGAACACCCCATTCTAAAGTTTAAACGTGGCAAGAAAGTCACGATATACTTTGAAGGCCAGCCAATAGAGGCTTATGAGGGTGAAACGATTGCAATGGCACTTCACGCCGCGGGCATCAGGGTGTTAAGCTACAGCGGAGAGAAACACAGACCCCGAGGCCTTTTCTGTGCCATCGGGAAGTGCTCCTCCTGTCTGGTGAAGGTGAACGGCATCCCGAACGTTCGCTCGTGCATAACCCTCGTCGAGGACGGCATGGGGGTGGAGATGCAGAGGGGCAAGGAGGAGCTTCCAAAGACTGAAAAACCTCCCGCCTGGAGGGATGCTCCTCGCTACACCGCGGACGTCGTTGTCATCGGCGGCGGGCCTGCCGGCCTCATGGCGGCCATAAACGCGGCCGATGCCGGTGCGAGTGTTATTCTAATCGATGAACAGCCCATGCTCGGAGGCCAGCTCGTGAAGCAGACCCACAAGTTCTTCGGAAAGAGGGAGCAGTTCGCTGGCATCAGGGGCATTGAGATAGCCAGGCTCCTCGGAGAGGAGGTCAAGAAGCGGGGGAATATAAGGATATTCCTCGAAACCTCGACGGTGGGCATCTTCCAGGAGGGGGATGAAAAGCTAGTGACGGCGGTGAGAAAGAACACCGAGCTTTTGGAGTTCACGGGAAAGAGCCTCGTTGTTGCGACCGGGGCAATGGAGAAGATGATCCCATTTGAGAACAATGACCTGCCCGGAATCTACGGCGCCGGAGCGATACAAACGTTGATGAACACCTACGGCGTCAAGCCTGGCAACAGGGTTTTGATAGTCGGTGCCGGAAACGTCGGACTCATTCTAGCATACCAGCTCATCCAGGCGGGCGTGGAGGTGAAGGCGATAGTTGAGGCGATGCCCAAAGTCGGCGGCTACTTCGTCCACGCGGCCAAGGTGAGACGCCTTGGAGTGCCAATATTAACGAGACACACCATCCTTCACGCTGAGGGTAAAGAAAGGGTTGAAAGGGCCGTAATAGCCCGGCTTGACGACAACTGGAGGCCAATCCCCGGAACGGAGAAGACCCTTGACGTTGACACCATAGCCCTTGCCGTTGGCCTGAGGCCGAGCATCGAACTCCTCCACCAGGCGGGCTGTCAGATAAGGTACGTTCGCAAGCTTAGCGGGCACGTTGCGGTGAGGGACGACAGGATGGAGACGACCGTCCAGGGAATCTTCGTTGCCGGCGACTCAGCGGGAATAGAGGAAGCAACGACGGCGATGCTTGAGGGAAAGATAGCGGGCATAGCGGCCGCCCTGAAAGCCGGCGCGGCATCACCTGAGTGGCTCAACGAGATAAGGAAGGCCCAGCGCGATCTCGACGAATTCCGCTCGGGGCCATTCGGGAGACACATCCTGGAGGGCATAAAGAAGGCCATGGCAGGCTTTGAGGCCAAGATGTCCGCGGGGGTGAGAGGATGAGTGAGATACCACACTTCCTCAGGGAGGGATACCTTACTGTTGATGAACTCTTTGAGATGGCCCCCAAGCCGAGCGAGGAGAGGCTGAGGGCGAGGCCTGTGGCGATTCCCGAATGCCCCAAGGAGATACCGTGCACCCAGTGCAAGGAAGTCTGCCCTGTCAACGCGATAAGTATGCCAACACCCAACGACAGGCCCGTTGTTAATTACGACAAATGCATAGGCTGCTCCCTCTGCGTCCAGATATGCCCGGGACTGGCTTTCTTCATGGTGCACTACGTCGGGGATAAGGCTAGGATAACAATGCCCCATGAACTCCTGCCCGTCCCGAGGAGGGGAGACGAGGTTGTTCTCCTCAACCGCGTTGGTGAACCCGTCGGGAGGGGGAAGGTCACCCTCGTCATCCCGCGCGAGAAGAGTATGGGAGACACGGCCGTCGTGACCGTTGAGGTGCCGGTTGAGCTTGCATGGAAGGTTAGGGCGATTAGAGTACCGGGGGATGATGGAGATGAGTGAAAACACCGGTGACCCAGGAGAGAAGATGATAATCTGCCGGTGCAACGACGTTACGCT
>JALVWX010000059.1 GCA_027023165.1 Thermococcus sp. | reverse complement strand
CCCCTGAAGCGGCCCTCCTTACCTTTCAGCCTCTGGGAGAGCGTTTTGAGCGGCCTTCCACTCTTGTGCTTGGCCGGTGGAATGCCCGAGGTCTCGTTGTTGATGTAGGTCGTGACGTGGTACTGAAGGAGGTCCCAGAGGTCTTCTATGATCAGCTGCGGCGCTCCGGCCTCGATGTTGGACTTGAGGCGGTTGTTTATCCTGATGATGTCGACGAGCTTGTGGGTGAGATCGTCCTCCGCCCTGATGCCGCTCTCAAGGGTTATTGAGGGCCTCATGGTAACGGGCGGAACCGGCAGAACTGTGAGAACCATCCACTCAGGGCGGGCCTTCTCGGGGTGCAGGCCGAGGAGCGGGAGATCCTTGTTCGGTATCTTCTCGAGTCTGTCCCTAACTTCGCTCGGCATCATCCTGTGCTTGTACTCGTTGCCCTCCTCGTCCTTTCTAAGCTCGTAGTAGATCGTCGGTCTCTCGAACTTTATCGGGAACTGCGGCGCCCCACAGTGCGGGCAGACCATTCTCTCCTTGGCCTTCTTGTGTATCTCCTTGATGAGCCTGTCCTTGGCCTTCTTCCTGTCGCCCATGACCTCGAACTTGTGCATGTACTCCTCTATCTCCTCATCCGTGAGCTTTATCCTTCCGCACTCGCGGCAGGTGCTCTCCAGAACCCTTTGGATGGTCTTTGCAAAGCCCACATGGATTATCGGTCTCGCGAGTTCAACGTGGCCGAAGTGGCCGGGGCACTCTCCTGCTCTTGCACCGCAGGTCTCACACCTGAGGCCCGGATCGACGACGCCTAGGCGCTTGTCCATGAGGCCGCCCTCTATGGGGTATCCGTCGTCGTCGTAGGTGTCCGGTACTGTTATCTCGGCCGCGCTCATCTTCCTGATTTCCTGCGGTGAGAGGATTCCAAAATCGATACTCCCGATGACCTTCTTCATGTGCATGCTATCACACCCTATCCTTTAACTTCAGGGAGGGTCTTATCACCATCGCCTTCAGCTCGTCGAGCAGGAGTTTGAACGCATAGCTCATCTCGACCTTGCTTATCCTCTCCTCCTCTCCGCAGACGGGGCAGTAGACCTTACCGCGGCGCTTGTCCTCTATGGCGATGTGTCCGCAGTTCTCACAGACCCAGACCTCTGACTTGTCGCTCTCCTCCAGGAGACGCTCGATGAGGAGCATTGCCGCGCCGTGGCCAATGAGAACGTCACGCTCCATCTCACCAAAGCGAAGACCACCTTCCCTGGCCCTTCCCTCGGTGGGCTGCTTGGTGAGCACCTGGACCGGACCTCTGCTTCTCGCGTGCATCTTGTCCGCTACCATGTGGTGGAGCCTCTGGTAGTAGATGACGCCGACGAATATGTCAGCTTCCAGTCTCCTGCCGGTTATGCCGTCGTACATGACTTCCCTTCCGTTGTGCTTGAAACCAAGCTCCTCAAGCTCCTTCCTGAGCTTCTCCTCCGGCTCTCCAATAAAGGCAGTACCGTCAACGCGCCTGCCCTTCAGCGCGGCAACCTTTCCGCCGATGGCCTCGAGGAGCTGTCCGACGGTCATACGGCTCGGGATACCGTGTGGGTTGACTATCAGGTCCGGAACGATTCCGCTCTCCGTCCAGGGCATGTCCTCCTGCGGGACGATGAGGCCGATGACACCCTTCTGGCCGTGCCTCGAGGCGAACTTGTCTCCAAGCTCCGGAATGCGCAGGTCCCTCGTGGTAACCTTGACGAGCTTGGTTCCGTCTCCTGTCTCGGTGATTATGACCTTGTCCACTATGCCCCTCTCGCTCGGCCTAACGCTGACGCTCGTCTCGCGCCTCTCCTGGAGGATTATGCCGCCGAGGCCGCTCTGCTCCTCAAGGAACCTGGGCGGTGAAGTCCTTCCAACGAGAACGTCCTTTCCTTCCACTTTGGACTCCGGAAATATGAGGCCGTCCTCGTCGAGGTGCCTGTAGTATTTCTCTCCGAGGTAGCCCTGTATTGTCGGGTCGGGAACCTCGAAGCGGTCGGTCTGGCCGCCGAGGTAGCGCTTCTCCTCTGCCTCGTAGGTCCTGAAGAAGGTGCTCCTTCCGAGGCCGCGCTCGATTGAGGCCTTGTTCATGATGATGGCGTCTTCCATGTTGTAGCCGGCGTAGCTGAGGACTGCAACAACGAAGTTCTGACCCGCGGGCCTGTCCTCAAAACCGACGGCCTTCATTATGCGCGAGTTGACGAGTGGAACCTCGGGGTAGTGCATGAGGTGTCCGCGGGTGTCGACCCTTATGCGGAAGTTCGCGCTTCCAAAGCCGAGGCTCTGCTTGGCCATGCCCGCTCCGTAGGTGTTACGCGGGGCCGCGTTGTGCTCCGGATACGGGACGAGTGAGGCTGGAATACCGAGTATCGCGGCGGGCATAAGTTCGAGGTGGGTGTGCTCCCCCGTTACCTCCCAGGGCCACGTGGCGACGTAGGCGTTCTCCTCCTCGTCCGCGTCGAGGTACTCTATGACGCCCATCTTAACCAAGTCGCTCCAGGCGAGCGTCCCGTTCTTTATCCCCTCGACGTGCTCCTTCGTGAGCTTCGGCTGGCCGTTCTCCACTATGATGAGCGGCCTCCTGACCCTTCCATCGTCGCTGTTGACGTAGATTTCCCTGACGTCCTGATCATGGTATATCGCCACGTTGACGGCGTCGCTTATCCTTCCGCTCCTCCTGTCGGTCCGTATCCTGTGGACAAAGGCCGTTCCATCCTCGACCGTTCCTATTAGAACGCCGTTGAGGTAAACGCGCCAGAGCTGGGGGTTCGGCCTGCGCTCTTCTATCGGAACCACGCCGAGTCTGCTCAGGTACTCCCTCGCCTCTTCCTCGGGGATGCCGGTGGTTATCTGGGACATCAGCGCGAGGTTCTTGACCAGACCACAGTTCGGACCCTCTGGGGTCTCCGTTGGACATATTCTTCCCCAGTGGGTTCCGTGAAGGTCACGCGCCTCGAAGTGGGGCTGGTCCCTGCTGAGCGGCGAGGTTACACGCCTGAGGTGAGAGAGGGTTGACATGTAGTTGGTCCTGTCGAGAAGCTGGCTGACACCGGTCCTTCCGCCGGGCCAGGCACCGGTCGCTAAGGCGTGCTCTATCCTCTCGCTAAGCACGTCGGGCCTTATCGAGTTTCTCACGAACCTCTGGATGTTCTCGAAGGTGTAGCGCTCGCCTTTCCTCTGGTAGGTCTTGGTCATCTGGTACTGCATGTCCTTTACAAGCTGGCCGAATGCAACGCGGAAGAGGTCCCTCAGGAGGTCTCCGGCGAGCTTGAGCCTCTTGTTGGCGTAGTGGTCCTTGTCGTCCTCCCCGCGCATTCCGAGGGAAAGCTCGAGAACCTTGAGGGCCATCATGCCGAGGTAGTAGGCCTTTGCTCTTCTGTCCTTCTCCTCAACTCCCATGTGAGGCAGGAGGTTGTTGTCGATTATGTTGTTGGCCCTCCTGAGGCGGTATTCCTTCGGCTGGCCCGGGAGGGAGAGCTTTCCTATGTAGTCGAGCGCCTCCTCCTGCGTTGTTATGTCGCTGGCATCCTCAAGGTTGTCGAAGAGGACCTGCTGTATCCTCGGGTCGTCGCTGACTGCCTCGACTATCTCCCTATCGCTGAGCAGGCCGAGGGCGCGCATGACGTAGACGAACTTGACCGGTCTCGGAACGTTCGGGATGTTGACGTAGAGAATACTGTCTTTCCTCCTCTCGACGGTGATTAGGGCGCGGTAGCCGTGCCTGTACGAGAAAACCTTCGCGATTATCCTGTTCTGCCTCTCGTCCCTCTCGACGAGAGTCTTGTTCGGGGCGAGGTCCTCAATAGAGACGATAACCCTCTCGGAGCCGTTGATTATAAAGTATCCTCCGGGGTCGCGCGGGTCCTCGCCGAGTTTTTCGAGTTCCTCGTCGCTGAGGCCGTAGAGGCGGCACGCCTTGGACTTCAGCATTATCGGAAGCTCGCCTATGCGGACCTCAACTGGCTCCTGTTCAATGCCCTTGATGACGGGTATAAGCTCGAGGTAGAGCGGTGCCGAATAGGTAAGGTTCCTTATGCGAGCGTCCATGGGGTAGAGCGGCTTCCTCTGCCCCTGGGCCTCCTGGAACTCGGGCTCGCCGAGGCGTATCTTTCCGAACTTGACCTCGAAGTCAGGTATGTCGGGCTTGAGGCCACCGAACTCGTCTATAACCTTTTGCATTCCGTAGTCGATGAATGCGTTGTAAGAGTCAAGGTGCTGTCTGACAAGGCCGTTCTCCTTCCAGTAAGCCTCCATGACGAGCCAGAGGTCGTCTGGAGTAACATCAACAACGGTAGGTCCCCTCGATGCCATGGTCTCACCCCAGAATCAGTCCTCCACCACAAGGCGGTAGTAGTAATAATAGCCCGCCGTCGGGCTTTTTCTCTTTATCTCAAGAACGTCGCCTGGCTTCGCGCCGAGAGCCACCGCGGCCGGGTCCGAGGCTTTGATCTGCGGAAGCTGGGATATCTTTATCCTGTACTTCCGCAGAAGTTCCTCCTTCTCCTCCTCACTGAGGATTCTGTGCTCGGGAACCAGCTCATGGGTGAATATATCAAACTCTTTTTTCGTCGCCACCGAGAATTGCCCCCTTAACCTTTTTTAAGAACGATATCACTACCTCCACCTGCAGGTTTCGGTATATAAGCTTTTCGAGTGCTATCTCGGCAGAACGGGTTTATATCGGTTGCGTAAAGTTTAAGAATCCTTTTTAGGCCGAGTAAGGGGCCTTGATGTACTGGTTGGTCCACCGTACCCCACAAAGTTTATAAACCGTAAGGTGGTCTTTCGGCCCTTCTTTTCCGAAAAGCCTGGCTCAATGTCGGTTTTTGCTGTCTAATCGTCGGTATTCAGACGTTTTAGTGAATAATCGGCAAACTTACTCGAAATTAGTGTCACCAAAACAAAGATAATATTGAAGGTTGGTCAAAGCTTCACCGGCGCTCCGAATGCCCTGTCTCCCGCATCTCCTAAGCCCGGCAGGATGTAGCCCCTCTCGTTCAGCTCCCTGTCTATAGCCGCCACGAAAATCTCAACGTCCGGGTGTGCCTCCTTTATTCTGCTTATCCCCTCCGGGGCCGCTAAAACGCCCACCACAACGTAGCGCTTGGCCTTCCCGTAGCGCTTCACCTCGCTGAGAACCTTGATGAGCGTCGAGCCGGTCGCTATCATCGGGTCCGCTATGATAACGGTGTCTTCCGGCTTCACCTGCGGGACCTTAACGTACTTCATCTCTATCTCGAACTTCGGTGCCTTTCCGCGAGAGGCCGAGACGATGCCAACGCGTGCATGCTCGAGGACCTTTATCAAGCCCTCCATCAGCGGTATCGCGGCTCGGAGGACGGTTATTATCACTACGTTGCGCCTGTCCTTTACGAGAACACCTTCAGTTTCCTCAAGGGGGGTCTTCACCGGAACCTTCTCAACCTCCATTGTCTTGGTCAGTTCGTAGGCCATGTAACGGCCGAGCTTTACGAGGCCCTTCCTGAAGGCTATCGGCCCGGTTCTCTCGTCGCGAAGCTCCGTCAGAATCTCCATGATGAACGGGCTGTCCTCGAAGGAGTAGACACCATCCCATCTTCCATCTGCCTTCATGTTCTCACCGGCCGAAATTCGGTGGTGGGTTTATTAGACTTCCGCCCGGCAATTTCTCGTTGCCTACATCCCGCTTTTTGACTGGTCTATGATGCGCTTCATCCAGCTACCGCGCATGAACCAGGCGAGGGCTATAAGCGCTCCAAGAAAGTTGCTCAGCCCCATCCCGAAGAACACTCCCCTACTGGTGAAGTCGAAGAGGTCCGCGAGCGGTATCGTGATGCCGAGAACTGTAACCGCCCCAACGTAGCCGAAAAGGTAGCTCAGGGGGATCCTAAGCCCCCAGAGGCGTATAACGCCAAGGGTCATGCTCTTCTTTGTGTGCCCGGCCGAGCTGAAGGTCCTGTTCACGACTATGAAGATGCCGTTGAAGAAGGGCACCGAGACCAGGAAGTACTCGAGGACGATTTTGCTCTCGGCTATGACCTTAGGGTCGTCGAGGAAGATCCTGAAGATGGGAACGCGGAATATCCCGATGATGAGGACTGCAAGGCTCGCTATCGTGAAGTTTATGACCATCGTGCGCTTCGCTATCTTCTCTGCCCTCTCGTAGTTCTCCGCCCCAACGTTCTGGGCTATCATCGTCCCCATCGCCATGCTTATTCCGCGGGAGATACTCGTCAGGAAGTTCACGAGGCGGGTGGTTATGACGTACGCCGCGTAGGTGACATCCCCGAAGCCGAAGATTATCCTCGTGAGGATGACGAAGCCGAAGCTGTTGGCGGACTGGCCGATGCTCGACGGCAGGCCGACGCGGAAGATCTTCCCGTAGAACTCCCGGTCAGGCTTTAGGTTCTCCGGCGTTAGGTGGATCCCGACTTTTCCCCTGAACATCAGGTAGAATCCAATGGCAGCCCCTACTGCGTTTGAAATAACAGTGGCGAGTGCTGCTCCGGCAACTCCGAGCTTTGGAAAGCCCAGCCAGCCGAAGATGAAGAGCGGATCGAGGATTATGTTGACGGTAACGGTGAGGAGCGTTATCTTGACGGGCGTTTTCGTATCACCGGTGGCTCTCATAAGTGCCGAGAAGGCCATGAAGGCGAAGCCGAACGGCAGTCCGAGGAAGACCACCGTGGCGTAGGTCAGTGAGTAGGGATAGATGTTCTCGCTGACGCGCATGAAACGGAGGGCATAGGGCAGGATGAGAAGGGCCAGGACGGCGGTGGCGACAGCGAAGAAAGTCATGAGCGAGTAGAGCGCCCCAGCAGAGCGGTTCGCCTTCTCATACTCCTCCGCTCCAATGTACTGGCCAACGAAGGCGAAGCCAGCAGTGGTAAATCCCATGCCGAGGGCCATGAGAGTTCCTATTATCGGCCACACGGTTCCGGGCGCGGATAATGCTTCCCTCCCGAGCTTGCCCAGCCAGAAGGTGTCCGTTATGTTGTAAACTACCTGGACGAGGTTGTTGGCTATGAGCGGGCCTGCGAGTATCAGAAGGGTCCTCTCAATCGGCCCGTTGAGTATCTCCTCGCGCATTCTCCGTATCTTCTCGCCCCTCATCGTCAATCAGACCGCAATCGAAACGCTGCTATAAAAGGTTTATGCTTTGGAAGCCCTTTCCTCGATTATTCTGACCATCCAGCTCCCGCGAAGGAACCAGGCGAGAGCTACAACGGCCCCTAAGAAGTTACTCAGCCCCATCCCAAGCCAGATTCCGGCGGTGTCCCTCATTAAAACCCCAAGTCCGTAGCTGAGGGGGAGCCTGAGTCCCCAGAGGCGGAACATGCTGAGGACCATGCTCTTCTTCGTGTGCCCTGCGCTCTGGAAAACCCCGTTTACTGCCGAGAATATGCCGAAGAACGGCAGTGAAGCCGCGAAGTATTTAACCACCTTGGCGCTCTCGGCTATTATCGCAGGGTCGTTGATGAAGAACCTGAAGATGGGCACGCGGAAGAGTATGAAGAGGAGCGTTCCGGCGCCGAGTATCGTGAAGTTTATTGCCATTGTCCTCTCGGCTATGGTCTTTGCCCTGTCGTAGAGCTTCGCCCCAATGGTCTGGCCGACCATGGTTCCCATCGCCATGCTTATTCCGTCGGAGAAGGCGAACATGAAGTTGGTTAGTCTGTTGGTTATACTGTATGTCGCGAAGGCCACATCGGCGTTTCCATACTGTCCGCCGAGGGTGAAGATTATCCTGGCCAGGATGACGAAGCCGAGGGCCGTCGTGGAGGAGCCTACGCTGGAGGGTATTCCAACGCGGAAGATCCTGCCGTAGAAGTGCCTGTCCGGCTTAAGGGTTTCAAGGCTCAGGTGTATTCCAACCCGCCCCTTGAAGAGCAGGTAGCCGCCGATGAGGGAACCGAGGCTGTTGGAAAGCATCGTCGCGACTGCCGCACCTGTAACTCCAAGTTCGGGGAAAGGACCCCACCCGAAGATGAAGAAGGGATCCAGGACGAGGTTTAGGAGAACGGTGCCGACGTTTATCTTAACCGGCGTCTTCGTGTCCCCTATAGCCCTGAGCAGAAGTTAAAGGCAAAGAGGGTGAACGAAAACGGAATCCCGGCGAAGATTACCCTCGTGTAGCTGAGGGCGTAGGGGTAAACCGTGTCGCTCACGTTCATGAACGCTAAGAGGTAAGGCGCCGAGACAACGCCAAAAAGCCCAACCCCACCAGCGAAGAGCATCATAAGTGAATAGAGCGCTCCAGCCGCCCTGTTGGCTTTCTCGTACTCTTTGGCCCCAACGTACTGGCTAACGAAGGCGAAGCCAGCGGTGGCAAAACCCATACCTATGCTCATGAAGAACCACACGAGGGGCCAGGCAGTTCCAGGTGCAGCCAGCTGCTCCCTGCCGAGCTTGCCGAGCCAGTATGTGTCGGTGAGGTTGTAGAGAACCTGAACGAGCCTGTTGATGATTAAGGGATACGCTAACACGATGAGTGTCTTCACTATCGGCCCGCTGACGATCTGCTCGCGCATCGCCTCAACTTCACGCCCCATTAAGACAGCAATCGAAACGTTGGTATAAAAACTTTAGGATGGATAAAAGGGCCAGCTACTCGGTTAAGATATACTCACAAAATTCAATTATAAGCTTCTTTTCAATGTCCACATTCTTGTTTTTGACCTCAATCTCAAGAATATCAAAGAACTTGGAGAGATTCGGCCTTCTTTTCTGGGATTCCTGGGAATGAGTGTTCTTACCATCCAATTCAACACACCTCAGGTTGCTATCGTCCTTGATAGTTAAAAATCAAATCAAGAGGATAAAAGCTCAAAGTGAAACGCCGCTGAGTTCTTCTAAATGCTTCTCAAGCATGGATACTGCTTCCTGCTCCAGCATATTGGCTTTATCCTTGAGTTCATAGGCCTCAATGACAAGATTGCCGATTTTGTCTTGGATTGACTTGTTAGGAAGTGGCAGAAGAATACTCTCTAGGAGCGATGTATTCCTCTCTGCAATCTCATCAACAACGCCTCCATATATCTTTGCTTTTATCTGGACTTGTCCATATATTGAAGTAAGCGCCATCCACAGGTAACCAGGATTCACGTCATCCTTAGGCACTATTCTGATAACATGTTCACTGGCAGCCCAATTTTCAATGGGTTTCGTAGCTAGTGCAACATTCCCAACTGTCCCGGATCTGCTCATCAAGATCCATCCTCTTTTTATTAAGAGGGACTCTATATTTGGAGCTTTTTTCCAGAGGTATTTTATATCAAAAAACTTCACTAGTGGTAAGTGAGAGCCCTGCAAAAAGGGTATTCCATCATCACTTTCTACGTAAACTCTTTTAAAGCGGGAGGGAACAAAAATCCAGGACACAATCTCCTTAAATTGTGTAAAAGCCCCTGTCTTTGTTATTTCTTCTTGAATCTTTCGTGAGATCGGTATATGATAAGATGCATCAAATCTCAGATCAAGCTCGCTAGCCCTTACTGTAAAAGCCTTAACTTTCCTTCCCGCTTCTCCTCCAAAGTATTCCACGTCGTCTTCGTCAATGCTGGAAAGATTAAGTTCTTGGTAAAAGAGTTCCTCGGCCTCACTGAGCTTAAGTTGCGCTTCCTCACGCATTTTATGGGCTTTGAGGATTTTTTTGTTCACTTCCAGTATAATGTCCTCATCTACAATGGGAATTGGGATACTGGCAACATGATGGGGCTCTATGTGCTTGATAGGCCCTCCGTAGTTGGTTTTGGTTAAGAATGCTTGGCCAATCCAAGTGTTAAGGTAGGCATAGATGTATCCAAAAGGGAACTCTGAATTAGGAATTACTCTGATTATATCATCGGACAGTATGAATTCTGTGAGTATTGAATTTGAGATTATCAGCCGACCAACAGATCCGGATCTTGTTACTAATATCCAATCCTTTTTGATCTCTACGTCTTTAGGATACCCTGTCACGAATTTTCTGGGAGAAATTTTAAATGTAAAAATTTCTTTAGGAGTTAGAAAGGGTTTTCCTTCTTTGGAGCTTACGTACTTTCGTTTAAACCTACCTGGCCAAAAGATGTCTTTGACAACCGAGTTATCCCCTACATTTAAGATCTCAATACCTTGTTTTTTGAGTTCCTCGATTAGTACTTGAGCCTTTAGACGCTCCTTGCTATAAAATTCTGCATCCAACCTAAGTTCATCTTCTTTAAAAATAAAGGGACTTGGAACACTAACCCACTTAACATCATTCATGGAGCCAGCCCCCTTCCTTTGGCCCACTTCTTAAAGAGTTCTGCAACCGTTGGTAAGTCATCATCTATTATCTCATTACCCTTCTCGTCAACTAACTTTTTGCCGTCTGGGGTCATTTTGTAAAGAGGATTTCCTCTCCTATCGTGTCCTACTTTCTCCGGAATCGCCATGAATATCTCGTAATCATCATCGAGTTTCCCTACTTCGTAGGGATGCTTCTTCTGGAGTATCAACACGCTGGTTTGCGTGCCGGTATGTGGTTCAAATGTCTCGGTCGGGAGGTCTATGCTTGCGATTACCCTTGCCTTTTGTAGTATCCACTTACGTAGCCATGTAAGGCCAGGATTGCTTAATATACTGTCTGGGAGAACTATGCCGAGAATACCTCCTGGCTTAAGGAACTGGAGGGTTCTCTCGATAAACAGCTGCTCCGGTGGGAGAGAACTTCTTGGACTTGTAGATTCGAACGTCGTTATCTCGTATTGGGACAGTATTTCGGGGTTATCTATTGGAAGCTTGGATCCAAATGGGGGATTGGTTATTACAACGTCGAAACGGGATATTGCGTTTTCAATTTCTTCGGGCTTTTCAAGGGCTGCTAGATGTTTCCTGAACTTCTCAATACTGCCAAATTTCTTGATGTCCTCTGGAAACAGTGTTCTGAGAACATCATCGCTCCACTTTGATGGATGCTCCAGAGAGTTGGCATGGACTATGTTCGATGAACCGTCTCCGTGCATAACCATGTTCATCTGGGCGGCTTTGACTAAGAGCGGGTTAAAGTCTATCCCAAATAGGTTTGCCTTAGCAATTTCTGCTAGGGTATCCCTCAGTAAATCATGGCGATAGCCCTTCGATTCAAGTAACTTTTTGATGTGGTGTATTATTGCTATTAGGAATCCTCCTGTGCCAACTGCAGGATCAAGGATTCTCACTCCCCCGGGGTTCATGATATCCTCCTCTTTAAAAAGTGCCAGAACCATTTCTGCGGTCATTCTGCATACTGTTCTGGGTGTGAAAAATTCACCTCTGTCTCCCCTGAGGTTCGAACCGACTATCTCCTCGTAGGCCTCTCCCTTAACATCAATATCCGTGTTGACAAGACTAAAGCGTTGTAGCTCTGACACGACATAAGTAAGAACCTTATCGTTCAGTTTTATTGATTCGTTTTCGTCGAAGATGTACCGGTACTTCCTCTTCACCTTTTCAAAAATATCTTCAAGCCTGTTTCTTACCTGTTGGGGGTCTTCATCGTGAAGGACATAAAACTTGAGCGAAGGATTGAATTGCTCGTCGTAGACTTTAATGAAAATTAATTTCAATAGCTCTTCAAAGGCTTGGTCTTTGGGAAGACCCTGATTTGCATGGATGTAATTGTGAATTCTCCTAAATACACTTTTGAGATTGGTTGCTGGCTTTAATGTCCCATGTGTAGGCTTTGGAACGGTTTTTTCACCTTTTCTTGGGATGTCTGTTATTTGAACAAATTCAACGATGCCTTTTTTCTCCACTACCTGATACACTATTCTTTCACTACCCACCCATATTCCAAACTTTGCATTTCTGCAGGCGGATAGATAACTTTTAAGCTGTGAGATGCCTTCCTTTTTATCGGATGGCTTGACATCTTCTCTTTTGGCCTCAACAATTATGTAGACGTTTTCCTGCTTGTGGGTTTTCCCTTCGTAGAATATCACTAGGTCTGCCCGTTTTTTCTCTCGACCCATTTTGATTGGAAACTCTACCTCCATGTCATTGGGAGAGTAACCATAAACTTCTATCAGTTCTCTGGCTATCTCCTGTCTTACCCGCTCCTCAGGAGTGTCCTTCCGGAGTTTTCCGGTAACAACACATTTTATTTTCCCCGGGGGAATTGTTGACTCTTGGGTTTTTAAAGTTTGAATAACTTCTCCATTGAGAGTTAACTGTTTAACTCTACGCCTCATTATTTTCACCCTCACAACATCTTGGTGTTTAAATTAAAAATTCTCCGGTGACTCTGAGAGGGATTTAGGAAAGAAGAATAGGAAGCCAAACTTGGAAAAGAGGAAGCCGAAAAGGCTTCACTCGAGGACCTTCCTGGCGGCCTCGAGCCTGATCCTGGCCTCTTCCCTGGCGACGGTCTTCCTGATAAGCTCTACCGCGTCGGGGTTCGCTGAGACGCTGTCGATGCCCATCCTGACGAGCTTCCTGACCATCTTCGGGTCGCTTCCGGCCTGTCCGCAGATGCTGGTCTCGACGCCGTACTTCTTGGCGACCTTGATGACGTTCTCGATGAGCTTGAGAACGGCCGGGTGCTTCTCGTCGTAGAGCTTGAAGACGCGCTCGTTGTCCCTGTCAATGGCGAGGGTGTACTGGGTGAGGTCGTTGGTGCCGAAGCTGATGAAGTCAAGGCCCTCCTTGATGAGGTCCTCGATGATGAGGGCGCTCGCCGGGGTCTCGACCATGACGCCCCACTCGACGTCCTTGTGCGGGACGAGGCCGACTGAGAGGGCGATCTCCTTGGCCTTCCTGATCTGCTCTGGGTGGCTGACGAGCGGGAGCATTACTCCAATGTTGTCGTAGCCCTCATCAACGAGCCTCTTGATGGCCTTGAACTCGGCCCTGAGGAGCTCCGGCTGGTCGAGGCCGCGCCTGATTCCGCGCCAGCCGAGCATCGGGTTCCTCTCGACCGGCTCATCCTCTCCGCCCGGAAGCTCGCGGAACTCGTTGGTCGGAGCATCAAGTGTCCTGTACCAGACGCGCCTTGGGTAGAAGGCTTCGACGACCTTCCTGATGCCCTCGACGAGCTTCTCGACAAGCTCCTCCTCCCTGCCCTCTTTGATGAACTTGACCGGGTGGGCGCCTATTCCGAGGATCATGTGCTCAGCCCTGAGGAGTCCAACGCCGTCCGCACCGGTGGCAGCCGCGCGCTCGGCGACCTCAGGCATTGAGACGTTGACCTTGACCTCGGTGGCGGTGATGAGCGGGGCACCGGCAACGACGACCTTAGCTTCGGCCTTCTCTTCCTCCTCCTTCTTGACGAGGCTCTTGACTATGCCCTTGTAGACGACACCCCTCGTTCCGTCGACGGTGATGAGCATGCCGTCCTTGAGCTTCTTGGTGGCCTCCTTGGTGCCGACGACGGTCGGGATTCCGAGCTCCCTTCCGACTATGGCCGCGTGGCAGGTCCTTCCGCCCTCGTCGGTAACGATAGCGCTCGCCCTCTTCATGGCCGGAACCATGTCCGGGTTGGTCATCGTGGTAACGAGGACGTCGCCCTCCTTGACCTTGTCGATGTCGTTGACGTCAAGGACTATGACGACCTTACCGGCACCAACGCCCGGTGAGGCTCCGAGACCCTTGAGGATGACCTCCATCTCCTCGGTGACCTCCTCAGCTTCCTCGGTCTTGGTCTCCTTGAGCGTCGTTATCGGCCTGCTCTGGACGATGTAGAGCTTGCCATCGTCCTTGTCGTAGGCCCACTCGATGTCCTGCGGGTACTGGTAGTGCTCCTCGATCTTGGCGCCCATCTTGGCCACTTCGATGATCTGCTCCTCTGTGAGGACCTGCTTCTTGACGTACTCTGGACCGAGGAAGTCGGCGACCTTGACGAGAACGGTTCCCTTGCCGGTCTCGGGGTTGCGGACGTACATGACCTCCTTCTCGGCGATGTACTTCTCCTTTATCTTCCAGGTGCCCTTCTCGACGATGT
>JALVWX010000058.1 GCA_027023165.1 Thermococcus sp. | reverse complement strand
TTTCAACTTTTACCCACCCTTTAACTTTTCCCCTGAGATAGACACCAATCACGACTGCAAGGGCAACATCAAATATAGCAAAGAGCAACTTCTGGAAGACATCGATATCAGAAATCGTGAGTATAGCTAAAGCATACCGGGTAGTTAGGTCAATCGTCACCCACAAAGCGGGGGTCATGAGAAGGGCAGAGGCATAGTACCAGATGTGGTGGTCCCTCTTGAGGTAAGCCTGGATTACCCTTCCGGCCATCATAACGGCTATTCCCAAGGCGAGGGAAGCTGACAGTGCATTAAGATAAATCAGGGTTGCAAGTAAAGACGTCCCGGGGTAACTACCTATCAGTTTCAGGGAGTAGCTTTCGAGGTTGAGATAGGCGTTAATTGCCCCACTTATTATTATAAGGATTCCAGCAACGAAAGACAGAACCACAACGAACTGCTCAACTACTGCCTTCCGCAGGGAGGATACCACACTACCCAGACTGAAGTTAAAGCCCTTGGCGAAGAAGATTCCACCGATTATGAGGAGAACGGTTCCCCATATTACCGTTGAGACTATCTTCTCGCTCTCGGGATACCAGACACCAACAAGTTTGGCTATTCCATAGAGCAACGCCATCAAACCGGGGATTCCAAAGACGACTCTCGCGACCTCCGGGTCGCTCAGAATTTCCTTAAGGTACTTCACTATGATGTACCAAGTGGTCTCTATACCCGGGCTCTGCTTGACCACAACGCGATGAGATGTTATTATCGGCACCCTGGAAGTTATTATCGGGAAAATCTGCTCGTCCTCGGCGCCGTCAGTTACGGGAATGACGCCATCAGCCGGGAAGACCTTGAGGACTTCCTCAAGTTGCCTTGCCAGCTCCATATCGCTCTTTAGCCCAACCTTCGGGTGACCAGTTATTATCGCAACTTCAACTTCGTCGAACTCCCCCTTTTCTTTGAGCTCATCGGCGAGCTTAACGGCGGCGTAAACAACGTTGGCATCGCTGTCTTCCGGGTCTGCCAGGCTGAGCTTGAGGGCGGCGTCTATACAGGCCTCTCGCCCGATGACCGGCCCCTTAACGCCCGCCTTCTTCCCGAAGTCGTCGTCGCGGTCAATGGCCAGAACGAGAACCCTAATCTCAACCACCCCTGACCTTTTCCATCACGGATTTTACCTTGTCCTCCATGTGCCTTTCCTTGTCCCTGCGGTCGTCAATCCTGATTGTGGTTGAAACCCTCTCGGCGCCGAGTTTAAACATGAGCTCGTGCGCCTCTTCGATTATCTGAAGGGCCTCTCTTACAGTCTCGGTCTCGATGATTGTAGCCATGGGTGTCAACTGGTATTTAACGCCCTTCCTCTCTAAAAGCTTTATCACCTCCGCAACGTACCTGCTGAGACTCTTCTCCCCGAGGGGCACAACCACGAACTCAACGATGACCACCTTCGACACCCGCTTTAATCTCTATCGGCAGTAATTTAAGGGTTGCGATAGGTTAATAAACTAACGTGAGGTAATTTTAAAGGGTGAGGAAAGATGTACCGAATAAAGGACGAGTGGGGCGAGTTCCTCGTCAGGCTCGCGAGAAAAGCCGTTGAGGAATACGTGAGGCACGGAAGGGTGATAAAGCCACCAGAGGACACTCCCCCAGAGCTATGGGAGAAGATGGGCGTCTTCGTAACCCTTAACAACCGCCACGCGCCGCCCCAGATGGCGCTGCGCGGCTGTATAGGCTTCCCGCTCCCGATTTACCCGCTGGTCGAGGCCACCATAAAGGCGGCAATCTACGCGGCTGTAGATGATCCGCGCTTTCCTCCGGTGAGGGAGAGCGAGCTTGACGATATCGTCGTTGAGGTCAGCGTTTTAACACCACCAGAGCCTGTTGAAGGACCGCCAGAGGAGAGGCCGAGGAAGATAAAGGTCGGCAGGGACGGGCTGATAATCGAGAAAGGCATTTACTCCGGGTTACTGCTCCCGCAGGTGCCCATCGAGTGGGGCTGGGACGAGGAGGAGTTTTTATCGCAGACCTGCTGGAAGGCCGGCCTTCCACCCGACTGCTGGCTTGACCCCGACACGAAGGTCTACCGCTTCACAGCGGAGATATTCGAGGAGGAGTACCCAAGGGGCCCCGTTAGGAGGAAGCCGTTGGTTTAGCTCTTCCCCAATTTTGCTATGAAAAAGCTGTTGCAGTCGTGTCTATGAGTCCAAGCACGGAAGACCTTATCCCCTATTTCGAGAAAGCCTCTATCCCCCCAGCTGAAGCTCTCCTTTATTAGCTCCAGCCCGACCCGTTCTACGGCGAAGAGCACGTTTTCTTCGTCTTCATCAACCCTAATCGAGCACGTCGAGTATGTCATCTCGCCATCCTCGCGGAGGTTCTCGTACGCGTTTCTGAGCATGTTCCTCTGGACGCTTATGATGCGCTTAATCTTTTTTTCATCAAAGCGCCACTTTACCTCCGGAAACTGCCTGTAAGTCCCGGAGCTTGAGCACGGGGCATCGAGAATTATTCTGTCGAATTTAGCCCTGTCCCTGAAGCTCTGGCCGTCCGCATGAACGAGCCTGACGTTTTTGATTCCCAGAAGTTTCATCTTCTCCTTCATTCTCATTAAGCGGTCGTAGGAATAATCAACCGCCACTATTTCGCCCTTATTCTCCATAAGCGCCGCGGCGTGGAAGGTTTTACTCCCCGGCGCGGCCGCTAGGTCAAGAACCCTCTCGCCCGGCTCCGGATTCAAGACGTGGGCGACGTAGGCACTAGCCAAATCCTGAATCACGAACTTCCCTTCTTTGTACCAGTCGAGCCTCGTGACAGGAGTCTTGTACTCGAGGACTTTCAAAACGTCGGGAACCGGAGTCAGAGCGGTTTTCACACCGTTCTCCTCAAGGTAATCTCTGAGAGAATCAACGTCCGTCTTCAGCGTGTTGGCCCTGACATAGTAGCGCTGGGGCCTGTTGTTGCTGAGGAGAAGCCTTACAGCCTCGTCGTAGCCGAGCAAGTCTATGACGTATTCAACATACCAGCGCGGGTGGGAGAAGCGAACGCTCAACCACGCTATTCTGTCCTTCTCTTTCAGCCTCTTCAGCGCTTTCTCGACGTCGAACTTCTCTATCGAGTGCATCAGAGCGTTTACAAATTTTGCCCTGCTGAAGTCAAAGCGCTCCTTGACGACGCGGATTATAGAGTCTGTCGCTATCGCCGGCGGAACCTTCCGGAAGTGGATTTCAAACGTCCCTATACGGAAGAGGTTCGCCAGATAGGGGTCCAAATCTTCAATCGTTGAGCCCTTCAAAACCGAGTTGATTATGAAGTCTATTTTAGCGCGCCACTTCTCAATCTCGAAGACATAAGCGTGGGCCAAACCGCGCGCCTTTTCACGATCCCTTCCTGCCACTTTCCTGAAGACCCTCTCGAGGGCGTGCTTGGAAG
>JALVWX010000057.1 GCA_027023165.1 Thermococcus sp. | reverse complement strand
GACTTCTTGGCTTTTTCAGGGCACAAGGGGCCGATGGGGCCGACGGGAATAGGGGTCCTCTACATAAACGAGGAGTTCTTCGACGTCTTTGAGCCGCCGCTCATCGGGGGCGGGACTATTGAAGACGTTGACCTCGACGGTTACAGGCTTGCCGAGCCTCCTGAGCGCTTCGAGGCGGGAACGCCGAACATAGGCGGGGCAATAGGCCTTGCCGCAGGCATAAAATACATCGAGAGGATAGGCCTCGATAAGATTGAGAGGCAGGAGAAGAAGCTTGTGAAAAGAACCGTTGAGGGTCTCGATGAACTTGAAATCCCGTGGTACGGGCCGAGGGACCTGAAGAAGCACGCGGGAGTTGTGAGCTTCAACATTCCGCCCCTTCATCCCCACGACGTTGCGGCGATACTCGACGAGAACAACATAATGGTTCGCTCCGGTCACCACTGCGCTCTACCGGTGATGAAGAAGCTCGGAATAAACGGCACCGTCAGGGCTTCCTTCCACGTCTACAACAGCGTTGAGGAGGTCGAGACTTTCCTCGGGGTGATGGAAGAGCTTCTCAGAAACCTCGAATGAAAACGGGGGAAAAGGGAAATCACTCCTCCGGCTTCGGGAGGGTGACGTCGACACCGAGTACCTTCCACATGGCCTTGATCTGCTCGCGCATCTCGTCTATTGCCTCCGGCTGCTTGAAGAGGTGCTTGAACCTGCCCTGCAACTTAAGGTACTCCTCGATGGGCTTCTTGAACTCGATGGCAACCACTCTTCCGCCCTCGCGCTTGACTTTGGCGCCTCCTCCCGGCGACTGTATCTTGATGCTGAAGAAGTCGCCGTTCTCGATCTCGAAGAGCGGCCAGACGCCAGTTTCTATAGCCAAGCGGGCTATCTCGACTCCCTTTTCGAGCGGGCTCTTCCATCCGGTCGGGCAGGTGCAGTGGACTTGCACGAAGGCCGGACCGTCGACCTTCGCTGCCTTCTTCATCTTCTTGACGAAGTCGAAGGGGTTGCCTATGCTTGCCGTTGCCACGTAGGGCACCTGGTGGGCTGCAGCGATGAGGGCGACCCACTTCTTGGGCTTGTCCTCACCGATTGAGAGCTTGCCCGGCGGGCTTGTGGTCGTCCAGGCACCGTAGGGGGTTGAGCTTGAGCGCTGGATTCCGGTGTTCATGTAGGCCTCGTTGTCGTACATTAGATAGACCACGTTGTGCCTCCTCTCGAGCATTCCTGAGAGGGCCTGCATACCGATGTCGGCGGTTCCACCGTCACCGCCTATAGCGAGTATCTTACCCTTCCTGCCCACCTTCTTCCATGCGGCCTCGACACCGCTGGCAACGGCGGCCGCGTTCTCGAATGCCACGTGGACCCAGGGTGCCCTCCAGGCGGTGTACGGGAAGACGGCTGAAACGACCTCCATACATCCGGTGGCCTGGGCTATAGCGAAGGCGTTGGAGTCGCCGTACTTCTCCTCCATGGCCTCGCTGAAGGCCTTGGTGGCGAGCTTGAGAGCGGTGGCGCAGCCACAACCGGCACAGGCGGCGTGACCCGGCGCCCAGTACTCGCGAGTGGTAATCGGGGGTTTCCTCACGGCCATCTTCCTCACCTCACAGTATCTCCTTCCTAAGTCCAATCCAGTTGACTTCCTCAAACTCCTCTCCGGCGAGGGCCTTCTGAGCTATCGCGAGGGCCTCGTCGAGGTCCTTGAAGGTGACGTCCCTGCCGCCGAGTCCGAGGATGAAGTCAACGATCTTCGGCTTGTCCTCAACGTTAACGAGCGTCCTGCTGAAGTCCTGGAAGAGGGCTCCGCCGACGCTGAAGGTAACGTTCTTCTCGAGGAGCGCTAAGACCTTCGCCTTCTTGGCGAGCTCCCTGACCTCTTCAATCGGGAACGGCCTGTAAACGGTGAGCTTAGCCGCGCCAGCCTTGATGCCCTTCTCGCGGAGGTGGTCAACGTACTCCTTGACGGTTCCGGCGAGTGAACCCATGGTGACGAAGATTATCTCGGCGTCGTCGGTGCGGTACTCCTCGATCTTCTGGTACTTTCTACCAAAGCGCTTCTCGAACTCCTCAAAGACCTCGTCGATGACCTTCTTGGCGTTCTCGTTGGCCTCCCAGACGGTGTAGCGGGCCTCCATGTAGTGGGCCGGGAAGGCAAGCGTACCCTGGGTTATCGGTTTAGCCGGGTCGAGGTAGGCGTACTTCGGCTCGTACTCGCCGAGGAACTCGTCAACAACCTCCTGGTCGGGAATCTCGACGGGCTCGACGGTGTGGGTGAGGATGAACGCGTCGAAGCCGACCATTGCAGGAAGGAGAACCTTCTCGTTCTCGGCTACCTTGAAGGCTATGAGTATCAGATCAAGGGCCTCCTGGTTGTTCTCGGCGTAGAACTGGAGCCAGCCGGTGTCGCGCTCGCTTATGCTGTCCTGCCAGTCGTTCCAGATGTTGATCGGTGCGGAAAGGGCACGGTTTCCAACGGCGACGACTATCGGAAGGCGCATTCCGGCGGCTATGAAGAGAACCTCGTGCATCAGAGCGAGGCCCTGGGAAGCGGTCGCGGTGAATGTCCTGACGCCGGCCGCTGAGGCACCGACACAGGCAGAGATAGCGGAGTGCTCGCTCTCGACCTTTATGAACTCGGCGTCGAGTTCTCCGTTGGCGACGAACTCGCTTATCTTCTCCGGAACGAGAGTCGATGGGGTAATCGGGAACGCGGCTATGACCTTCGGCTTGGCCAGCTTGGCCGCCCAGGCGGCGGCTTCGTTAGCCTTCATAACGGTTCTTATCGGCATCTTTCACCACCTCACTTGGTCTCCCTAACCATAATTATCGCATCGGTCGGGCACTCGTTAGCGCAGATTCCACAACCCTTACAGTAGTCGTAGTCGAAGACCGGAAAGTTCTCCTCGTCGAGGTAGATGGCCGGCTCCGGGCAGTAGATGTAGCAGAGGTAGCAGCGGACGCACTTGTCCCTGTTGAACTCCGGCATGAAAACACGCCATGAGCCGGTCTTGTTGATGACGCTGCTGCCGGGGATGGTGGCTATCGCTCCCGGCGTCATCTTTTCGCTATACTCCTTCTGAACCCTTTCAATGTTCTCCTTAAACGGGTTCTCCGCCATGTTTATCACCTCGAGTGAATTATCAAATCGAAACTTAAATTTTGGGGTAAGATGAAAAGCTCAGCCGAAGGTCGCGGCGAGCTTCTGGAGCTTCTCCCACTCGTGGTTCACCCACTCCTGGAGGATCTGAATGTCCTCCTTGGTCATGTACTTAAACCTGCCCTGGTACTTGAGGAACTCCTCTATCGGCTTCGGCTCCTTCTTCGTTGAGGGCATGTTGATCCTGTACTTGCCGTTCTCGTACTCGTAGAGCGGGAAGTAGGCGGTCTGGACGGCAAGCCTTGCAAGCTCGATGCTCTTGTCCGTTGGTGAGCGCC
>JALVWX010000056.1 GCA_027023165.1 Thermococcus sp. | reverse complement strand
CCTTGTTCATGACTATGAGGAGTGGCTTCCCGCTCTCTTGGACGAGCTTTTCGAGCTTTCTGTTTCGAGTTCCTATGGGGTCCCTGGCGTCGACTACCTCAACTATAAGGTCGGCCTCATCTATTACATCCTTTACCACTCGCCACGCTTTTCTCTGCTTCATCCCTAACCACCGTTATCTCGAAGATTACGGTTCCACCGTCTGTGTACGGCGGCCCAGGGTCGAGGCACTGGACGTAGGCTTTGTCTCCCCTGCCAAGACCTAGCTCGCTCGGTTTAATACCCTTTCGCAGTGCCACTATGTATGGCAACAGGGATGCAAAGGCGTGGGTGCATATAGCATCGGTTTCGTCGAGCTTTATCTCCGGCCCTTCGATTACTATCCTGTCCCCCACGTGAAAAACGGGGCACTTTCCCCTTACCCTGACGACTCTGACTTCCAGCCTCTTCATAGGCCCACCGAAATGTAAATAAAGATTGGAGTTCAAAAAATTATCCAGCATGAGGAATAACTTATGATAACTTTGATGGTGGTGCTCAACGTGTCCGAGGATATCGAGGCGAAGATTCGCCGTCTGAGAGAACTTGGTAAAGCCAGTGCGGAGCCTGAACCGCCCGCCGCTCCAAAACCCACCCCCAGTAAGAAGCCCTCCCGGAGGCCCCGCTCCATTGGGAGCATCAGGGCAAAGGAGCGGAGAAAGAGGGTCATCCTCGGGGCGACCATAATCCTGATAATAATTCTTGCCATCTCCGCCGGTGCGTACATGTACCTCCAGAACCGTACCGCGAGCGAGATAAGCAAGACCCGCGCCAAGAAGATCGCGGAGGTTAACACCTATTTCAAGCCCTCCGTTTTTAACAACACGAACTGTACGAAGGACGTCATCGCGATAAGGGCGAAGCTCGTCAACCAGATCGTTAACGCCAAAACCCTGGACGAGCTTAACTCGATAGACGTCAAGGCCTACTACGACCTCGCGCTGAAGAAGTACAACGCCTGTCTTGAGCATATCCAGCAGGTTGAGTTTGAGAAGCAGCTCAACATAACAAAGGCCCAGAAGATAAAGGAGATTGAGGCATCCTTCCAGCCCCTCCTCTCGATGCCCCTGCCGGACGACATAAAGAACAAGGCGATAACCTACATGAAGGATCTCGAATCTAAGGTTAGGTCCGCCACGACTCCTGGGGAGGTCAACGCTGTTAACCCCGACCCGTACCTCCTCGAGCTTTGGAGGGACTACAAGTTCTGGCGCATAGACCAGCTCGCGGAGCAGGGTCACGGCAGCGTCATCCTTGAGTACGGCGGCGCCAAGAAAATAGTCTCCACCGCCGATGCGAAGGCCATCCTCGGCGGAATACTCGATTACAAGGAGCTTATGAAGTACAGGATTCTGAAGGTCCAGTGGGTTGAGCTTTCGCTCGTCCTCCCGAAGAAGAACATAGACGGAGCCTTCATCTCACCCGGAGACAGAATAAAAATCTACATCCAGGGCAAGAACACCACCTCGCTCGACGGCTACTTTGAACTCGTCCTCCTCCCGGTTCAGGGAGGCTCCATCTCGGTCAGCGAGTCCCAGAGCCAGTCCGGTTCAAGTACCACCTCCTCGTCAAACACTTACTCCGAGGGTCACTCAAGCTCCGTCTCACCGGGAGGCAACACCATCTCTGACAGCTCCTCTACACAGGACACCTACTCCAACAGCCAGAGCAGCAGCCAGAGTTCCTCGGCCAGCTACTCATACAGCGTCAACCTCGCGGAGATACTAAAGGCCATCGCGGCCGGCAAGATACAGTCGAGCGACCAGGTGAAGGCCGAACTCAACGCCTACGGCTGGAAGGTCATAGATCTCGAGAAGAGCACCGCCCTCGAAGCTCTCGACTCGAACACCCAGATGCTCGTCATCATCAAGGTCCCCTCGATATTCGTGCCGGACATACTCCAGAACCAGAACAACGTCTACATAGCCAAGGTTTCAACGTGAGGTGGTGGGAGTGAAGCGCCTCCTAGCGACTTTCTTTATCCTTTTGCTAGCTTCTTCTCTGGTTAGTGCTGAGACCTACAACCTCCCCGGCTCCACCCCCGATGGGAAGCCCTACAACAACATGGGCATTCTTGGGGAGGTTATGATTGACCTAAACGTCACCGTTGTCAACACAGCCCCCTTCCCCAAGTTCGTCGTTGTCAACCCGAGGTACGACTTCCATGTGCTCAGGCTCTCCGGCGATGAGGGAATGACCTCCTACCGCGTTGGGAGCACTTCTTACCACGTCCCCTCCAACCTAGAGAGGACTTCACTGAACTACTACATAGGCTTCTGGCTCATGCCCTACGAGACCGTTGTTGTGAACTTCCGCATCCCCTACAACGACTCCTACGTTGTCCGCACCTACGACTACAAAACCCCCTGCGGCGACTCTTCCAGGATGACGGAGGTAACGTACGATGTCGTCAACGGGACCTTGAAATATACGGGGGGCCACGTGGAAGTCTCAGACCACCTCTATCCGGTGGAATGCGGCGTTATCTATCCTCCCCTGGTCAACACGCCTATGATGCTGACCTTAAGGGCTATGTTTCCGCTCGACGATGGGTACGTGAGGGTTCTCGGTTACGAGGGAACCGTTACCTTCCGCCTCACCAACGTTCCCGACAGGACCGGTCTGTTCAACACGTTCTTCGCGGCCGCCCTGCCGGTTATCTTCAAGGGGGCAAAGACCTACGGCTTCACCCCCAACTACACGATGACCTACAGGGAGTACATGGACGAGTTTGTGTGGAAGTACAGGGGGGTTAAACCGCCGGAGAGGCACCGGATTCAGACCCAGTCATCCCCTGCCACCTCCAACATGTTCCAGCTGTCCAACACCCTCCTCACCGGCGTGAGTGTAGGCGCTCCCGTTGTGAAACCGCCCAAGGAGGCCGGTCTCGACTTCCCGGTCTGGATAATATTCCTCGGAAGAAACAGTGTTGAGATAAGCTATCACGTCGAATGGAGTGCGGGGGGCTGAGTTTTGCTCTTCGATGAAGATGAGAGGAAGAAAGAGAAGCCCACATCCTGGATAGATGAAATCCTGAGTGGTGAAGATGACTTACTTGAGAACATGCTTAAGGGCGGTTCAAAGCCCAAATCCCCCAGCCGGCCAGTCGAATCTGGACCCCTAGGAGAGTCCTCCTCAGAAAACCCCCTGCTCTCGATTCTCGGTGGTGAGGAGAAGCCGAAGAAGCCGGAGAAAAAGCCGGCCACCAAACCCGCTGAGTCAAAGGAATCCCAGTCTGAGCTTCCCTTCCTGAGTGGGGGGAGTGGGCTGGATCTTCAGGAGATACTGAGCAAGCCCACGACACCGGAGGAAGCTGCGGAGAGCAGGCCAACCGGTTCTGATTTACTCAGTGGAATCCTCGGTGGTTCTTCGGCTCCCCCAAAGCCCTCCCCAACC
>JALVWX010000055.1 GCA_027023165.1 Thermococcus sp. | reverse complement strand
TTGACCTTACCCGGCTGGCTTATGGCAAATCCCTTCTTCTCAAGACTCCTGAGGACGTCGTAGGTCCTCGGCGCCGGAACCTCAGAGACGCTGGCCAGCTCCGCCGGCGTGAGAACGCCGAAGCCCACCAGTGCCACGTACGCCCTTGCCTCGTAGAGGTTCAACTCAAAGTGCTCCTGAAGGAGCTCTACCATCTTGTCCTTAACCATTCTTACCACCACCATATTTCTTATATTGTGTAATCGATATCAACACATATAAGTTTTTTCCAAGGGGTGTTAGTTCCTGCCGTTAGTCACCCCGATTTGGTCGAATGACTCCCTCGGATGTTATTGCCATTGCGCGGCCATGCAATCCTGTTACCACCTATCTGCTTTAAAAATTTTTGGTTTAACAGAACTGCAAATGTTTGATTGGAACACAGTGCCATATCACTCCAGGTGAAAGCTAGATGATGTAACCTCACGTAAAAAACAAAGAGATTATTAAAACTAAATTTAGAAGTTCGAATTTGAAAGCGGCGTTAGTAAACTGCATCATCACGCGCCGGTACTTTTCCAAGGTATTCCAGTATCTCCCTGTAAAGGTTGAAGAGGACCTTCTGATAGTCGACCCTTCCATCTTCCACAAGATCCATCGTGGTCTCAAGCTCCCGCGTTTTCTCCTCGCTAACGAGTTCCTTATACTTGCTTATGAGATAGTGGTAGACCTTAATGCCTTGCTCCGTCGGCACCAGCTTCTTCCGCCCACGGGTTTCCAGGACGTAGTAGCGCCTCAGAAGGGTTTCAACTATCTTTGCATAGGTTGACGGCCTGCCTATCTTCTTTTCCTTCATGAGGGCTATGATGTTGCCCTGACTGTATAGCGAAACCTTCGGCGCCTTCCACTTCTTGGCCTCGACAACCTTGAGCTTCACACCCGCTTCAAGCCTCGGGAGCTGTCTGAAGGGCGGCGAGCGGAGCTTCGTCCAGCCGTCCTCGATTACCTCCACGTAGCCCTCAAGCTCCGCCTTCCCAACGCCCGCGTTGATAACTGTTCTCTCCATGAGTAGCTTCGCAGATTTCATCTGGCTGGTCATGAAGCGCCTGAATATCATGTCGTAGAGCCTGTAGTGGTTCCTCGTGAGGTTCTTGGGGAGCTGGATGACTCCATCGCGGACGAGCTGCATTAAACGGCCAGTATCTATCGGCCTCGTCGGCCTTATGGCCTCGTGGGTTCCCTCCTCGCCCCACGGCCTCGGCTTGAAGTACTCCTCACCGACCTCCTGGGTTATGTACTCCTTGGCCACCTCTATTCCGGTGTTGCTGACGTGGGTTGAGTCTGTGCGGTGATAAGAGATCAAACCCATTTCGAAGAGGTCCTGCGCCAAGCGCATCGTCTCGGGCGCCGAAAGCTTCAGGAACGTCGAGGCGTCCTTCAGCATGGCATCGGTGGTGTAAGGTGGAGATGGGTTGAACTCCTTCTCCTCAAGCTCGACCTTCTCAACCGTGACGTACTCGGGAGGCTCAACGTTCTTCCCGTCTTTCCCTATCTCAACCGTCACCTGAAGGCCGTTCTCAAGGGTTAAGCCGAGGAAGTAGGTCTCACTCTCGCTGAACTCTTTATACCTCTCGATTATCCAGCCGAGAACGGGCGTCTGAACCCTCCCTGCGGAGAGGTTTCTGTTTTCAAAGACGCGCTGGAGCTCCTGGCTCAGCTCGAAGCCTATCCACCTGTCCTCTACTCTCCTCACGATCTGGGCGTTTACCCTGCCCTCGTTGACGTCTCTGGCCTCCTGAATGGCGCGCATTATGGCCGGCCTCGTAACCTCGTGGAACTCTATGCGCTTGATGTTGGGCGTGTAAGGACTCAGCACGTTCCTTATGTCCCAGGCTATCTTCTCACCCTCGGTATCCGGGTCCGTCGCGATTAGGATTTCATCGACCTCCTGCGCCAGCTCGCGCATAGCTTTAACGTTGTCGAGGGCGTCGCGCACGTTGGTGCTTCCACAGCGCGGACAGACGCCTTTCTGCTCCCAGTCGACGAACTGATGCCCGCAGTCGCGGCAGCGCTTTATGGTGTCGTAGACCGGGATGAACCTCATCATGCCGTCCTTCTCGTCGATCAGGACGCCGTGATAGCCTTCATTCGTCACGAGGTCAAACATGTGCCCGCCACTCGCTAAAATCGTCAGCATCATGTTTCCAATGCTGACTTCATAGGCGACCAGATCGCCTATCCTCGTCTTGCTCGGCTGGCCGAAGAAGTTCGCTATGGTCCTGGCCTTGTTTGGACTCTCAACTATCATGAGCGCCGATTTAACGAGGTCCTTCACCTTGGCGCTTATCTTGCCCTCCATGACCAGGCGAACCTTTTCCCTGTCCTCATCGATCTGCCTGAGAATCTCGTCGAGGTCAAGTTCCTCGAAGGGAACCATCTTGAACTCGGTGAAGCGCCAGCGCATCTGCCTCACTAAGCCGTTGAAGACCTTCTCGTTGTCGACTATGAGGACGCTCAGGCCCTTGGTTATTCCGCCGGCGAAGAGCCTGCTCGTCCTCCCCGTTGCTTGAATGTAGGTCCTGACGTCCGGAATCTCGATGTACCACTTGCCGCCTTCCTCCGTCAGGCTCACGAAGGGATCCTCGGCGAGCTTCTTCAGAACCTCCTCATCGTGGAGCGCCTTCCTGAGGAACTCAACCAGCTCGCGGAAGACTCCCAAAACGTGGTTGTGGAACTCGTTCTCTATGGGAAGGCCCTCGGCCAGGGCCTCTTCAATCTTCATCAGCTCGAACTGCGGTATGTTCCTTATGAGCCTCCTCAGCCTTGCGTGGAGCTTTTCGGCCCGCTTTCTGTCCTCGTCGCTCAGGAAGTCCATTATCTCGCCCAGCAGGCCCAGAGCGCGGTATATTGTCGGCCTCTCTAGGTCTATGCTGAAGCGGAACTTCGGCACGCCGGTGAAGACCGCGTAGCGTATGAGGTGGGGCAGATCGAGACCCCTGACGAGGGAGCCGTAGTAGGTGGCGGAACCGACGAGGTAGTCGGCTTCCCCGTTCTCAAAGCGCTCGATGGCTTTCCTGTTCTTTGAACTGACGAGTTCAACCTTGAAGCCGCGCTCGCGGAGGTAGTCCACGAGCTCTTCCGCGTAGCCGAGGCCCTGGTCGATGGGCGTAAAGATTATCCCGCCCCTTCCGAGCATCGTTAGGAGTTCTTCCACGTGCTCCTTGATGTCCTTGGCCGGCTTCAGGTAGCTGTCCACAACGTTCCTGAGCGCGCTCCTTCCGCTTCCCACCTCAAAGCCGAGAAGCTCGCGGTAGAGCTTTATCCTGTCCCCCCTCGCGCTCCCGGTCGCAGAGGCAATTATCATGATACCGATGTCGTTCTCCGACTTGAACTCCTCAATCTCGCGCTGGAGCTTCGAGATGCTCCCGTTCAGCTCCTTGAGCCTCTCCTCCCTGTCC
>JALVWX010000054.1 GCA_027023165.1 Thermococcus sp. | reverse complement strand
GCCGAGGAAGCCGTAAACCACTCCTTCTGGGACTTTGAGGTTGAGTCCGTTTAAGGCCCTGACATCCTTGTAAGTCTTGACAAGATTCTCAACCACAATCATCACCATCACCTCAAATCCATACGAAGGAAGCGGGTCACCGCGAGGGTCAGATAAACTGCGGACATGAGGAACAGGAGCAGGACGTTGACCCACCTCGTCCTTATCGCGTGGCCCACCCCATTGTAGGTTGGAACCTCCCTGTATTCCGAGATGTACGAGGTTATGACCTCGACCTGGGCGGTGGGTGAGTAGAAGAGGTATTTCGTGTAGTAGTCAGCCTTCAGGTCACGAAGTCCCTGGTCGGAGATGCCACCCGGGGCGTGGGTGTACATCTCGTACTGGACGAAGATGGGGATGACGAGGTAGATGATGAAGAACAGCACGAGGGCAACGCCGAGGGCCGAACCCGAGGACTTCAGGAACGTCGAGAGAATGTAGCCCAAAGCCAGGAACTCGACCATCACCATGAATAGCACGAGGTTAAGGAGCAGGACGTCGCTGACGACGCTCCCGGTGAGGTCAACCCCCACGTAGGCCAAACCGAGCAGTGCCACCGCGACGGCCAGCAGAACAGCCCCGAAGAAGACGACGCTCTGTCCGGAGAACTTCCCGAGGATGTAGCTCAGCCGGCTTATCCTCTTGCTCAGGGCGACGCGTATCGTGCCCTCCTCTATCTCCTTGTTCACGGAGGTTGCTCCCATCACGATGGCCACTATCCCGAGGAAGAACATCGACATGCCCGTGATGAACTGTATCATTATTGCCATCGCCGCCCCGCCGCTCATCTCCCCGCCGCTTCCGGTTCCCTGCTTAAGCAGGTAGATAACGGGTATGTAAAGCAGGAGCATGATGAGAAGCACTGCCCAGAGCTTCTTGGTGCGCGTTCCCTTCTTAAGCTCGAGTTTGAATCCCCACCACACTGCCAACACCTCCCGGACAATTCGGTCGGAACTCTGAATAAGAGTATAAAATGTTTTCCCTCGCGATGGTTAAAAACCAAAGGTTGTGGAGCACTCAGAGTGAGGCGAGTTCGAGGACGAGTTCCGCTTTGTCGCACCTCTCGCGCAGGCGCCTCATGACCTCCCCTTTTCCACCCAGTGCCGGCCAGAGAATCGAGTCTATGTGGAGCGGCGGGATTCCAGTTTGCTCCGCCACCCTCGTCCAGAAGCTCACGGGCGGCTCGTTCGTGAACCTTTTGGTGTAGGCGTTTATCCTCACGTCGTCGGGGATCTCGATGGACATTGGATACGGCACGAATTCGTTGAAGGCCATCCTCCCCGCATAGCCGAACATCTTGATCGCGAAGACCACCGTCTTGGCGCTCCTCTTTGAGCCGAGAACCCGGGCGAGGCCGTCTCTGAGGTGCTCCATTCCGTTGATATAGTATCCCCTCAGGGTTTCGAGGTCGAGACCGTTGAGGAAGGGCTGGAGCTTCTTAAGACGCTTGAGCTTTCCGGCGACGAGGCGCCTGTTCGTCCGCGAGGCGGGGAGAAAGCGGGCGTATGCCTCTGCAATGCTCTCTTCCGGCGGATTGGCAGAGAAATGGCGCGAGAACTCCCACCACCAGTCCTCTCCCTTTCCGCTCAACTGGTAGCTCACTAGGGAGTTGGCCAGCACGAGCTTGATGAAGAGTTCGTCATCGCCAAGGTTCTCGCGGAGGTTTCTGAGTGCGTCGAACTGGAGGTCAACCCGCTCCTCTATCGTCCTGGCGCAGTTGAGGCCGAGTTCCCGGAGGTGATTCACGAGAAGTTCAACCTTCCCCGCGTTCTCCCTGTATTTAACCTTGATGAAGCGGTCGAGGGTCATCTACTCACCCGCCACGTTCCTTATCAGCCGGCTTAAAAAAGCGTTATCCTCCGTGACCTCCGCCCCCGAGTTCCTCGGAAGTCCAAGCTCCACCTTTGCCCTCACGCCCTGCTCCCTTAGGAAGTCGTGGGCTTCGGCGGAAAGCCTCTGAAACTCGCTTTTCCTTATGAGGCCGTAAACTGTTGGACCCCAGCTGCTCTGACCGGCGCCGTAGGTTTTCTCAGCCAGGAAGTCGAGGATAAGCTCCACGTCCTCCCTGAACTCGCCGCCCTGGTAGTCCTCGAAGTGTCTGCCAACGAGCCGCTGGATTGCCATCAGGTGCTCCCCGAAGGTTTTGATGTCCCTTTCCTTCAGAGCGGGAAGTAGGCCGAGCAGAATCCTGTGGCTTATCTCCATCGCGGCATCGGGTTTTCCAGGGAGGCCGGCCATCACTGGCTTTTCCTCCTCCTCATCGAAGCCGGGCTTAAGCTCAGGGATTACAAGCAGGAAAGCCCAGTCCTCAGGGAAGTCCTCGTGGAATATGAGCGGTGGAAGGCCGTTTCGCACGCCTCCGTCGATGATAAAGCCCCCGTAGGCGAAGGAGTAAACGCCGGCCCCTCCGTTCCTACCCCTTCCGAGTGTTTTTGCAAGCTCCTCGACTGGGAGGTTGAGGTTTTTCAGCCTTGCCACACCGAGGCCGACCGCTAGGCTGAGCTGGGTCGTCGAGCCGAGGCCGACGTGCCTTGGAATGCTCCTTCTGACCTCCACGCGGTAGTTCACGCCGGTTCCGTAGGCGGAGTTCACCCTCCTGAGGGCGGCCTCTATCGTCCCCCTGTCCTCGCCCTCAGCGACTATTACCTTGGAGTCAGATTCAAGGATCTCTATCTCATAGCCGCCCTCGAGGGCCACGCCGAGGCTTCCGAAGCGCCTCCCCAGAAGGGCGGAGGGGTCGATCAGGCCGAGGTGGAGCCTGCGAGGGGTTCGGATTATCATGAGCATCACCGCAATTCCCTCTCGAAAGACCTTTTTATACCCAGCGCCAACGTCTTCCGGTGGTGGTATGAAGTTCGCCGGAGTTGACTTAAACGAGCCGAGGATAATGGGCGTCATCAACGTCTCGCCCGAGAGCTTCTACAAGGGAAGCGTCAGGAACGACGAGGAGAATCTCGTGGAAACCGCGGTTAGGATGGTCGAGGAAGGTGCCTCCTTCATCGACATTGGCGCCAAATCAACGGCCCCTTACCTCGAGACCCAGATCCCGGTTGAGGAGGAGGTCAGGAGGGCGGTCTGGGCGATAAAAACTATACGAGACGCCGTTGAAGTTCCGATAAGCGTCGACACCACGAGCGCAAAAGTTGCGGAGGAGGCGCTTAAAGCCGGAGCCGACATCATAAACGACGTCACCGGCCTCAAGGGAGACCCTGATATGGCTAAGGTGGCTTTCGACTACGGTGCCCCGGTGATAGTCTGCGCCCACGGCGAAGTGAGGGACTTCAGCGACCCGGTTCACACAGTCATAGACCTCCTCCAGGAGAGCCTGGTTGTGGCAAGGGAGCATGGAATTGAGGATGTGGCGATTGACCCCGCCATCGGCTTCCTTCGCCCGGAGTGGCCGCCCTGGTACGAGTGGGACTCCAAGATCTTAGCGAACCTCAACGCCCTTAAAATCCTCGGGAGGCCGATCCTAGTAGGCGTCTCGCGGAAGTCCTTCATCGGCGCGATAACGGGGAGAAAAGACCCTGCCGAAAGACTGCCGGGGAGTCTCTCCGCTACCGCAATAGCGGTCTTCAACGGGGCACACATCGTCAGAACCCACGACGTTAAAGAAACCCTCGACGCGGTGAAGATGGCCGCCTTTATGAGGAGGTTCCGGCCCTAAGCTCCTTCGTCTTCTTCCATTCTTCGAGCAGGGTCCCGAGCAGGGACAGGGCAACCGGGCCGAGGATTATCCCCACTATTCCGAACGCCAGATAGCCGCCGAAGATTCCCACGAGGCTTATGAGGGAGTTGACGCCGGTTTCCCTCTTCCCGAGCTTTGAGCGGATCAGGTAGTCCGGAACGGGTGATACAAAAACCGCGCTGTACGTGGAGAATGCCAGGGCCGCTAAGATGTGGCCCGAGGTGAAGAGGTAAGCTGCTCCGGCGAGCCAGATCATCCAGCCGCCGATGACGGGCAGGAGTTCGAATATCACGGTGAAGATGCCGGACGCTATGGCGCCTCCAGCCGAGGAGATGGAGAAGAGGTAGAAGCCAATCGCTACGGCTGTGCCCTTGAGGATGCTGAAGGCAAGCCAGCCGCGCAGAATGCCGTGGAGCGTTCTCTCGGTGCTCCTTATGAGCTTGAGGGCCAGCTCGCGGTTTTCCTGGGGGAGAAGCGAGCGGACCTCCTCGCCGAGGCCCCTTACGTTCACGAGGGCACCGTAGAAGGCAAAGAGCATAACGATGGCCTGCAGTGAGAGCTTGGGGAGGGAGTAGGTGTAGCCGAGCACGTACTGCTCAAACCTCCGTGGTATGTCCTCCGCGAGGCGCTGAATCAGGTCGTAGATAGCCAGCGGCAGGTGGAACTCGAGGAGCCACCGGAAGAAGGCGTTTATGTAATACGCGAGGGACTCCTTGACGTCGTTTATCCAGAGGGCGTAGCCTATCATAAAGAGGAACGTGAGCACCGTCAGAATTCCGGTTATTGTGAAAGCGGAAACGCGGTTTCCAAGCCTCTTAGAGAGCCTCTCGTGGAGCGGATAGAGGATGTAGGCAAGGGTCAGGGCTATGATTATGGGGGAGATTATCGGGCTGACCGTCTCCCAGACGAGGTAGAGCACGATGAGGGAAATGGAGAGCCAGACCGCAGCTTCAAGCTCCATCGAGCATCCCCAGGTACTTCAGTATAAGTTCCCTCGCCGAGGGCTTGTTGAAGACGAAGAGGTAGCCGTCCTCGAGGAGAATGAAGTTCTTCCCGAGGGCTAATAAACCTTTCTTGAGCTTGTGAACTTCCGCTCCGTCCAGATTCACCGCTTCCCTGACCTCTCCTGGAGCGCTCGTGCCTTCGAGGGCCTTTTTGAGTCTGTTCCTGACGCTCTGGTTCATGAACTTTATCGGGCTTGGACGGAAGTCCTCCTCCTGGATTTCCTCTGCCTCCAGTGGAATCCCCCAGAAGTCCTTGGTGCACTCGAAGGGATAGACGTAGTCCTCTCCGTAGTCTGGGAGGTAAAGCTCCTTTATAACTGCGAGGAGAATCCTTCTGGCGTCTCTTCCGTAGAACTCGATCCTGAGGTTGAACTTCCCGTCCTCGAAGCCGTTTTCAAACACCTCCAGCTTCTCCTCGCAGAGCATTTTCTTCACCCCCTCAGGTAGGCGTTAACATAGCGCGGGTCGAGGAGCAGGGCCGTGCTCCCGAATATCCCGAAATCCGAGGGCTGGCCGCCGTTGTAGACCACAACGTGCGGGTTGGTGACGTTTAGTATCTTTGAAAGCAGGGAAACCGCATCGTCGATGCTTCCCGTCTCGTCAACGAGGCTGCCGGTGACGTTAACTGCGAACCACGTCCTTCCGGTGGCGTATTCCCGCGTCTCGTTGAGTGGCATGTTCCTCCCGGTGCTCACGGCCCTCAGGAAGGCCTGGAAGTAGGTGTCTATCTGATCGGCTATCATCTTCCGCTCTTCCTTTGTAAGACCCCTCCACTCGGCCCCCATGTCCTTGTATGGGCCGGTTTTGAAGACGTCAACCTTTATGCCGTTCATCTCGTAGTTCTTCTGAAGATCGTAGTGGACATATATAACGCCTATGCTCCCCACCTGTGCCAGGGGATCGGCGACTATCTTATCTGCTGCAACTGCTATGTAGTAACCGCCAGAGGCCGCTAGGCCCCCGGTGTAGGCAACGACTGGCTTCACCATATCGAGCTTCCTAACCGTTGAGTATATCTCCCTGACGGCGCTCACGTAGCCGCCGGGACTTTCTATCCAGAGGATAACTCCCCCTATCGAGTCGTTTTTGGCAACCTCCCTGAGGAGCGGCACGAGGTGGAGGGCGGTGTAGTCGTCGATGAGTCCGAAAACCGGGACTATCGCTATTGTGGTGTTGCCCTGCGGAGCGTTCCTTGCCCTCAGCTGAGCCTGGAGGAAGCGTATTTGGCTCTGGAGTTCCTCTATCTGGAGCCTGTAGGCTGTGCCGTTGCAGGTGGAGTTGAGCGACGTCTCGACCACGATGGGAGAGACGTTCGTCGCATTGATGGTGGAATAGGATTTAAGTCCGGAGTTCTGCTCGTAGAGCAGAACAACTGCCACGCTCGATACCGCGAGCAGGAGTATGAGAACCGCGGATACGTACTTCCAGATGTTTTCCCTCATTCACTCACCCGGATTGGTTTACACCCCCGGCTTTTAAGGGTTCCCTCGCTAAGCTTTTTATATTCGGCCGTCAACTCCCTCCAAGGTGATGGCGGTGGAGATAGGGGTTACTGTTTATCCGCACTTCGTTACGAAGGACAAGACGCTTGCATCGATACTGGCTGATGTGAAAATAAAGAACTACGACTTCGTCTCGATATTCCCGCACACCCTCGGTCTGATCAAGAACGGACTCGTAGTTGAGAAGAAGCTTAGGAACATCGAGACAACCCTGAGGGGCGTTGGAATCGACTACATCGTCAGGATGCCGACGTCGGTCAACCTGCGCGACAACATCTACTACACGAGGCACTTCCGCGTTGCCAAGGCCGTTGCGGACGTGGCGATAAAGCTCGGCGCCAAGGTCATCGTCATGCAGAGCGGCAGGACCGGCAGGCTGGACCTTGAAATAGAGGCCATACAGCAGCTGGCGGACATGGTGGGGCCTTTCGGGACGAAGATAGCCCTTGAGAACACCTTCAGCGTCAAGGACACGCTCTACGTGGTGGACAACGTTGACAGGGAGAACGTCGGCTTCGCCCTCGACGTGGCCCACGCCTTTCTCAGCGCCCAGGGCAACGACGAGAAGCTCCTTGAAGATGTCAAGCTCGGAACCGACAAGACGGTAATCCTGATGATACACGACAACTTCGGAAAGCTCTTCCCGCAGGTCGAGCCTGAGGACGCTTTGGCTTACGGCGTCGGCGACCTCCACCTCCTCCCCGGGGAGGGCAAGATACCCTTTGGAAAGGTCCTCAAGCTCTTCGGCGACGTGCCGATACTGCTCAAGGTCAAGGATCCCGAGAAGTTCGCCAAGATACCGACCAAGAGCGGCCTGATAGAACTGCTGACGAGCCTATAATCCCAGCCTTTCTTTTATAACGCGGTAGACTTCCACAAAGGCCCTTCCAACGGCCTCTTTTTTCCTTGAGAAGTGGGTAACGTCGTCCGTGAGGTTCTCCCTCAGGATTGAAACGACCTCTTCAATCGTTATCTTTCCCTCAAGCCACGCATACGCGAAGAGGGCCTCGGCTATGTCGCCCTTTCCGTGCTTGTCGGTTCTGGGTGGGATTATCTCTCTTAGCCCCGCAAGTTCGAGGGCCATTGCAAGGGATGCGTTTGGGACCCTATCCCCGGTGGGTCTGTCGAGGTAGTCGCTCAGGGCGAGCGAGAAGACGAAGTTAATAAGGGAATCACCGAGCTTTGCAAGTCCCCTGTCCGTAAAGTCCCTGCCGTACCTCAAGGCCATCACTCCCGGCAAAAAGAAGGAAAATCACTCGCTCAGGACAGCTTTCCAGGCTTCAAGAACGGCCCTGGATCTGTCGAAGATCTTCTGGGCCGCCTCCTCAAGGGCCTTCTCCGGGCTTATCTTGCCGTCGGTGACGACGCGGAACTTCGGCTTCCTGGCCGTGAGTATCGGGTGCTCGATGGTGTAGCCGGCAAATGTCACGTGCTCGTTCTCGTGGAGCACCTCGTTGAGCAGGTTGGCGAAGGTGTGGTCCTCTCCCTCAAGGTAGAACTCAAGGACGTTTTCCTCACGCTTGATGACCTCAATCTTCATTTTCCTCACCCTTTAAGTGGTTAAGCAGGATCTCCATGGCCTGCTCCTTGTTCTTCACCAGCTCGTATTTAAACTTATCCTCCTTCCACTCGGCCGCGCCGAGTTCGACGAGGGTTTCTATGACCTCCTCGGGCTGAAGGCCGTACGCCATGGCGACGGGGAGGACTACCTCCCTTATCTGCCGCGTCGTGTTGAGGGATATCTCCGACAGGGCCTCCCCCAGCTTCTCGGTAAGCTCAACCATTTCTTCCCATGGCATTGATGTGAGGAGATCCCCCTCCCTTACTTCAGCGCTCTCGCCGAGAAGCTCCAGCGTCTTCAGGAGTATCGGCGTTGAAACGCTCGCCCCGGCCTCGCGCAGGAGGTCATCTATCGTGTAGCGGTAAAAACCGCGCCTGTCGGGGTAGAGCTTGGCCCTAACGCGGTGGTGTATGTCACGTATCTTTCTTATGGCCTCGCGTATCTCGTCTTTGGTGCCCTGGACGTTTATCTTGAGGTCGTTGAGCTTGCCGTGGACGTAGATGAACGCCGGAAGGTTGAGCCGCTGGAGTTCCTTCATGAACTCCTCCTTCTCGCGGTCGTCGCGGACGTGGATCGTTATTACCTTCTTTGCCCTCGCCATCAGAGGTTCACCTTCCTGTACATGGAGGAGAGCTTCCTCGTCTCGACGTGTCCGCACTTGGGACAGACGAGCTTGTCGCCGCGCCTCACCAGCGGCGCCCTGCACCTCGTGCAGAGGGCGTAGATGACGCCGAGGTCGGGACCCTTCGTGGAGAGCTGTATAGGGCTTTTCTCGGCAGATATAACTCGCGCCCTCACAACGTCCCCGATCCGGAACTCGTTGAGCATGCTATCAACGTAGCCCTCGTCAACCTGCGAGATGTGAATACCCGCTAATTTGGAGGTTGCTATCTCCCTGTCGTTTTCCCTGCCCTCTATGCGGATTATCTGGACTATCGCGGCCTGCGGCTTTACCTCTATGACGCGTCCTATAACGACGTCCCCGACCTTCGGGAGCGGTGGCGTATCCGTCACCGGCTCAACGCTTATCTCCATCCTCTCCGGGTCGATTACAACCCTGCCGGCCCTGACGGCGTAAAGCTCCCCGTCCTCTTCTTTGACGCCGTCGCCCGGGAAGTACTCCTCGATTACACCGAGGTGATCACCGGGAAGAACGAGGTCTCCTGACTTTACTTTCCTCCCTTCCATCCTTCCACCTCCGTGAAAGTTCCGGTTCGGATTTTTTAAGCCTTTGGCCTCGGGAGGGTTTATAAGGGGCGGGGAAAAAGTTTTAGTAATTCGCGCACAGCGAAGGGTGGTGATTGAGATGAGAATGCTTCTGATACACTCCGACTACCTCGAATACGAGGTCAAGGACAAGGCCCTTAAGAACCCCGAGCCGATAAGCGACGAGCAGAGGAAGGGCAGGCTCGACGAGGTTCTGGCCGTTTTTATGAGCGTTGAGAAGGTCGATGAGAGCAACCCCGACGAGGTCGTTGAGAAAGCTGTGAAGGAGATCAAGGACGTTGCGGCGCAGGTTAAAGTAGAGAGGATATTCGTCTACCCCTTCGCCCACCTGAGCAGCGAGCTGGCGAAGCCTGATATGGCCCTCAAGATTCTCCAGAAGGTTGAGGAGAAGCTCAAGGAGGAGGGCTTCGAGGTCAAGCGCGCCCCGTTCGGCTACTACAAGGCCTTCAGGCTGAGCTGCAAGGGACATCCATTGGCGGAACTCAGCAGGACGGTAGTCCCGAGCGGCGAGGCCGTCTCAAAGGAGGAACGCAACATAGCCCTCGAGAAGGAGGAGGAACTCAAGAGCTACTGGTACGTCCTCACGCCGGAGGGGGAGCTTATCGAAGTGAACAAGTTCGACTTCACGGGCCACGAGAACCTCAGGAAGTTTGCCAACTACGAGATAAGCAAGAACAGGATAGCCGACAGGGAGCCGCCGCACGTCAGGCTCATGCTCGAGCACGAGCTTGTCGACTACGAACCGGGAAGCGACGGCGGAAACCTCCGCTATTATCCAAAGGGACGCCTGATAAAGGGCCTCCTCGAGCAGTACGTCACCGAGAAGGTGGTCGAGTACGGCGCCATGGAGGTCGAGACCCCCATCATGTACGACTTCGAGCACCCTGCGCTCGAGAAGTATCTGAACAGGTTCCCGGCGAGGCAGTACGTCGTCAAGAGCGGCGACAAGAAGTTCTTCCTCAGGTTCGCGGCCTGCTTCGGCCAGTTCCTCATAAAGAAGGACGCCACCATAAGCTACCGCAACCTGCCGCTCAGGATGTACGAGCTGACCCGCTATTCATTCAGGCGTGAGAAGAGTGGTGAGCTTAGCGGTCTGAGAAGGCTCAGGGCCTTCACGATGCCCGATATGCACACCGTCGCTCGCGACCTCAAGCAGGCGATGGACGAGTTCAAGAAGCAGTACAAGCTCAGCATGGAGGTTCTCAGGGGTGTTGGTCTCACCCCGGACGACTACGAGGTCGCCATACGCTTTACTGAAGATTTCTGGAAAGAGAACAAGGACTTCATCGTCGAGCTGGCGAAGATAATCGGCAAGCCCGTCCTCATCGAGATGTGGAAGCAGAGGTTCTTCTACTTCATACTCAAGTTCGAGTTCAACTTCGTTGACAATCTCGACAAAGCTGCAGCGCTCAGCACCGTCCAGATAGACGTGGAGAACGCGGAGCGCTTCGGAATAACCTACTACGACGAGGAAGGAAAGGAGCGCTATCCGTTGATACTCCACTGCTCGCCGAGCGGGGCGATTGAGCGCGTCATGTATGCAATCCTGGAGAAGCAGGCCAAGCTCCAGGCGAAGGGAGTAAAGCCAGCTTTCCCGCTCTGGCTCAGCCCAATACAGGTTAGGGTTATACCGGTCAGCGAGGAGGTCATGGACTACGCCCTCTACGTCGCCGGCAAGCTCGAGGGGGCGAAGATTCGTGTCGATGTCGACGACACCGGAGACAGGCTCAACAAGAAGATAAGGAAGGCCGAGAAGGAGTGGGTTCCCTACATCATCGTTGTCGGAAGGAACGAGAAGGAGCAGAACACCGTCACGGTGAGGAGAAGGGGCGACGGAAAGCAGGTCGAGATGCAGCTCGAGGACCTCATCAGGGAGATACAGAGCCAGACGGAAGGATTCCCATATAAGCCAAGGCCCCTACCGCCCCTCCTGAGCAGGAGGCCTAAGTTCAGGGGATGACTTTAGCTTTCTGAGCTTTATCCTGCTTTCTCCCTTTTCAATACTTATTGAGTAAACAACTGGCTCAAAGTCAGGATCCGGGGCTTTTACGATGTAGAGAAGCTCCTTTATGTGGTCCTCCAGTATCCACGACTTGGCCAGGAGAACGTAGTCGCTGATGTTGGACACCCACGCCACAAAGCGCTTTGAAACCATGTCTGAGTTGACGGGGAGCAGCAGGCTTGAGTTTGGCAGTCTGACGCTCTTAGCAGCGACGGTCTGGTTGAGGAGTCTTAAAGTGCTGTCCTCTCCGAGCATTAACGCCGCCCCGTCGAGGGTGTATATTACACGGAGGGCCTTTCCAGAGCGGAGTTTCTCCCCGAGTTCTTCGCAGTATATCCTGTCCACCTTTGGGTTTATTGTCTCAGGCTCCACACTGTCAAGGTAGAACACTCCGGGTAGGCTGTCCTCAAGCTTCGCATATCTGGAGCCGAAGACGTCTATGATCGCCATCTTTTCCTCGCTGAGAGCTTTTTCAACGTCCAAGCCGACGCTTCTGCCCCTTCTGGCAAAGCTCCTCAGGGGGATGCTGTAGTTCGAGACAACCGTGAAGTAGCCCTTCTCAATCGCCTTTTTAAGGAATAAGAAGAGAATCTGCCAGGCGGAGGAGTAAGCGTCGTAGATAGCGGCTATGTTTGCACCCTGAACTGGTTCGCCCCCTTTGAATATCCCAAAGATATCCATACTCGGCAAATCAACCACCGGCTCCGGCGGTTATCTCCTTTAAAAAGTCCCTCGCCTCCTCGCTTAGGTCTTCCTTCTTGACCTCGTTTCCGTACTTGTCGTAGACCTTCCCGTCATGGAAGTTTATCTCGAAGATTTCGTAGCGCTCCTCGCTCTTCTCGTGGTGCTTTACCCTGTGCCCCTTGAGGTGCCTCTCGAGGCTCTCGACGTCGACGTACTTTCCGCACTCCTCGCACTTGTAGAACTGCCAGAAGACGTAGTCCTGGCCGGCGAGCATGTTGTTCTTTATGTGGTTGATTAAAGCTCCTCCAAGATACTCGTAGAAGTCCTCTTGGATGAGCTTTCCGCCGTCCTCAATGACCTTGAAGCCGCTCCAGACGATGTGGTCGTTTATGTCGGCAAGGGTCGCCTTGATGTAGCGGTAGGTAAGGATGAACGCCCCGTTGTGGACGAAGAAGACGCTCTTGTCAGGTATGGCAATGATCCTTATTCCCTCGGGCTTCCCTTCCTCCGCAAGCTTCTGGGCGTGCTCTTTATCATCGGCAACGTCTATGATGACCTTCACGTTGCTCTTCTTGTGGGTTCCGATTATCCTGTCCTCGAGGATTTCCCAGTGGTAATCGTCGAGATACCTGACCTGCGCGTAGACCCTCTTAATCCTCGGACTCAGCTCGCTGTACTCCATCACTCACCACCGCTGAGAAGTCGAAGCCAACGTTAATAAGCTTTCGCGGAAAACTTTAAAAAGGGTCCTCCTGGCAGGAGAAGGCCGCGATTGGAGAGGGCTACCTTCCAAAGCGCCTCTGCCTCTTCTGGTACTCGCGGATGATTCTGAGGAAGTCGATCTTCCTGAACTCCGGGAAGTAAACGTCAACGAAGAAAAGCTCGCTGTAGGCTATCTGGTAGAGGAGGAAGTTGCTTATCCTCTCCTCCCCGCCGGTCCTTATCACGATGTCTGGGTCGGGCATGTTGGGATAGTACAGGTAGCGCTTTATCAGCTCCTCGTCGATGTCTTCTATGCCTATTTTACCCTCCTGGACGTCCCTTACTATGTCCTTCACGGCATCGGCTATCTCGCTCCTCCCGCCGTAGGCGAGGGCTATGTTGAGGGTGTAGTTGGCGTACTTCCTCGTTGCCCGCTCGGCCTCTTCTGCCGCTCTCCTCACGTTCTCAGGCAGGAGTTCCTTTCTCCCGAGAACGTTCACCCTTATGCCATATTTGTGAACCCTCTCGTCCTCTACGAGTTCCTTGAACTTCTGCTCAAAGAGGTTCATGAGGGCGTTTACCTCCTCGGGCGTTCTTCTGAAGTTCTCGGTGGAGAAAGCGTAGACTGTGAGCGTTCTTATCCCAAGCTCGCGGCACCACTCGAGGATTTCCTCAAGCTTCTGGGATCCAAAGAAGTGGCCGTACCAGGGCGGCTTTTCGAGCTTCCTCGCCCACCGCCTGTTCCCGTCCATGATTATGGCCACGTGGTTTGGGAGCTTTCCAGATTTAACCTTCTCAAGAAGGTAGTCCTCATAGAGGTCGTAAGCGGGCTTGAAAATTATATGGGGGACGTGGGAGAGCAGGCGGCGGAGCATCGAGCATCACTCGACCTTTTTCCTCGACCGAAGGTGCTTTTCCGCAAGCTCCATGTAGATTTCAGCGTTCTTCTTCGTCCACTCGATTTCCTCCTCACTCAGCTGCCTGACGACCTTGCCGGGAACGCCGACGACGAGGCTGTAGTCGGGTATCTCCTTGCCCGGCGGAACGAGGGCACCAGCTCCGATGATGACGTGCTTGCCTACCTTTGCCCCGTCAAGGATTACCGCGCCCATTCCGATTATGGTATAGTCATCGATGGTCGCGCCGTGAACGACCGCGTTGTGGCCTATCGTCACGTACTTTCCGACCCTGGTCGGGAGGCCGTGAGAGGTGTGTATGCTAACGTTGTCCTGGACGTTGGAGCAGCAGCCGATGTAGATCTGCTCTATATCGCCGCGGAGAACGGCACTCGGCCAGACGCTCGTCTTCTCCTCAAGAACGACGTCGCCGATAACGGAGGCAGTCTCGTCGATGAAGGCCGTTTCGTGAACCTTTGGTTTCTTTTCACCGAGTTCGTAAACCGCCATGAGCATCACCAGACTGGCCTCTCAGGCAGGACTTATAAACCTAACCGGGCAAGAGGGGTCGAGGGTGAGCGATGAGGTACAGAACCGGTGCAAGTGCCGAGAGGGAGCTAATAAGGATGCTCGAGAAGGCCGGCTTCGCGGTTGTTCGCTCTGCCGGGAGCAAGAAGGTTGACATCATAGCGGGGAACGGAAAGCTATACCTCTGCATCGAGGTCAAGAGCACCCACGATGAGCGGCTCTACTTCAGCGAGGAGGACTACGAGAAGCTCACCTCCTTCGCCGAGCGCTTTGGGGGAAAGGCCGTCATAGCGGTCAAATTCATAAACCGGGGATGGCGCTTCTTCTACCCCGAGAACCTCAGGAAGGGGGGCAAAAACTATAAGCTCGACGTCCAGACAAAGGAGTATCTGACCTTCGATGAAATCACGGGGAGGCAAAGCTCCCTCGTAGGGGTGGTG
>JALVWX010000053.1 GCA_027023165.1 Thermococcus sp. | reverse complement strand
GCTACGAAGGAACCGTTTACGAACTCCTGAGCAAGATCGATGCTTCCAAACTGATGAGCAGTTTCTACAAGAGCGAACTCCTCAACCCGCTCGGCATTCCAGAGCTGTACGACAAGAAGGTCGAGGAGCTGAGCGGTGGAGAACTCCAACGCGTGGCAATAACGGCCTGCCTGATAAGAGACGCCGAGCTCTACCTCCTCGACGAGCCTTCCGCGCACCTCGACTCTGAGCAGAGGCTCGCGGTCTCAAAGGCAATCCGCTCGCTGATGGCCAAGAACGAGAAGACGGCATTGATAGTCGAGCACGACGTCATGATGGTCGACTACCTCAGCGACAGGCTCATAGTCTTCGAAGGCGAACCCGGGAAGTATGGAAAGGCCCTTCCGCCGATGGGAATGCGCGAGGGTATGAACCGCTTCCTAGCGAGCGTCGGCATAACCTTCCGCAGGGACCCGGACAGCGGCAGGCCGAGGGCCAACAAAGAGGGGTCAGTAAAGGACAGGGAGCAGAAGGAGAGGGGCGAGTACTACTACGCGTGATGTCCAACAATTGGTTTCCAAGTCTTTTTTCACTTCTCCCCTATCTTCAGCGGTTTAAACTTAAATCCAGAGAGTTTCTACCGGTTATAAACGCATCTAAACATGGGGTAACGTTTTTTAACGCCGCAGAATTGGTGGGGTTTTGAGTTAACCCCTACCTTTAACAAACGAAAATCTAAGAGCACGATTTCGTGAAAAAGGCTTAAATAGAGGTTTTTGCAGATAAAAAACCGAGGTGAAAAGGCATGATGTGGAAAAAGAGCATGGCACTGCTCTTTAGTTTAATGATGATTGCCACGGGATTAGCGTTCAGCGGCGTTTCAGCGGCCGAGAGCAACGGCAGTGTCACGGTTATACTCGTCAGCGACAACGCGGCCGACAGCGCATTAGCGGAGTACATAGCGAACATGACCGGGGCTATCGTCGTAACAACGCCGTGGGGAGTATACGACCCCAACGTAACGGCGGAGATTATGGCCTACGCCCCCGATCAGGTCATAATAATAGGAGGCCCCGCCGCCGTCCTCGAGCAGTACGTCGAGGACCTCAAGGACCTCAACGTAACGGTGGAGCGCTGGTGGGGAAGGAACCGCTACGAGACCGACATAGCGGTCATGGGCAACGCGACGGTTAAGCTTCACCTGAAGTTCCAGGGAAGCGCGATAATCGCCCCGGGCAACGACAGTGCCGCGATAAGGAAGGCCTTCCTAGAGGCGGTTAAGGCCAGGGGAGTTATAATCTACGCCAACAACACCACAGACCCAGTAAGGATAATGGGCAGGTTCGGGATAACCCCCAAGAACATAACGATAGTTCACACCATGGTGATGAAAGGCGTAACGCTCAAGATACTCCAGAGGATAGGGCACGGCAACTCGACGGTGGTTGTTAAGGAGGTAGACGTCAACGTCACCAGGGAGATGGCCCTCGAGGAGATAAACAAGACCAAAGAGCGCATAGAGTACGCGAAAAAGCTCCTCGCGAACGCGACGCTCAGCCCACACGACGAGCGCATGGCCGAGAAGATGCTCAGGGCATCCGAAGAGGGCCTGATGCGCGCGGAGGAGGCGTTCAACCAGGGCAAATACGGCAGGGCCTACGGGCTGGCAATAGCGGCGGAGGCGCACGCGGACTTCGTCGTCAGGATCGCATCCGATGGCTGGCAGGAGAGGCTCCGCGTGGACCCGGCGATGGGACTCAGGATGGGCTTAGTGCGCATAGAGGCACAGCTCATGATAATGGAGAAGGCGGGGATAAACGTTACCGAGATAAAGAAGCTCGTCGACCAGCTTGACCAGGCTATAAAGAACGGCAACTATGAGCTTGCCAGAACCCTTATGAAGGAGATAAGGTTCGAGATGATGAAGCTCTACGCCCTTGAGAAGCCAAAGTTCCGCGACCACATAGTCTTCCCGGTCGGTGGAAAGCACGGCGGCAAGCACTGGAAGCCGTGAGCAGCTTTGATTTTCGGCTTTTCCCTCTCTTTTTCCCATCGAAAAGATTCTTAAGAGCCGGAGAGATTCCAGACCGGTGGTGGCATGTTAGCACCGGGTAAAATACCCCCAGAAAAGCTCAAGGAGATAGTGTTCAACCGCCTCGGCGCCCCTGGGGAGAGAGTCTTAGTCGGAGCGGACCTTGGAATAGACGCTTCTGCCATAGACTTCGGTGAGAGGGTTCTGGTTGCCTCAACCGACCCGATAACAGGAGCGGAGGAGAGGATAGGCTTTTACGCGGTCAACGTCAATGCCAACGACGTTGCAACCTTTGGCGCGAAACCGAAGTGGTTTCTCGTAAGCGTGCTCCTCCCCGAAAATTCAGACGAGAAAACTCTCGAGAGGATAATGGACGACCTCCACGCCAGCGCTTCGAGGCTTGGAGTGACCATCGTCGGCGGCCACACTGAAGTCACCCCCGGTCTGAAAAGGCCCATAGTGGTCGGAACGATGCTCGGTGAGGTTGAGAGGAAAAAGCTCGTGACCTCCAACGGCGCGAAGCCCGGGGATGCGATAATCCTGACGAAATGGGCAGGTCTGGAGGGGACCTCGATAATAGCGAGCGAGAGGGGCGGGGAGCTTGAGAGAGCGTTTGGAGGGGAATTCGTAGAGAGGGCAAAGTCATTCATCGAAATGATAAGCGTCGTCGAGGACGCTTTAACGGCCAGTGAAATCGGCGTCCACGCGATGCACGATCCGACGGAGGGAGGAATAGCAAACGGCCTCCACGAGATGGCGGATGCAGCCGGCTTAGGCTTCGTGGTTCACCGCGAGAGGATACCGATGAGGGAGGAGACGCTTAGGATATGCGAGTTCCTCAACCTCAACCCTCTCGCGCTGATAAGCTCGGGTGCGCTCCTTATAGCCGCTCCTCCTGAGAGCGCGGACGAGATCCTTGAGGCGCTCACGGGGAAGGGCATAAACGCCTCGATAATAGGTGAGTTCGTCGAAGACCCGGGGAGGAGGGTAATCGTTGAGAACGGGGTCGAAAGGCCGCTCGAGAGGCCCGAGAGCGATGAGCTGTGGAAGGTTGTCTAAAGCTCCACCGAAATTCTGAGGCCCTCCTCTTCCTCCAGCTTTTTAAGGACTTCGAGGGCCGTTTTGGAGTTCAGACGGATCCCCCTGATGTGTTCGTAGGCCTTTCTTATCTCGTCCCTCTTGTAGCCCTGAGAGCGACCCTCAAGGTAGAGCAGTACCGAGAGGAGAACCCCCTTGATGCTCTGTTCCTGGAGGGGAAGGAGCTTCCAGCCACCGTCGTAAACGTAAACGGCCCTCGGTCTTTCGCTTGCATCAAGTTCCTCGATGGGGATCAGATTTAGCCCCTCCTTAGCGGTGAGGTAGGCCATCAGTGCCTCCTCTGCATAGCCTTCCGCTTTCAGGCCGGAGAAGCTCAGCTCGAGAGCCTTCAGGAGGGAGGAAAGCCGCTCAATTTCCGCTATACTCGATTTGGAGAGGAGCGAGAGCTTCAGAACGGTCCTCTCAACGGGTTCGCTCAAGAGATCCGCGGAGACGAGTATCCTGTCTCTTAAGGAAGAGCCTTCCTCAAAGGCCTTGATCGCTATCCAGACGGCGCCGTTCGTGAGGATGCCGTACTTAACGCCTGAGTTGAAGCAGTAGCGGGCGAGCTGTCTTAGCGGCTCGTCGCGCTTCAGTATGTTAACGCTGAGGTTCTTCGCTTCAACGTAGGCGAAAACATCGCCGTTCAGGATGAGCGCGTAATCCGCCCGTCCGTCCTCGGTCCTCTCCTCAGGCCGGACTTCCTCGGGGTTGCTCCAGTCCCAGCCGAGGGTCTGAAATATTTCTCCGATCAGGTGGTGCTTTACCGCCTCCTCGTTCCTCTCGTAGAGATTCCTGTAAGAGTTTATCCTCCTCCTGACCCTCGTGATGGCCCTCCTAAGTTCCTCCATGGATATCCCTCGGGCCATAATCGGAGCCAGACCTAAAAGCTTTTGGGAGCTTTGAACAAAGATAATCCGGTGAAACTGATGTGCAGGGTCCTCTTTGCAGTCGGAAGGGGAGAGGAGATGCTCCCCCTCGTCGATGCCTTCGTGAAGGCATCCGAAAACGACCCCTACAAGGCCGCGAGGGGAAAGAAACCGTACCACGGAGATGGCTGGGGTTACGTCCTCCTCAGGGACGGAAGCATAAGCCACTACCGCTCGCTCAGGCCGGTCTTCGAAGATGAAGGTGCCGTCGAACTGCTGAGGAACGGTCTTGAGGGCTTCGCCGTTCTGATGGCCCATTCGCGAGCGGCCTCACAGGGCGAGAAAAGCCTCTTCAACGTCCAGCCCTTTGCCTTCTCCACGAGGAAGGGCTTCTCCTTCTGGCTCTATCACAACGGGGACATTAACAAGAGGAAAATAATCGAGATGGCGGAGTTCGAGGAGAGTGACTTTGAGAGGGCCTCTGACAGCTACGCTATGGGAGCCTACATGTGCAGAAAGCTCGAATCCCCTGAACCGGAGGAGGTTCTGAGGCACTACTCGCGGATGATGGAGGCAACGAACACGAGCCTCAACACGGGAACGCTGTTCTTGGTCCCGGAGCGGGTTTCCGCGTTCATAACGGCCTACTCAAAGCCTCTCTACATAATGAACCCCAAAAACTGGGACTACGTGAAGCAGATGGCTCTGAGGAGGGAGAACCTCTTCGTGGTTGCATCTTCAACTCTGGAACTCTACCTAAGGGACGAGTGGAAGCCCGTCCTCAACGGAACGGCCTTCTACGTTGATATTCTTCCTGAGGAGGAAAGGTTTGAGGTTAGGAAGATGGTGATGGGGTGATACCATGGATACGAAGGCCCCGGTTCGGGTTTACATGACCCGGAAGCTGATAGGGGTCAACCCGGGGGACAGCGTGAAGAAGGCTTGCGAGATAATGGTGAACTTCGACATCGGCTCCCTGGTCGTCGTGGAGAGCGGAAAGGTCGTCGGCTTCTTCACAAAGAGCGACATAATACGGCGCGTCGTCATCCCCGGCCTGCCGAATGACACGCCGGTCAAGGAGATAATGACGAAGGACCTCGTGACGGTCGATGCGAACACTCCCCTGCGCGAGGTTCTCGACCTCATGGCAAAGAAGAGCATCAAGCACATGCTCGTCGAGGAGAACGGAGAGATAGTGGGAGTTTTCAGCCTCACCGACCTCCTCAGCGCCAGCCGGAGAAAGCTCGAAACCGCGATAGCCGCGGAGTGAGGCCTATGCTGAGGATAGCCCACATAAGCGACACGCACATAACGGGCGGCGAGGCCTACAAGAGCTACGCCTACGACCTTATAGTCAACGAGGTGAACCGCGGGAACTTCGACTTCGTCATCCACACCGGCGACATAACAAACCAGGGACTCAGGGAGGAATACGAGAGGGCTTCCTATGAGCTGAAGAAGATTCAGAAGCCACTCGTCGTCCTGCCCGGAAACCACGACGTCAGGAACGTCGGCTATGAGCTTTTCGAGGAGTTCATAGGACCGAGGAACGGTGTCTTTGAGTTCAGGAACGGGGTCCTGATATGGGTTGACTCCACCATTCCGGACCTGAGCGACGGGAGGATAGGCGGCAGGAAGTTCCGCTGGCTGAAGGAGAGGCTCGAGGAGTACTCGGACAGGAGGTTCAAGATAGTCGCGGCACACCACCACCTCGTTCCCCTTCCGAACACGGGCAGGGAGAGGAACGTTCTCTTCAACGCCGGAGACGTCCTTGATCTGCTCATAAGGCACGACGTTACCCTCTACACCTGCGGCCACAAGCACGTGCCCAACGTCTACCGCGTGGAGGACTTGGTTGTGGACAACGCCGGCTGTACATCCTGCAGGAAGACGAGGCGGGGTGATGTGAACAGCTACAACATAATAACGCTTCACGACGACGGGAGGATAGAGGTGAGGATAAGGCGCGTCACCGGTGACGAGGTGGGGAAAGAGCACAAACTGGTAAAGCCCAAGATCTTCGTGCCCTCCGGGGAAAGGCTCCTCAGGATAGTGCAGGTGAGCGAGAGCAACGTTTCGGACAGGATGTATTTCAGGAAGAGGGTCTTGGAGAACGCGATAAGGACGATAAACCGCCTCAAACCGGACCTTGTAGTCCACAACGGCGACGTGGTTGACATGGGCATCGAGCGCTACTACGAGAAGGCCATCGGCTTCTATGAGATGGTTGAGGGAAGAAAACTCGTCGTTCCGGGCCACAACGACATAACATACCTCGGCCACGACCTGTTCATGGAGTACTTCGGAGAACCAAAGGAGGTGGAGATAGGGGACTTCCTCGTTATCCCGGTCGTCAGCGTCCAGTACGAGACACCCATTGGGGTAGTGGGGAGGATGGGTCAGAAGGAACTCGCCAAAAAGCTCGAGGAAAATGCGGACAGGTTCACGATAGTGGTGCTCCACCACAACGTAGTTCCGATTCCACGGAGCAGGGAGCTTGGCTTTTTGGAGGATGCCGGGGATGTGCTCCACGTTCTCACCGAGGGCAGGGCGAACCTCGTTCTGACCGGCCACGGCGGAAACGCCTTCGGCGTCAAGGTGGAGAGCACGCCGATAGTCAACGCAGGATCGATAAGCTGGGAGCTTCACAGAAACCCCTTCGGGAACAGCTTCAACGTGATAGACGTCTACCGCGACATGATGGTGGCCTTCGAGGTTCAAGCTACGTGGGGAAGCGGCAGGCTCTTGGGGATATGGAAGGTGAAGAAGAGCTAACGCCTACTCCCCCATTTCCTTCATCAGGCGGTTCATTATGTCCTCCATGATTTTTCCCACTGTTTTTTCAAGCTCAACGTTCTCTATAACCAGAACCCCGTGCTCCCGCGCCATGCCCACTATGTACTCCTGGATTTCCATTATTGACTCAAGGTGCTCGATGTAGTACTCGGCGGAGCGGGCGCTGTAGAGGGAGCGCTCATAGAACCTCGCCTCGAGATCCTCCCTGCTCCCCACGGTTATCACGTACATGAAGTCGCGCTCGTCGGGTTCCACAAAGCCGGGAACTAGGTGTATGCCTTCCAGGACGGCGTTGAAGCCCTCCCTGTGCGCCCTCTCGAGGACGGCGTTGACCCCGACGGCCACGTGCCTCACCTGTTCCTCAAATCCCCGGATGAGGGGCTTTCCACCGCTCACCGGGCCGATGGTTTTCCACGCTAAGAAGGAGGACGTGTGGAGGTCGGGGAGCAGTTCGGGAGCGATTATCTTCCTCATGACCTCCCTTATCGTGTCCGTTCCGATGACGCTCCTTATGCCGAGGCGGAAAGCCAACTCCGTCGCAATGGTTGATTTGCCAACGCCGGTGGCTCCCCCAAGGAGTATCGTTATCGGAACCTTGAGCCTGCGGAGCTGACGCCAGAAGAGGTACCTGCGCGCCGCTTCCTTCAGGCCGTGATTCAGCAGGCTCTCGTAGGTGAGCCTCCTTATCTCCTCAGTCGTCACCACGCGCTTTTTTCTCTCCTCGAGTGCCTTCTGAACCTCTGTGGCGATTATGTACGCAACGCCCACGTCCACCCCGGCGAGCGTTATGGAGCGCGTGAGTATTCCGCGCGAGAAGGGCAGTCTGATCCTCCTCTCAGAATCGGTAACGATTATCATCTCCCTCCCCCCAGAACGGACCTCCCAAGCTCGAGGACGGCTCTTTTCAGGTCCTTTCCGTCTATGTTCACCGGCTCGTTGTCGAGGTAGACCACCTCGATGCCCCTCTCGAGCGCCCATCTCGTTACGACGTCAACGGCGGCCGCTTTAAGCTCCACCGCAACAGCATCGATGCCTTTAAATCCCTCCAGGTCATGAAGGAGGGCGGGCCTGTTGGAGAGGTTACCGGAAACGGCGAGAACCTCGGCGCCGAGGACTTCGAGCCATCCCCTAGCCCTTCCAACTGCTTTCTCCGAGGTCATGACGAGACCGAGTTTCCTCCCCCGGACGTCTCCCAGGGGTCTCGGCCTGAAGGCGGTGAAGTGAACGTCCGCTGAGGGGTTTGCGTCCTCAATAGCCTCCAGGAGTTCCTTTCTTTTCTCCTCGCCAACGAGGTCCGCCATTGTGACGACGACTATATCCGCCAGTGAAATCCTGAAGGGGCCGAAGTAGTTCCGGAGGAAGTCGGTCTTCTGGAGGGCACCCCCCACCACGATGTAGCCGTCGGCCCTGTAAGCCGGAAACGTCGCGCCGCTCCCCTCGAAGATTATCAGGTCGTTTGGCAGGCTTTCGGCGAGCCTGACACCTTCATCGACGACATCGAAGAAGGAAAAGCCAGCCATGCCACCCCCGCAGCGCCTGCATCCTATCGTTGTTACCCCCGCCGTGAGGGCATCTTCAATGTGGTCGGAGGCGGCGTGCCTCCCGCCCTCGGACAGCTTGAGCAGGAACTCGGGGGTTATCCTTGCCCCGGCCTCAATCACCTCCGGTTCTTCAGGACCGCCGCGGCTCATCGTCACCACAACCGGATTTGCAATTTCCCTCAGCGTTCTCGCCACAAAGCCGCCAACCGCGGTCTTCCCGACGCGTTTTCCGGTGCCTATGACAGCGAGACTCGGCTTTTTCATTCTCTTCAACGGCCTCGGCCTGAACTCGAAGTCCGCCCCCCTGTACGCAACACCGTGGAGCATGCAGATTGAGGCAATCCTGAACCTATCTTCGTAGGTGAGAACAGGCTCATCACTCAGGTCGACCACCTCATCGACGTCGTTCTCATGAAGGGCCTTCCTGAGCGCATCGGCGTAGTTTTCGGCGGTGTAGATCGGAAGGCCGAGCCTCCGCTCTATCTCACCAACGCTTCCTATCTTCTCGCTTCCGCCGAGAAAGACGGCGCAGCAGACGTCTCCGAGCATTTCAACGGCCCACGCGGTAACGTCAGGGTAGTGTTCGCCGTCGATGAGGACGAGCCTCTTCATGCCACCACCGGAGATATTACCCCAAAGGTGGTTTTAACCTTTTGGAGTTCACGGCACTGCCCCTCAAAAAACGAACGGCGCAGGAAAGGTTATAAACCCCAAGGACGGTAAGTTATTGGCGGTCGCCCGGTGCGACCCGTCTAAAAGGAGGTGTGTGAAATGGCTGAGATGATAGTTAAGAGCAAGGTTAAGGAGGCCATCAAGGCCATCGACCCGGAGATGAGGGTCAACCCGGAGTTCTACGACGCCCTTGAGGCGGAGCTTAAGGTCCTCATCGAGAAGGCCATCAAGAGGGCGCAGGCCGAGGGCAAGAAGACCCTCTACCCGAGGCACGTTTGACTCCCTTCTCTTTCCTTACCTTTCACCGGTGCACTTTTATGGATGGGCGCGTACTCTCCCCGGTGATTTCATGGGACTGAGGAAGCTCGGTGATTCGGCTTTTCTGTACCCCGGAAGCCCATCAACGCTCATCAGACTCTTTGAGAGTGAGGCGGTTTTAATCGACCCCGGACACGGGAGCGGGCGGCACAAGGACCTGAGACGGGAAGTCAGAAAGCTCGGGCTTGAGATCAAGGCCCAGCTTGCAACCCACGGGCACGCGGACCACATAGCAGTGGCGCCGAGGGTAAGTGCGCCGCTCTTCATGCACCGCTTCGAGATCTCGATAGCCGAGAGTCCACTCAACAGGGAGCTTTTAACCTTCGGCTCCAAGGCACCGGAGGGATTCCTAGCATTTCAGTCTCAGGAGGAGGTGAAGGTTCACGCCGTCTTCGAGTGGGGCGATCAGCTCTTCGGAACAAAGGCGATAAGGCTCAACGGCCACTCCCCCGGGATGACCGGCTTCCTCGACGAGGAGAACGGCCTAATCTACGCCGGCGACTCCTTCTTCGGAGAGAGGGTCCTCCAGTCCGTTGGACTGCCCTACCTCGTCGATCCAGAATTGTACAAAGCCTCAATTAAAGAATTACAGAATTATGCAGAGAAGGGCCATCTACTGATTCCCTCACACGGGAAGCCCGTTGAAGAGGAGGAAGCGGGGGAACTGCTTGAGTTCAACCTCAAACGGATGGAAGAAACCGAATCCCTGATCTTGGAGCTTCTGAAGAACCCCATGTCAATGGATGAGCTGGCCTTCAGGATAATGGAGCGCTACGGCGTCGAAATAACGCCCCAGAAGCTCGCCCTCAACCTCGTCCCGGTGAGGGCCTTCATAGCGGAGCTCTACAACGGGGGAGAGATAGAGGCCTTCGTGGACGGGGGGCTTAAGTGGGGGGCAAAAACCGGCTGAAGCCGTGGAGCAAAAACCGCCAGAGGGGTACCACCTCGATCTTAACACCATCCTTTTCAACCTTTCTCTCTTCCTCCCACGTGACGATGATGCCCTTTTCAGCCCTGAGGATCTTTGAGGCCCTCGCGAGGTTCCCAACCTCTCTGTCGAAGGCGTCTTCCAGGGAGAACGTCACCTGGATAGGGATCAGTTTTCCGCCGACCCTTACAACGAAGTCCACTTCACCCCTCTCGTCCCTCCAGTAATAAACCTCTCCGGGGATAACGGAATAACTGAGCGCGCGTTTGATTTCCAGGAAAACCGCCAGCTCCATGAGCCTTCCCTTTTCCGGATGCGTTTTCAGGGTGAGGGTTTTGGCTATTCCCGTATCGATGGGATAAGCTTTTCTCGGGGACAGCAGTTGCCCCTTTGGCTTGAAGGAAAAGCGCCTGAGCTGGAAAATAAGGTAAGCCTCCTCAAGATAAGAGACGTAGTCTCTAACGGTGTGGACGTCCCTCAGCCCAACTAGTGAACCCAGCCTTGAATACATGAACTCGCTGGAGTGGTTGGAGATCAAATAACGTGCCAGCTCCCTGAGGGCATCCACGTGCTTTACGCCGTGCCTCATTATAACGTCCCGCTCAATCAGATCGCGGTAGATCTGGCTCAGATAGAACCTCCCGAACCTAACGGCCTCAGGGAAGCCCCCTATCTCAAGGTAGTCCTCAAGCTCCCTTTTCACCCGCGAGACTTCTCTGTCAGAGTACTCCCAGCTCTCCGACAGCTCCACACCCCTGAACCGCAGAAACTCCCGGAAGGAGAAGGGGAACAGCGTCAGCTCAACGTGCCTTCCCGTGAGGTAGGTCGCCATCTCTCCCGACAGGAGCCGGGACGACGAACCTGTGACCACGACCCGCTTGTTGAGTCTGAGCCTTGAGACGAACCTCTCCCATCCTTTCACCTCCTGGACCTCGTCAAGCACAACGATCTCGGGTTCCCCCCACAGTTCACGGGCCGCATTCAAAAGCCTCTCAAAGTCATCTAAACGAAAAGCCGAGAGTCTCTCGTCGAAGAAGTTCACGTAGAGGGCATTGTCATCGGCTAAACTCCAAGAGAGGACTGATTTGCCGGAACGCCTGACCCCGAGTATCGCCAGAACGTTTGGAGATGCTACAATCGACTTAGCGTTCTCTTCAGCGTCCCTCCGGATTATCCTCTCCCGCTCGATGAATTCCATCATCTCTTCCCTTTGAGAAACAAGTACCCGCTTCAGTTCCTCGACCTGCATGAAAATTTTTACTCAAAAGTGCCCTTAAGCTTTGTGGTTGCCAACCTCAAAGATTACCCAAATCTTTGTGGTTATTAACCCCAAAGTTTCTCTCAATCTTTGCGGTTCACAACCACAAAAGTCACTCCTCGTCCGGATAGCACAGATAGCGGTAGGGGCAGAACCTGCAGGTGTAGGAGTACTCGCCCTTCGGCGGCTTCCCCTTCTCGTAGGCCCTCTTGACCTTGTAAAAGTGTCTCAGCGTCTCCTTGAAGAGCTTGTCGTCGTAGGGCACCTCGAAGGCCCTGAAGTTCGGCCCCTTGACGATGGGAAAGCGGGAGAAGTCGATTTTTCTTATCACCTTCATAGGCTCCTCGTGGAGCTTGATGTAGTAGAGGTATCCGTACTCAGCCTCGGCCCAGCGGGTGTAGATGTTCAGCTGCGCCATGTGGTAGTCGTAGGGTTTACTCGGAAGACTGGTCTTGCCCTTGATTTCGATGGGAAAGTCGCCAATCGCGTCTATCCTACCGTGTATCTCGAAGCCCAGCCTGCTGGAGCGCAGAATTAGGTGCTTCTCAAGCTCGAAGCCGAAGCGCTTCTTCAAGATATCACCGAGGACGTTGTGGGTGTTGATTCCCTGGTTTAACCTCACTTTAACGAACTCGGGCCACTTCTCGGGGTAGTCCTTCAGACGGAAGTATATCCTCCTCGGACAGATTAAAGCTTCGCTCGCGTAAAACTCCAGCAATCCGCTCTCATCGCTTCCGTTGCCGCTCATCGCCTTCCCTCCAAGAACGGGGCGGGTCATCGGCCCGCGAACCTCACCGCCCCTGCGTCAGCTAATACCGACGTCATCACCCATCAGACTGGGCAAGGGTCGTCATCCGCTTGGAGAGTTAGACCTAACCCGGCATTTAAACCTTTGGGAGAAGTGAAGGGAAAGGATATGAAGTCAAAGAATCGTCCGCCTCTTCTTCTTGAGCGAGTAGCTCAGCCCGTAGGCCGGCCAGAGGCTTGGAGGTTGATCATAGTGGTGCAGGTTGCGGAGTATCTTCTCCGCGGTCTTCCGGTTCTTTGCCTTAATCCTCAGAACGCCCTCATCGAGTTCAACCGTGCCGTCTGAAAGGTGCAGGCGAATCTTCGAGCCATCAACCTCTGGACGGGCCTTCATGAGAAGCTCACGGTATTCCTCGTATGCCTCCCTGCTGAGCCTCTGCTCAAGAAGTGCGGGTTTTTCACGGGGTTTAAACAGGCGGGAGAACCAACTATTCGGTGGTTCATCATCCATACCTTTCATCGACCTCCTGGTCTTCTCGCCTTAACTTCGGCCTTTCGGTTTTTAAGGCTTTCCTATCGGTTTTTGACGAAACGACGGGAGGAACGCTTTTAAGGGGTTTCGGGTGATCAACGCCGATGCCAGGGAAAAGGGGAACCCAGCTCATAAAGCCCCGCATAAGGGAAATTCTCTCCCGCGAACTTCCGGAAGGGTTAGTCCAACTTCTCCCAAAGCATTGGGTCCGGATAGGGGACGTTCTCATCCTCCCGCTTCGTCCGGAGCTTGAGCCCTACAAGGGAAGGATAGCCGAGACCTACGCGGAGGTTCTCGGCGTTAAAACCGTCCTCAGAAAGGGCCGCATCTCCGGCGAGTTCCGCGAGACGAACTACGAGGTGCTCTACGGCGGCGATACGATAACGGTTCACGTCGAGAACGGGGTAAAGTACAAGCTCGACGTCGCGCGGATAATGTTCTCGCCGGCCAACGTCAAAGAGAGAGTGAGGATGGCGCAAGTGGCAAAGCCTGGCGAGCTTGTTGTCGACATGTTCGCTGGAATCGGGCACCTCAGCCTGCCGATGGCCGTCCACGGTGGAGCAAGGGTCATTGCGATAGAGAAAAGCCCCTACACCTTCCGTTTCCTGGTAGAGAACATCGAGCTGAACGGAGTCCAGGACAGGATGACAGCCTACAACATTGACAACCGTGACTTCCCGGGGGAGAACATTGCCGACAGGATCCTCATGGGCTACGTCGTAACGACCCACGAGTTCATACCTAAAGCGCTGGGGATAGCGAAGGATGAAGCAATAATCCACTACCACAACACCGTTCCGGAGAGGCTGATGCCGGCGGAGCCGTTTGAAACCTTCAGGAGGATAGCGAGGGAGCACAGCTACGAGGCGGAGAAGCTCAACGAGCTGATCATCAAGCGCTATGCCCCCGGCGTCTGGCACGTCGTGGTCGATGTGCGGGTGTTCAGGAAGTGATATCCTGCAACCGACCCGGAGGTTAACACCACAACTTAACCTTTACAGCCATGTGAAACACTCTCTTTTGCGAAGGTCTTATATCCTCGGAGCCGAAAATCCTTCGAGGTGATTCTGATATGGAGGCAAAAGGCGGTTACTGGGGCAGGATTCTGAGGGTCAACCTAACCACTAAGGAGGTCAAGGTGGAACCGCTTCCTGAGGAGTTCCCGAGGAAGTACCTCGGCGGTGTCGGCTTTGGAACCAGGGTTCTCTACGATGAAGTTCCGGCTGGAGCAGACCCTCTCGGACCGGAGAACAGGATGATAATAACCCCCGGTCTCTTCGTTGACACCGGCATAGGAACCGGCTCAAAGACGGCATTCAACTTTAAGAGTCCCCTCACCGGCGGCTACGGAAGGGCCATGGCCGGCGCACAGCTCGGCGTCCAGCTCAAGAGGGCCGGCTACGACATGCTCATCATAGAGGGTAAGAGTGAAGAACCGGTTCTTCTCGTCATCGAGGACGATGAGGTTAAGATAGTTCCCGCTGACGGCTACTGGGGCCTCACCACCGGCGAGGCGAGGGCTAAAGCGAAGGAGGAGTATCCCGGCCACGCGACGGCTTTCATAGGCCCAGCCGGCGAGAACCTTAGCCTCATCTCGATAATCGAGACCGACGAGAGGCAGGCCGCCAGAGGTGGCCCCGGAGCGGTTCTCGGAAGCAAGAAGCTCAAGGGGATTCTAGTCAAGGGAAGCAAGAAGGTTCCGATAGCCAACCCCGAGAAGCTCCGCGAGCTAATCAAGGAGTGGGCGATGGTCTTTAAGG
>JALVWX010000052.1 GCA_027023165.1 Thermococcus sp. | reverse complement strand
CGCCCTGTTCCTCTCGTCGTTGTTCATGACCACGTCTTCATAGAGTTCCTTGTAGCGCTCGCTGAAGGACGGCATGCTCGACTCGTAGGTTATCACCTCAAAGCGGGGTTTTGCGAGGAAGCCCTCCCTGATGAGGTCTTCGGCCTTTACCTCGTAGATTACCGGGCCAACGACGGCCTCAATCTTTATTTCTTCCCCTCTAACCCTTCTCCACGGCGTTGCCGAGAGGCCGAAGCGGTAGACCTGCGGGAGGGAAATTCCCAGCTGGTAGAACTTCTCAGCTGCAGAAGTCCTGTGGCACTCGTCGAACATGACCACGGCGTAGTCGTTCTTTAGCTTATCGACGCCCCTCGACAGGAGCGTCTGTATCATCGCGACGGTTACCGCTCCTTCTTCCCAGCGGTTGTCCCCAACGATGCCGGGTTCGATTCCGAGGACCTCGCGGACCTTGTCCGCCCACTGGTAGAGGAGTTCCTTGGTGTGAACCACTATGAGTGCAGAGAGGTCAATCTCGTGGATTATCCTTAAACCGACGACCGTTTTGCCGCTCCCCACCGGCAGTGCTAAAACGCCCATCTTCTCCTTCAGGGCTTTCCTGACGGCCTTCTCTTGGTATTTCCTCAGGGAGTACTCCTCGTTCCAGGTCGAGTTGAGCTTAACGCCGCGAACCCGGCGCTCATCCTTCACCCTCACCCGGTAGCCTTTGCTGTTGAGGAACTTTTTGACCCTGGGCAGCAATCCCACCGGAAAGGTCTTTTCGTAGGGGTCGTAGAGACTCTCCGGCTTGTCCCACTTCCCGAAATCCCTGCGGTAGCCCAGCAGTTCGTATATTTTGAAGTAGAGCTGGGGATCGGCCTTCTCAATCCTCACCAGTGCTGAACCGTCTGGAATCCTGAGGACGACCATGGGCATGACCAATCAGCGGGAGTTTGGAAAAAGGCTTTATAGGCCTTTTGGAACATCAACCTACGGTGGTAGAATGTTGAGGGAGATACTGGAGCGCTTTGACGAGACCGTTGTGGTGGAAAAGCCCGTGAGTAAGGAGCTTGAGGTTACCAGGTACCTTCTCAAGTACCGTGACAGGCCCGTTCTTTTCAGGGACGTGGAGGGCTGGAGCGTTGCGGGCAACATCTGGAGCACCCGCGGGAGGATAGCGGACTACCTGAACCTCACCGTTGGCGAGCTGACGCCATTCATAGCAGACGCGATGGAGAACCCAGTCCCCTACGAGACTGTTGATGATGCTCCCTTCCTGAGGAACTCAACGGAGGACTTCTCCCTCCTGGAGCTTCCGGTTCCCAAGTACTATCCCAAGGACGGTGGCCAGTACTTCACTTCGGCGATGGTGATAGCGAGGGACGAGAGCGGCTTCGTCAATATGTCATTCCACAGGATAATGGTGCGCGACGAGAAAACGGCCGCGATAAGACTGGTCCCGAGGCACCTCTACGCGATGTGGAAGGAGAACGCCGAGAGGGGCGAGGAACTCGAGGTTAGAATAGTCGTTGGCAACCCCGTTCACCTCCTCCTGGCCGGGGCGACGAGTACGGCCTATGGAATAAGCGAGCTTGAAATAGCGAGCAGGATGAGCGAGGGGGGCTTTGGGAAACCTCTCCAGGTGGTAGACCTTCGTGGCATCCCGGTTCCAGTTGAGACGGAGTTTGTCTTTGAGGCAAGGATAACGCCTGAGTTGGTGGATGAGGGGCCTTTCGTGGACATAACAGGCACCTACGACTATGTGAGGAAGCAACCCCTCGTTGTTTTCGAGAGAATGTATCACGTTGACGAGCCGGTCTTTCATGCCCTTCTTCCCGGAGGCTACGAACACTTCATGCTCATGGGCCTTCCAAAGGAGCCACAGATTTATGCGAGCGTCAAGCGCGTCGTTCCAAAGGTTCACGGCGTTCGCCTAACAGAAGGCGGAGCGATGTGGCTTCACGCCGTCGTTTCAATAACAAAACAGCACGACGGTGACGGCAAGAACGCAATCTTGGCGGCATTTGCAGGGCATCCAAGCCTTAAGCACGTGGTTGTGGTTGATGAGGACATAGACATCTACGACGACAGGGAAGTCGAGTGGGCGATAGCCACGCGCTTCCAGGCCGATAAAGACCTCGTGGTGATTCCAAACGCCAGGGGGAGCTCTCTAGACCCCTCAGCAATGAGGAGCTTAACCGCCAAGTGGGGAATTGACGCGACGAAACCTCTCGATAAAAAGGAGGAGTTTGAGAAAGCTAGGCTTTAGCTTTTCTCACTCCCAAAATTTTCGCTTCAAGAACGTCAATCACCTCAATTCTATCGTAGAGATACCAGAGGACTATGAAACTCAGGGCCGTTGAGAGGTAGGGGTTTATTAGGTACACAGGGCTTAGCGCTATAAAGACTCCATACCCCAGAAGGAACGCCAATAGCGAATACGCCACTTTCTCCCACCCGAGTTTGTAGACAGCATAAACTCCGGCAACCGCTATTGGAACCTCCCATGGGACGAGTATGAACTTCCCCCAGAGGTGCCACCCAACCCTCGGAAACCCGTACCAGATGCCGTTAGGCAGGAAGGGTATTCCCCCGGTGAAAACATCGGCGATAAGGTGGAGTCCGTTTCCGATTATCCCGAGGAAACCAAAGGGTATCATGTAAAAGAAGGAGACAAAGCCGTGGTTGAAGAAGGTTCGGGTGAAGTCACCCTCCATGAGCAACATCTGGATAAAGCTGTAGTCAGGGGCAGAATTCGCTATTACAAATAACCCGAGGAGTTTTCGGTTCCAGTTCCTCCAAAGCCCTATGAGATAAGCCACAAATATGTGCATTGGAAGTAGCATTCAGTTCAACACCCATTCGGATTTTAAGTTCAAACCTAAAAAGTTTACTGAACAAAATTGAGAAGTTTGAAAATAAAACGAGCTACTCTAGGAGTTTTAGGAATATCTCTTCCAAGCTTGGCTCCTTTACTTGCATTGTCAGGATTTTTGCCCCTTGAGAAGCCACGAAGTCGTGCAACTCCTCCCTTATGTCCTCCGGAGCAACGACGCGATACTTATTCCCACCGAGGGGAGTCACGCTCCACTTAGCAGAACTCCAGTCAACCGGCTTATTGGTCTCAATGATAATCGTGTAACCGGCCTTCCTCAGGAATTCACGCTTGATGTTCTCAATGCTGTCCTCGAGGATTAGTCTGCCCTTAACAATCACTCCAACCGTATCACAAACCTCCTCAACGTGGGCCAGAATATGACTCGAGAAGAAGACGGTTTTTCCAGCCTTTCTCTGCTCCCCGATAACCTCCTTGAACTCGGCGATGCCCTTTGGGTCGAGGCCCGTCATTGGCTCGTCGAGGATTAAAAGCTCCGGGTCGTTGATTAACGCCTGAGCGAGGAGAAGCCTCTGGCGCATTCCTTTAGAGAACTTGCCAACCTTCTTGTTCTTAACGTCCTTGAGTCCAACCATGTCGAGAAGCTCGTTAATCCTCCTTTCCTTCTCGGCCTTTGGAATTCTGAAGGCATCGGCGATAATGTCGAGGGTCTGGACCGGAGTTAGGA
>JALVWX010000051.1 GCA_027023165.1 Thermococcus sp. | reverse complement strand
TAAACAACCTCAACTTTTGCACCTGGATACGCAGAGACCACATCAAAAACTTCATCAGGTATCTTACCAGAAAATCTATCAATAGCAAAGAGTATTGAATTTATCGTAGGAATCTGAAGTTCTTCCTCCGTTAGGAAAAACTCCTGGTAGGCTTTCATTATTTCCTCATAGCGAGAGCCTGCGATGTTCCTGAACTTTCGGAGAATGAGCTCGCTGAAATTAACCATAAGCCCACCCCGGGGTTTTCAAGAAAAGGAACTTTAAAAGGTTGTGCAGGGAAGGGGCTCACTCGCCCCTGACCCTCTTAATCTGGATTCTCCCAAGGGTTTCCCAGTACTCGACGGTTATTCCTTCTTTAAGCTGGTCCCTCACTTCCTCGTCGACGCCTCCTTCGAAGGGAACGTCATAGAGCTCGTAGGTTTCCATGTCCATAAGCTGGACTGTATCCGGTGTTATAGCTATGACTTGGCCAACGCGCTTATCGATGATGGGGACATCAACTTCCGCGCTTGTTGGCTTAACGATGCTCCTGACCTTGCCGTCGAAGATTCCAACGGCCTCAATCCTCGCCTTGGCTGAACCGTGCTTTCCAGGGGAAGAAACCGTTATGTTAACAATCCTGCAGGGTTCTCCATCAATAATAATGTACCTTCCGGGCTTGAGCTTGCTGACCTGAACCTTGGTCTTGTCTCCCATCTTTCATACCTCCTCTAAGAGTTCTGGTTTGAGTTGGAGAAGGCGTTTAAAAAATTTTTGAAAAAGGCTTAGCGACGGCTCCTCAAGAATATTCGGTTCATAAAGAGAGGAACCAGAAGAACGAGACCAAGTATTGCTCCAAGCTTAACAGCATCACTCTGGCTTCTAAAAGAGTAATAGAGAGCAAAAAATCCAACAAAAGCCAAGAGAATCATTGAAAGTAGAACTGCGCTTCTTCTGCGAAGTATTCCTGACTTAACAACTGGGTATGCTTCTACCAATGCTATTATCGCCCCAACACTAAAGGGAACTGCAAAAAACATTGTTCTTGCAAAACCAGCTGTCATTACGACCGATATTGTGATTCCAATAAGGGAAACTCCAGCCAATCCCTTCGTTCTCTCGAGTTGCATCACTTCAGACAGGACTTGGGTCCCCATTTCAATGAGAACGATAATTGTAGTTAGACCAGCAAAGTAGAAGGACAGTATGAGCAGAAAAATAATCGTCTCTGCTCCAGGGATATTGCCTCTGATAATCTGGGGAATCATGTAAAAAACGGTGATAGACTGGGGAAGAGGTGTTGTACTGTTGGTTGCATATGCTTGAAGGGCCATAAACTGGGAATAAAGTTTTAGACTCTCTTCGGGGTTTATGTTGGGATTGTGAACACTTTGCTCAAATGCTTGGAAGGCGGGGCCAAGGGAGTATGCAATTGTATAAGCAGCTGCAAAGCTCAAGATTATCTGGAAAAAGAAAACCACCACTAAAACTCTTTTGAAATCGAGATCCTCCGGAGCAAAACTTCCAAGAACATAGTATACACCAGCACCCAGTCCAAACGCTATTACAATAGAAACAAGAAGCATAATAATTCCCTCAACTGTCAGGGGATGGTTAAATGAGGTTATGCTTGAAACTGCATTGCCCATATAATACTTGGCCTGTTCCGACGTCACTACTTTAAGTGCTCTATCTCTGATGAGAATCGTTGAGATCACAGTAAACAGAATCATCAATACAGATATTCCAGATATAAACTCCAGAGCTTTACCTTTCGCCAACATTAACAGGAGGGAAGCCAAAAGAATTGTCAGAATCGCCAATGGTATTACGTATTCACTTGTCCCCCCAAACAGATAAACAAGTCCCCATCCTGAAGCATATGCCGTAACGCCCAAGATTATGAGAAGAAACATGAGTAGTGTGAAAACAACAGAGGGAGTCCTAGCTACTCTGGTGAAAAACTCATAAATGAGATATCTAGTCTTCTTTGTGCTCTGAGCCTCGTTATAGGCCAAGAACAGGGCAACAATTGACGGAACGAGGGAAATCAAGAAACCTTTTAGGCCAAATACAATGTAATACTTAGGAACCACAAGAAAGCTCCAGATTCCAAGGATGTAACCAGTAATGAGCAGAGCCATCAGTATGTTTACCTTTTTCATTGCGAACCCCCCGTATTCTAGAACATTCAATGCAGTATGTAACAAGCTGTATAAAAACATTATGGCATAAGGATTTGGAATTACAAAAGAAGTGATTTTAAAGGTTCAAATAAGTTTCAAAATTGACGATTATTTCGTTCACGACAGTCCAGGCCATAAGAGGCTCACGGTAGAGGCTGACCTTTCTGCCCTCAACGGGACTCCTGAAGTCGCCGTGGGGAAAGCCACCGACGATTACGACCGGGTTTTCGAGTTCAGCGAGGCTCTTCCCGAAGTCCCTCGGCTTTATTAACTCACCTTCCTCGTGCATAACGAAGACCTCATCCGGGCCAATTTCCTCGATGAGCTCACCCAGCGTTTTCTCCTCCAGTCTTAACAGCTCAAGGTCCTTCGGAACAACCCTATTCTTGAAGAGGCTCTCCATCAAACCGAGGAAGCGGTTGTAGTTCCTCGGAAGCCTCGTCTCGGGCTTTATGTAGATTACCTCGTCGTTCCTCGTGTGAACGTAAACCCTGAGCTTCCCCTCCTTGTTGGCTATGCTCTCAAGGGCGTTGAGAAGGCAGATGTGCACTATGTCCGGCCTGCCGCGCCTATCACCGTCTTCAAGCTTCTTGAGAGCCGAATGGTGGTAACTGCTGTCGAGGATTACTTCCTCCGGCTTCTTGCCCCTTCTCCTAGCGTAGTTCACAACGGCCGGATGCTCTACTATTGACTTTGGAACGAGTTCCAGTTCGGAATCAGCTATCACCAGGTGGAGCACGCTCCTCCCTCCTCGGCTTTATCCCCTTCTCCTCGAGTTCGTCAAGGATTCTCTTAAAGGTGTCAATCCTCATGCCGAGTATCTCCGGTGGAATTACTCCGAAGATACAGCTACCCTCTGAAACCAGTCTGGCTATGGCTGAGGCTGTGTAACCAGTAACCCTCGCCATTGACGTGAATTCCCTCTCCTCATCTAGGAGGGTGTAGCTTATCTCCCTCTCCGGTTCCCGGCCAACCACCTTCAAAACGGAGAAGTCCGGGCTCTCGTAGGTCATGAGCGGGGTTATAACTTCAAGGGTTTTATCAACGTGCTCCGGTTTGAAGAAGCCGAGCTCTTTCAAAACCCTCATCTTCTCAAGGTGGCCCGGCCACCGGAGCGTCCACTCCTCAAGCCTCTCGACCCTTACGCTTTCGAGCAGACTCCTCAGGCCGTCGCTCGGAAAGGCCTCGAAAGTGAATCCCTCGATTTCCACCGTTTTAACTTCCGAGAGCGGGTCTATAGTACTGAGCTCCCCGTCCCTGATAAGCCTCGCGGGTCTCGTGTACTCTTCAATTAAATCCTTCGGTGACCATGTAATTCTGTAATAAAGTGGTGGCCTCGGCTCCTTCGGAAGGCCACCGACGTAGATGTAGCCCTCACTCATGTC
>JALVWX010000050.1 GCA_027023165.1 Thermococcus sp. | reverse complement strand
CCTTCCAGCGAGCATCAGGGCCATGGTTATCAACCAAAGGTGAAAGAAAACGATTTATAGACCTTTTCCTGACCAGTCAGTCAGGTGATGGCCATGGAGGAAATTATGAAGCAGATGGTGAAAGGCATCAAGAGCAGGTACGGATTTGAAGAGACGGTCGAAAGGCTGAAGAAGAAAACTGAGGAACTCGGCTGGACGGTCATAGGTGAGTACAACTTCAGAGAAAAGGTTGGAATTCAGTTCGCCATCATCGAGGTCTGCAACAGGGAGTTCGCAACGAAGGCCATCAGCAAACCGGAGAACCGCTGGATTTCCGCGATGATGCCCTGCAAGTTCTCGGTCATAGAGATGCCCGACGGGATTTATGTCTTCGGCATGAACATGGGCCTTTTTGCCGGGGCAGTTGGGGGCGAGCTTGGAGAACTTCTCTCGGAGGTCGCGAGAGTGGACGAGGAGATCATCGGTTCTGTGGTATGAGGGTCTCTTCCCCTTGAACTCCGTCTGAGAAAAGCTTAAAATCTTGTGTGCACATAATTGCCCAGTAAATGACCGTTCGGTCAAGTGGGGGTTGTGGAAACGAAGTCCTCAGGAAAAACCAGGGAAAAGCTCGTTAAGGCTGCTATGGAGCTGTTTGCGAGAAAGGGATTCGATAAGACCACGGTAGATGAGATTGTCGCCAGGGCAGGCGTTGCCAAGGGGACCTTTTATCTCTACTTCCGGAGCAAGGACGACCTCATAAAGGAGCTTGCCTTTGAAGTTATGCCAATAATGGCCATGCCTTCCCTAAATGACCCCTATATAACCGTGAGCTACCCCAATCTGGAGAGCTATCTCATCCAGCTTGGTAGGGAGTTCCTCGAGTTCTACTCGGATGAGTACCGCGCGGAGATATTCTTCCACATGCTCTCGGTGAGGGAAAGGATGAAGGGAATCGGGGACATCTACACCCAGGCTTGCGCAGAGCTTCTCAGGGAGGGTGCGCGGAGGATTACCGCCTACGTTAAGGTGGGCTTTGAGGACGCCCTTATAGCTTTCCAGATGTTCATCGCGTCCCTTATGCACTACCTCCACGCAAGGGAATGCCTCAGCTTCTCCCGGGAGCACTACCTTAACAAGGTAGTCTCCGCCGTTCTCAACCACCTCAAGCTCTCGGCTAGTATATGACTGTTTAACACCCGTGAGATTGTTTAATTGAATGGTCTTCTCTGTTCAAAAAAACTATATAAACTATCTTCACACATCTCAAATGACTGACCAGTCATTAAGCGGTGGTGATAGATAATGGCGGAGAAACTGGTTCCGGTGGTCTGTCCGTGGTGCTCCGTTGGCTGCCGATTCTACGCGGTAAGCAACAACGGTTACATCCGGAGGATAGAGTTCGACTACGACCATCCTGAGATTCCCAACAGGGGCAAGCTCTGTCCCAAAGGAGTTGCTTCGTACCAGTTCATAAACAGCCCGAAGAGACTTAAGAAGCCCCTCAGGCGCGTCGGGGAGAAGGGTGAAGGGAAGTTCGAGGAGATAAGCTGGGAGGAGGCCTACAGGATAATCGCGGAAAAAATAAAGGAGATAAAGGAAACCTACGGTCCGGAGGCGATAGCCTTCCTCAGCAGCGAGAAGATAACCCTCGAGGAGAACTACCTCGTCCACAAGCTCTCCAAGGCAATAGGGACCAATCATCTCGACTTCCCTGGAAGGTACTGTCAGTACTCCAACAGCCCGGCCAGGATAGCCGTTTTCGGAACCTCCGCGGCAACGAACCCCTTTGAGGACGTCGCCAAGGCCGAGCTGGTTGTCATCTGGGGTCACAATCCAGCCGAGACTGCCCCCGTCTTCTTCGGTCAGTACGTTGAGAAGGCCATCCTTGACAACGGTGCCGAGATGGTTGTGATTGACCCGCGCTCTACGAGGGGACACAAGTATGCCTCGCTCCACCTGAAGCCATACCCGGGAACGGACCTTGCGATAGCCCTGGCGATGCTCAACGTCGTAATCAGTGAGGAGCTCTACGACAGGGAGTTCGTCCAGGAGAGAATCACCGGCTTTGAGGGGCTCAAGGAATCGGTTAAGGACTACACCCCCGAGTGGGCCGAGAAGATAAGCGGCGTTCCGGCTGAGGACATAAAGAAGGTCGCCAGGCTATTTGCAACGAAAAGAACAGCCCTTCTCGTTAATGAGGGTCTCAACCAGCACGTTAACGGTTATGAGTTCGCACTTGCACTCGCTAACCTCATAGCGATAACAGGAAACATTGGTAAGGAAGGCGTCTGGAGCGGTGTCTTCCCGGGAGCACAGTGTGGATTCTGTGCCGCTATGACCGGCATAGCTCCTAACAAGCTCCCGACAGGAAAGCTCGTTACCGACGAAGCTGCAAGGGCAGAACTCGAGAGGCTCTGGGGCTTCCCGATTCCCGACTGGGTCGGTCTCGATCTCACCAGCATGGTTCGTGAGATAGGCAGCAAGATACGCATGATGTACGTTGTTGGCGGCAACATAGCAAAGTCAATGCCCAACAGCTCGTGGGTAAGGGAACAGCTCAAGAAGCTCGACTTCCTTGTTGTACAGGACATATTCCTCACCGAGACGGCCAAGTATGCTGACATCGTCCTCCCGGCCGCGGCGTGGTTCGAAAAGACCGGGACGGCAATAAGCGCCGAGAGGCGCGTCCAGAGGAGCTACAAGGCCGCCGAAGCTCCTGGTAAGGCAAAGCCCGACTGGCTCATCGTCATCGAGCTGGCCAAGGTGCTCGGCTTCGGCGAGTTCTTCAAGTACGAGCACCCGGACGAGATACTCAGGGAGATAAACAGCGTTATTCCTGTGTTCAAGGGTGCAACGCCGGAGTACCTTGCAGAACACCCCGAGGGATGCTTTTTCCCGTGCAGTGAACCGGGTGAGGGGACGAAGGTTCTCTTCAAGAAGGGCTTCAAGACACCCGACGGAAAGGCCCACCTCCAGCCGGTCGGCTGGCGCGAGCCGCCGGAGATGCCAGATAGCGAGTACCCGTTCTGGCTCACCAACTTCAGGCTGGTTGGCCACTGGCACACCCTCAGCATGAGCGAGGAAAGCCCAAGCCTGCAGAAACGCTGGCCAGAGGAGTACGTCATGATAAACCCGAAGGACGCCAAGGAGCTTGGCATCAGGAATGGCGACCTCGTCAAGGTCTCAACGAGGCGCGGAAGCGTTCTCGTCAGGGCTGAGGTCACCGATCACGTCAGGGAAGGCGTAATAGCGATGCCGTGGCACTGGCAGGTTAACTTCCTGACTCTTGATGAGATACACGAGAAGACCAAGATGGCCGAGCTGAAGGCCGTCGCGGCTAAGGTTGAGAGGGTGGAGGAGTGAGGTGGTTGAGATGGCCCACAAGAAGATTTTCCTCGACTACAGCCGCTGCATTGGCTGTAAGGCCTGTGAAGTGGCCTGTGAGATGACACACGGTGAAGCTCGCATTAAAGTCTTTGAGTTCCCGGACCTCTTCACGGTCCCCTTCAACTGCCGCCACTGTGAGAAAGCACCGTGTCTGAACGTCTGTCCGACCGGAGCTCTCTTCAGGGACGAGGATGGAGCCGTTGCCTTCGACCCGCTCAAGTGTATCGGCTGTCTCATGTGTGCCGTTGCCTGTCCCTTTGGAATACCCAAGCTGGACGAGGAGAACAAGATCATGGACAAGTGCGACCTTTGCTCCGACAGAAGGGCGGAAGGCCTTCTTCCCGCCTGTGTATCCGCGTGCCCAACTGAGGCCCTCAAGTACGGCGACATAAACGAGGTGCTCTGGAACAGGGAGGGCAAAATAGTCGCCAACCTGAAGAGCTCAGCGGAGAAAGGGGAGGGCGAGGAGGCCTACCTCGTCCTCTGACTTATTTTTTTGCGAGGGAAAACCAATGGTTTAAAACAAGGGGTGATGGAGCGTGAACGGAGAAATCTTCCTCGCATCGGCCCTCCTGCCATTCCTCCTCCTGCTGCTCTACAGGATGGGGGGCAAGGGCGCGGATTCAGTGGCTGGGGCGATAATGGGCATAGCCATGCTCATAAACGGCTATGGAACGTATCTGTTCTTCAACGGGGATGCCGAGAAGGTCTACCACTACGCCTATGCCAGCGGTGGGAACCTCGGTGAGGTCTTCGGGTTCAACGTTGACGTTGCCTCAGTCCTCATGGGGTTCACGTCCCTGCTGATAGCGTTCCTTATCGTTCTCTACGCAGCTGACTATATAGGGCCAAAGAACAGAGCACACCCAGTTGAGGAAGGAAAGGGCAAGTTCTACGCCCTCTTCGGCCTGCTCACGGGATCCTCCATGCTCTTCATATACTCGACCAACTTGGTGCAGTTCATAGCGGCCCTTGAGCTGATGGCGATAGCGCTTCTCTACCTGGTGGACTTCTACGGAAACGCCGGCGGAAAGGCCCTCAAGGGATTCCTGGTCCTCAACCTGGCGGTGTTTCTCATGGTTATCGCGACCGCCGTCCTCGGAAACGGCCAGGAGCTGGCAAAGATGGGTTCACTTGCCCAGTCCACCAAGGATACCGCCTTTACACTGCTCATCTTTGCGGCCCTGGCGATGAGTTCCCAGCTATTCTTTTACTCGTGGCTTCCTGACTCAACAGCCGGCCCGGTTCCAGCCTCAGCGTACATCCACTCGGCCTCGATAGTTCCCCTCGGCAGCTACATGCTCTTCAGGGTAATTCAGTACATGAACCCTGGAAAGGACGACTTCTGGCTTCTCGGACTGCTGACGGTCGCGCTGATATTCCTCATGATGATATACTACCCCATACAGCGGGACGGTAAGAAGCTCGTGGCTTACTCGACCATAGCCCAGGCCGGAGTTGCCTACATAACCCTTGCCTATGCACTCCTCGGCCATCAGGCGGGCCTCCAGATCGCCTTGTACCAGGTCGTCAACCACGCCTTCGTCAAGGCCCTCGCCTTCATGAGCATTGGCGCCTTCGCGTATTCGCTGGGAACCACCGACTTCACTGAGGTCAGGGGAATCAGGCACAGCCTGCCCTGGGCCAGCATAGCCTGGTTCATGAGCTTCTTTGGTCTGGCTGGCGTTCTCCCGCTGGGACTGTTCTTCAGTAAGGCCTTCACCATAATGAGCACGAGGCACGCTGAGGGAGTCGCCTCCTGGCTCTTCCCGGGCGTGGTGCTCTTTGACGCGGCGATATTCCTCGTGGTCGTCGTCCTGTGGTTCAAGGAGATATTCTTCGGAGAGCCAGAGCCTTCAACTGAAGTCCACTCCTCAAAGCTCATGACGGCAGTGATGGTGACGCTGATACTCATAGGCATAGTCGCGCCCTGGGTGACCCTGGACGTCGTGATGAAGGTAGGATTCATGGGGTGATGTGGGATGTTCATCGGATACGCCATAGGTGCGTTCATCCTGGGTGGCCTGCTGGGCTTCATCCGTGAGTACAAAGCATCGGTCAAGGCATCGAGCTTCATGGCCTTCCTCGGCTCGCTGCTCCTCCTCGGCGAGGTCTACAACGTCTACACCAGCGGTCCTGTTAAGGTCGACCTCTACGGACTGTCCCTGAATGTAACCGACGTCTCGGCGGTCTTCCTGCTCATAATCGGCATCGTTGGAACCGCGGCTTCGCTCTACGCCATAAACTACATGGACCTCTTCGAGAGAACCGGCAAGGGCTGGGTCTACGCGATAGCCTACAACACCTTCCTTGCGAGCATGGCCCTGGTCGTCACCGTGAACAGCATGGAGTACTTCGTCATGAGCTGGGAGCTTATGACGCTAAGCTCGTTCATACTCGTCTTCTTCAGCGAGAGGAAGAAGGACGTAAACGCAAGCGCGAAGTACTACATCACCATGCACTTCCTCGACACGATACCGCTCTTCCTTGCCCTCGGAACCGCCTACTCCCTCGTTGGAAGCTTTGACAAGCTGGGCTTTGACAGCATCGCCACGGCCCTTGCGAGTGCTCCAATCCACACTAAGATAGTCTTCGGAGGCCTGCTCCTCGTAGCCTTCATGACCAAGGCGGGAATAACCCCCTTCCAGTTCTGGGTTGCCGAGACCTACCGCGCGGCTCCGAGTAGCGTTTCCGCAGTGATGGCCGGTGCGATGGAGAAAGTATCCCTCTACGGCCTCATCGCCCTCGTCTGGAAGCTCGTGGGAACCACCTACACCCTCGGCCTTCTCGTGGCCCTCCTCGGTGCCATAACACTAACCGTTGGAACCCTCTATGCTCTCAGGGAGACCAACGCGAAGAGGCTATTAGCTTACCACAGCGTCGGTCAGATGGGTTACATATGGCTCGGCATAGGTATTGGAATGGCCCTCATACCGAAGGGCGGTGCCCTCGGCGCTATCGGTGCCCTCGGTGCCTTCGCCGGTCTCTTCCACGCCCTCAACCACGCGATATTCAAAAGCTCGCTCTTCCTCTCAGCCGGAGCCGTTGAGTACAGGACGGGAATCGTTGACCTCGACGAGCTTGGCGGCCTTGGAAAGCAGATGAAGTGGACCGCTCTGGCGGCTCTCTTCGCATCGCTGGCCATAGCTGGGGTTCCACCCTTCAACGGCTTCATAAGCAAGTGGCTCATCTACGTTGCCGGCTATCAGTCAGGAGACTTCTTCCTGGCCTTTGGGGCAGTGTTGGCCGCTTTCATCAGCGCGGCGACTTTGGCGTCATTCATCAAGTTCTACGGTGCCCAGTTCGGCGGCGAGAGCGAGAGGTACTCCGATGTTAGGGAGGTCCCGGGAGCGATGGTTGCCGGCCAGTGGATCCTCGCGGGTTTGACCCTCCTAATCGGTATCTTCCCCGGAACCGTAACGGGAATACTCAACGTCTTCAACGCCCCGATAGAGGACGGCGTTTACAGGATAGGCTTCGGCTCCGTGCTCTTCAGCCCCGTACTCTTCGTGGTGCTCCTTGCAGTCCTGGCCCTTGGGTTCTACCTGGCTCTCAAGCCCAGCTACGGCAAGGAGGCACAGCCTTGGGACTGTGGCTCAACCCAGGTAGACTGGGACGACTACAGGATCAACGCGGAGGGCTACTACATCAAGTACGAGCGCAAGATAGACGGCTTCTACCGCTTCGGCGACTGGTTCTACGGTGTTGGAGCGGCGATAATCCACTACATAGTCAGGGGGTACATCTGGATGGCCAGCTACTTCGTCAAGATTGTCGACACACCCTACACCAGGGTTGAGAGCGTTGCCGACCTCAGAAGGGGTGAGGTGCTCCACGCCGATGAGGAGGCACTCAAACCGCTCGTCAGGTTCCTCAGGATAGCCAGCGACGTGCTCCCGGGGATGAGGCTCGGAACCTTCATCATACTGGCCCTGGTGGTTGTGGGGGCGGTTATAGGGATACTGATGGCACTGTGAGGTGAGGAAGATGGAAACCGCCGTAAAACTCGGATTCAGCCTTGCCGGCATCATCATAACCCTTTTCCTCCCGCCATACCTTGACGGTATAGCGAGAAGGGTAAAGGCCAGACTCCAGTACAGGCGCGGACCGCCTCTGATGCAGACGTGGTACGACCTCAGAAAGCTCTTCGGCATGCCCTCGGTTAGACCCACCAGGAGGGCACTGTTCACCTGGGCACCCTACCTGGCCCTTGCATCGGCACTCTCAGCGGCCCTGCTCCTTCCCTACGGCAACGTCGTTCCAGTGGACTTCGGCTACAACCTGGTGGCGTTCTTCTACGTGGTGCTGATGGTCAGCGTCTTCCTCATGCTCGCTGGATTGACCGTCCAGAACGCCTTCAGCCACCTCGGCTCCGCTAGGGAGATGCAGATAATCCTCACCGTCGAGCCTCTGATAGCGATACTCTACGGTGTCCTGGCTTACAACTCAGGCTCCCTTGACCTCTACAAGATAATGACGGGGCTTCACCTCACCCCCTCGCTGGTGCTGACCTACATCCTCCTGGCTTACGCGCTCTACGTCGAGAGCGGCTTCGTGCCCTTCGACATAGCCGAGGCCGAGCAGGAGGTCATCGGTGGACCTTTGAGCGAGTACAGCGGCAGACTTTTGGGGGTCTTCTACTACGCGATACACATCAAGCGCTTCGCCCTGCTGTGGTTCTTCGTCAGCCTGCTGACGCTCCCGTGGATAGGGCCGGTCGGTACGCCGGAGAAGGCTGCGCTCGTCTTGGCTCTGCAGTTCATCCTAACGGTGGCCTTCTACCCGGCCATAGCGGCACTTGAGGCAACAAACGCGAGGCTCAGAATAGACCACGTGGTTAAGATGAACACCCGCGCGTTCTTCGCGGGACTGATAATACTCGCAATGGCGTTCATGGGGTGGTGAATATGGTGACTACGAAGGATTTGGAGGCTCACTTCGAGTTTGAATGCAAGGCCTGTGAGGACGGCCGCTGTGCGAAGGCCGACGTTGAAAGAATACTCTCCGAAAGGAAGGGCCTCAGGGACTTCTACGAGGCCTTCAAGGAGCACATCAAGGGCTGTAAGAGGATGACCTACGGTCAGTATATGTTCACAATCGACCGCGAGGTGCTTCCGGAGGCCGTGCTCTGGTGGCACAACCACCCGGAGTTCAAGGAGACCCACCTCTCAACGGCGGTTGGAACCGACGAGAGACCGCTCAACGGCCACTTCGTCTACATGCCATTCCTCAACGTCCAGGTGGAGCCTTTCAACATGGACGAGAACTATTATGTCTTCCTGAGGGCCTACCTGCCGGAGGACGACCCGAGCTTCCCGAGCGTGGCTCAGAAACTTCCGGCGGCACTGTGGATAGAGAGGGAAGTCAAGGATTTACTCGGCTTCAAGCCCCTCAACCACCCGGACCCCAGGAGGCTCATCCTCCCGGAGGACTTTCCGGATGGCGTCTATCCCCTCAGGAAGGACATGGACTACAGGCACTCGCCGATAACCGAGCCGAAGGTTGAGTTCAAGGAGAAGCCCGAGGACACGACGCTGGTTCCGATGGGTCCGGTTCATATGGGTATCGAAGAGCCGGCCCACTTCAGGCTCTTCGTCAAGGGCGAGGAGATCGTTGATGTCGACTACCGCGGCTTCTACTCCCACCGCGGTATCGAGAAGACCGGAGAGGGAAGGTTAACGTACAACCAGGTGCTCTTCCTTGCGGAGAGAATTTGCGGTATATGCGGCTACCAGCACTCGGTTTCCTACGCTATGGCCGTTGAGAGATTGGCCGACGTTGAAATCCCCGACAGGGCACGCTATATAAGGACACTACTCCTGGAGCTTGAGAGGATACACAACCACCTCCTCTGGGTTGGCATCGCCGCCCACATGGTCGGCTACGACACGGGTTTCATGCACTCCTGGCGCATCCGCGAGCCGGTCATGTGGCTCGTGGAGCGCTTAACTGGAAACAGAAAACAGTACGGAATGAACATCGTCGGCGGCGTGAGGAGGGACCTACTCGACTACAGGAAGGAGGAGGTCCTCAAGGTCGTCAAGCAGATACGTGAAGAAACTAAGAAGTTCCTCGACATAGCACTCAACACCAACACCTTCATCAAGCGCGCCGAGGGGGTTGGAATACTGCCCTACAAGGTCGCCAAGGCCTACTCCGTCCTTGGGCCGACGGCAAGGGCGAGCGGAAGGAGAATCGACACTAGAAAGGATCAGGCAACTAAGACGGCAATGGCCTATAACGAGGTGGACTTCAAGGTTCCGGTCTACAAGGAGGGCGACGTTTTGGCCAGAGTCCTCGTCAGGATGGACGAGCTGTTCGAGAGCATCTGGATCGTCGAGCAGCTCATCGACCAGATGCCTGGCGGGGACATAATGGTTCCGATTGGGAAACTGCCAGAGTACGAGGAGGCACTGGGCTTCACCGAGGCCCACCGCGGTGAAGTGGTTCACTACGTCATGACCGGCGAGAAGAACAAGGTCTACCGCTGGAAGGTCCGCGCCCCGACCTACAACAACCTGCCGGCTGTGCCGGAGATGCTCAAGGGTTACCACGTTGCGGACGCACCGCTCATCATAGCGAGCATAGACCCGTGCTACTCCTGTACCGAGAGGGTTCAGTTCGTCGACGTGAACACCGGAAAGGTGAAGGTCCTCACTGAGGCCGAGTTCAACGAGCTTTCCATCAAGTACAGGGGGGTGTTCTGATGGCCGAGGCTCCGGCCTACAGCGAGAGGCTGAAGGAGTGGGACCGCTTTGAGGTCGAGAAGTTCGGCAAGAAGGCCCCGGTCACCACCCCCTATCCCTTTATCGACATCGAGAAGCCGCCAGAGTACAGGGGAATACCGCACATCAACCCCGAGAAGTGCATAGGCTGTGGGGCCTGCGTCAACGCCTGCCCGCCGGACGCTCTTATAATGGAGTGGGACAAGGAACACGGCGTGAAAAGGCTCACCTACAACGCGGCGCGCTGCATACGCTGTGCGCGCTGTATAGAGGTCTGCCCGACGGGAGCAATGGAACCCACAACAAGATTCGAGATAGCAACTGATAACAAAGAGGATTTGGTCGAGGTCGTCGAGCACAAGTTAGCTTACTGCGAGGAGTGCGGGGAATACCTCGACTTCACCGAGAGGCAGATAGAGTACGTCAGGAACATCCTGCCGAAGGAAATCTTTGATATGTACGCCCTTGAGGACAGGATAAAGCTCACGCAGGAGGAGAAGATGCGCAGAACCGTCGTCAAGCTCAGGGAAACGGAGGGCAACGTCTACCCGGCTTTCATGCTCGTGGGAGAGGTGGAAGAAAAGGACGGGGGTGAGGAGTGATGAGCAGATTGAAGTCAGTATGGGTCTATCACGTTGACGCAGGCTCGTGCAACGGCTGCGACATTGAGGTGCTTGACGTTCTCAGCCCCTACTACGACATCGAGAGGCTCGGTGTTAAGGTCGTTCCCAACCCAAGGCACGCCGATGTGCTCTTCATCACTGGGCCGCTCACCAGGCAGACGAGGATAGCCCTGAAGAAGGCCTACGAGGCCATGCCCCCGAAGCCGAGGATAGTGGTTGCCATAGGAACCTGCGCCTCAAGCGGTGGAATCTTTTACAACAGCTACGCCCTCTACAACACCTCACCCCAGCGCGGAAGGGACAGGCTCAGGAGCGGTGGGCCGGAGATGATAGTCCCGATAGACATGTACATCCCCGGCTGTCCTCCAAGCCCGGAGGAGATACTCTACGGTGTAGCTCAGCTCCTCGGCATCAAGGAGAAGAAGATGAAGGGCGAGTACTGGATAGCCCTCCCGCCCGCGGAAGAGCCGGGCAAAGAGAACGAGATAAAGTTCAGGATTCCGGACAGGCCGATACCCCTCCGCTACTGGCTCACGCTGAGGGAGGAGCTTAGAAGGGTGGTGGGCTACTACGACCGCGACGCAGTCCTTGAGGACTTTATCAACCTCGTCGGAAGGGCTTACGATGAAGCTCCAGATAACCCTCAGGAGAAGCTGCACGACCTCATCACCGGCTACGCGCTGAGGGAGAAGGATTCCAGGATAAACGTGGCCATGCGCTTTCTTGAGAACGAGTTCTGGCGCCTCGTCAAGGAGTACCGCGAGTGGGGGGAGGCACTCAAGGAGAAGTACCCCGTGACGGCGGGTGTCTGAAGTGCCCTGGAAGCTCTACCGCTTCAGGTTCGAGGACTATCCGGAGTACTCGGCCAGGATAACTGGCCACTTCGCCGGCGACATGCTGATAATCGAGGAGGAGGGCGAGCTGAGCGAGGAAGCGGTGAGGCTCCTTAAGAGGGTCCTTGGAGTCGATGAGGAGGCCAGAAAGTTCGATATAGAACCCCAGAACATCATGAAGCTCCCGCTGGAGGAGTTACCCCAGGAGGACAGAAAGACCCTGCTGGCGGCCATGGAGAAGCTTGACTCGGAGAGCAAGCTCCACATCGAGTACCGCTACCAGCCGACCTTCGATTGATTTTTATTTTCATCCAAAACTTTTCTGGGGGTGAAGGGATGGACGCGGAGACGCTGAAGAAGGCGAAGGAAGAACTGATAAGACTCGTTAGGGAGTTCTACGGGGACAATTTGCTGTCGATCGTATTCTACGGAAGGCATCTCTGGGATCCGAGCTTTCCTGAAATAGACGTCGTTGTGATAATCGACAAGCCCTACGATCCGGTTAAAATGAACCGCGTTGCAGACTTCGTTGAAAGGGTTAGAGACCCGATAGAGGAGAAGTACGGCTATCACGTTTCCTTCGAGCTTTACACGAGGGAAGAAGCCGAGAACTTTCACTCCGGCTACCTCGACGTCTTCGTGAACTACGAGATAGCCTACGACAGGGACGGCTACTTTGAGTGGCTAAAGGAGGAGATGTTGAATCCCAAAACGGTCATGAAGCACGTCCAGTACCTCAGCACCATAGAGTACATTCCCGTGGACAGGGAGGACGGGGAATGATAGGTGCGGTTTTAGCCGGCGGAAGGGGAAAGCGCTTCGGGGGTGACAAGCTCCTCTTTAAAATTTCCGGGAAACCCCTTATACTTCACACGATTGAGAGGCTCGAATCGGCTGGGGGGATAGATGAAGTCATTCTAGTGGCCTCCCGGGAAAACTCCGAAAAGCTCAAGGGCCTCGGCTATCGAGTGGTCGTTGACGAACTCCTCGTCGGGCCTATCGGGGGCATCTACACTGCTCTGTCCCTCGGCGATGCCTTCGTCGTTGCCGGCGACATGCCCCTCCTCGTTCCAGAGTTTGTTGACCTCATAATCGAGCGCTTTAATCGAGCTAAAAAGCCCGCCTGCGTTCCGCGGTGGAGCAACGGCTACCTTGAACCCCTCCATGCCGCTTATTCGAAGGAGTTCAGGCCCTTTCTGGAAGAAAAAATCAAGAGTAAGCAGTACGCCATAAACCAGGCGATAAGGGAAAGCGAAGCTTGCTACATCGAAATCGAAAGCCTCCCCGAGGAGTGGAGGGAGAGCTTCTTCAATGTGAACACGCGGGAGGATCTGGGGAGGATTAGGGGCATTCGGGAAAGAGTTCTATGAATTTGGCCTGCTCAACGCCTTTTCAGTGTTGTCTCAAGGGCACTAACCTGATAAAAGTTATCTCAAAACTTCTCTTACGAACTCTCTGGCTCTCAGGATTTTAACCTTTCTCCCGTCAAAACGATAAGTTTTCGTTGCCTCATCCCTCATCTGGACAATGTACCTCGTGTTTTCTGAGATGAGATAATCCACCTTCTTGGCATAAGCAACGTCAAAAAACTTGGCATCGCTAGAGTCTTTCAGTTTTTTGAGAAACTCAGGGTCATCGGAAAACTTCCGCCGGGGACGAACCATGATGCTTTTCTTTTTGACCAAGTTGAGAAGATGCAAGGCCAAGACTTCTCGTTTAGTTCTCTCCGCAACCTTCATGAGGGTATAGCTCATTTCCTCGTAAATCTCCCTGCTGATGTAGTTTTCAATTTCTCCGGAAACAAGAGCCTTGAGAATCCTCCACGAAGGCAAACGTCTTGGATTTTCGACTTCAATGCACTAACGAGAATCGACGTATCAAGAACCACCTTGATTCTAGCCTTGGCCATTCAAATCACTCCAAGGCGTTTTAGCTTCGCCTCAATCCTCTCGAACTTTCTTAAATCCCCCCTAGCTTTGAGTAGGAGGTCTTCAACACTCCCTTTAAGCTCGCCAGAGCTCTCGGCCTCTTTAACGGCAATCTCAAATAATTCCTCGGGAGGAACGTCATCAGTCATTCTCTCAAATCCCTTCAGCTTTTCTTCCCATTCCTTCCTTCTCTTCATCTCGTTGAAGAACCACACTATGTCCTCAGGCCTCTCGTGAATCTTCCTCGCGAGCTGGACAATCCACTCACTAATAGAACGCCTGACATTTTCATCATTCTTGAGCATCATCTCAATAGCCTTTACATCCGAGGCCATAACTATCCTTGAGTTCCACGACGGGTTATAAAACCCTATCGTTAATCAAAACATTCTCCCTCTCCGTAGAGATGCCATACCTTTCGCTTTTTAAAATCGAAAATTAACGGAAATCCCTAACTTTAAAATTACGAGTTCTACTTCCCGTCTCTTCTGCTTTTCAGAATCCCTGCCAGCAGTTCCGCCAGCCTTTCTGCACGTTTCTTTATCAGCTCGCTCGGCTCCTGGAATAACCCCGTCGAGCCGGGCTGACAGCCTATAAGCACGAACTCCGCCTTGACCATCGTCTTCATGAACTGGGTCACAAACTTCAGCGGAAGTCCGTGGGTCGAGACCCCCTCGCCTATCGTCCCCTCTGGGTCGGCTATTATGTACTCCCCGACTTCACCGCCGAAGTCAACGGCATCAACGAAAACCACTAGGTCCGGCTTGAAATCCTCTATCTTCCCCGTGTAGTTCTCTGGAACCTCACCGCAGTTTATCACGAGGACGTTTGGATTGTCAAGGAGTTCCTTCAGCCTCTCCGCAACGAGCACGCCAAAGGCATCGTCTCCCCTTATGTCGTTTCCTATACCGCAGATTGCGATTCGCTCTTTCCCTTCAAAGATTTCTTCGAGGGCATTCATCGGAGACACCTCAAATCCTCTCAAGCACGAACTCCAGAACCTTTCTCGCCGTTTCTATTGCCTCGGCGGCAATCTCCTTTGGAACGGTGTAATAGCCTGGATATCTAACTTCCAC
>JALVWX010000049.1 GCA_027023165.1 Thermococcus sp. | reverse complement strand
CCTCAGCGGTAAGCGCGTCAACTTCTCGGCCCGCACCGTCATCAGCCCCGACCCGATGATAAGCATCAACGAGGTCGGCGTTCCGCTCGCAGTCGCGATGGAGCTTACGGTTCCTGAGAAGGTCACGGAGTTCAACTTTGAGAAGCTCAAGAAGATGGTTCTCAACGGGCCTGAGAAGTATCCTGGGGCCAACTACGTCATCGACCCTGAAGGCAGGAGAATACGCCTCATGGAGAACAACCTCGAGATAATAGCCGAAAAGCTCGACCTCGGCTGGACCGTCGAGAGGCACCTTCAGGACGGCGACATAGTCCTCTTCAACAGGCAGCCGTCTCTGCACAGGATGTCCATCATGGCCCACCGCGTTAGGGTTATGCCCTACAGGACCTTCAGGCTGAACCTCTCAGTCTGCCCGCCCTACAACGCGGACTTCGACGGTGACGAGATGAACCTCCACGTACCGCAGACCGAGGAGGCCCAGGCGGAAGCGAAGATACTCATGGAGGTCCAGAACCACATAATCTCACCGCGTTACGGTGGTCCGCTTATAGCGGGAATCCAGGATCACATCTCCGGCGGCTACCTGCTCACCCGCGAGGGGGCGTACTTCACAAGGAGTGAAGTCGAGCAGATGCTCATGTTCGCGGGCATGGACTTGGATAAGCTCCCGGAGCCTGACAGGGTTGAGAACGGCGTCGAACTCTGGAGCGGAAAGACGATATTCTCGCTCCTCCTCCCGGAGGATCTCACAATCTGGTACCGCAACAAGCTCTGCGACGAGCCAGAGCGCTGCGAAGCCATTGAGAAACTCATAGAAGAGAAGCTCGTTCCCGACCAGGAGGAGGTCAGGAAGATCGCCTACGACGGATTCACTTACATCCAGAACGGAAAGCTCCTCAGTGGTGCCATCGACAAGAAGGCCTACGGAAGGGAGGATGGAAAGCTCCTCGACATCATAGTTAGGGAGTACGGCGTCGAGAGGGCCAGGAAGTTCCTCGACCAGGTCACCAAGCTGGCAATATGGACGATAACCCACAAAGGCTTCACGACAGCCATAGACGATGAGGACCTGCCAAAGGAGGCCCTCGACAGGATACACGAGATAATCCGCGAGGCAGAGGAGAGGGTCAACAGGCTCATAGAGGCCTACAAGAACGGCGAGCTTGAGCCTCTGCCGGGTAAGACCCTAGAGGAGACCCTTGAGAGCAACATCATGGCGGTTCTGGCTGAAGCGCGTGACAACGCCGGTAAGGTTGCCGAGAAGTACCTCGGTATGGGCAACCACGCGGTTATCATGGCCAAGACCGGAGCGAGGGGTAAGATACTCAACATCACCCAGATGGCGGCAATGCTCGGCCAGCAGTCCATCCGTGGTAAGCGTCTCTACCGCGGCTACCGCGGAAGGGTTCTGACCCACTTCAAGCCAGGCGACCTTGGGGCGAGAGCCAGGGGCTTCGTCACGAACTCCTACAAGAGCGGACTTACTCCACAGGAGTACTTCTTCCACGCCATGGGTGGAAGGGAAGGTCTCGTCGACACCGCGGTCAGGACCGCACAGAGCGGTTACATGCAGAGGAGACTGATAAACGCCCTTCAGGATCTCAAGGTGGACTACGATGGAACGGTGAGGGACCCGACCGGAATCATCGTCCAGTTCCGCTATGGAGAGGATGGAATCGACCCGATGAGGAGCTGGGGCGGAAAGACCCTCGACGTCGATAGGGTCATCCTCAGAACCCTCGTGAAGATGAGGGGAGGTGAGTGAAATGGTCGCAGCGAAGACCATCAAGAGCATGGTTGACAAGGCCGAGCTTCCGGAGAACATCAGGGAAGAGCTTTACAGCAAGCTCGTCGAGTACAACAAGAAGTACAAGCTCAAGAAGGCTGAGGTAGAGGCGATAATCCAGGAGGCCGTTAATGAGTACGAGAAGGCGAAGATAGAGCCGGGCGAAGCCATCGGAACCGTTGCCGCGCAGTCAATCGGCGAGCCCTCAACGCAGATGACCCTCAACACCTTCCACTACGCGGGTGTCGCCGAGATAAACGTTACCCTCGGTCTGCCCAGGATCATCGAGATTGTTGACGCCAGAAAGAACCCGTCAACCCCCATCATGACAGTCTACCTCGACGAGAAGCACCGCTACGACAGGGAGAAGGCCCTTGAGGTGGCGAGGAAGATAGAGGGAACCACACTCGAGAACCTCGCGAGGGAGACCAGCATAGACATCCTCAACTTTGAGTTCATCGTCGAGATCGACCCCGAGAGGCTTGAGAAGGCCGGCCTCGACATGGAGAAGGTTCAGAGGAAGCTCGAAGGCTCCTTCAAGAGCGCGGAGTTCGAAACTGACGGCTACACCCTCATCGTGAGGCCCAAGAAGGTCGGAAAGCTCTCAGACCTGAGGAGACTCGCCGAAAAGGTTAAAAAGCACCGCCTTAAAGGCCTCTCTGGCGTCGGAAAGACCATCATAAGGAAGGACGGCGACGAGTACGTCATCTACACAGAGGGTTCCAACTTCAAGCAGGTGCTGAAGGTTCCCGGCGTCGATCCCACGAGGACGAGGACGAACAACATCTGGGAGATCGCCGAGGTTCTCGGCATTGAGGCTGCCAGAAACGCCATCATTGAGGAGATCGTCAACACGATGCGCGAGCAGGGTCTCGAGGTCGACGTCAGGCACATCATGCTCGTCGCCGACATGATGACGCTCGACGGCGTTATACTGCCCATAGGCAGGCACGGTATAGTTGGGGAGAAGGCCAGCGTGCTTGCCAGGGCCGCTTTCGAGATCACAACCCAGCACCTCTTCGAGGCCGCTGAGAGGGGCGAAGTTGACCCGCTCAACGGCGTCGTTGAGAACGTGCTCATAGGCCAGCCCGTGCCCGTCGGTACGGGAATGGTCAGACTGGCAATGAATCTCCCCCTGAGACCGAAAAGGGAGTAGGGAGGTGTGAGTAATGGTTGACTTCACCTTTGAGCTTAGGAAGGCACAGGACACCGGGAAGATAGTTATGGGAGCCAAGAAGGCCATACAGTACGCGAAGATGGGAGGGGCAAAGCTCATCATAGTGGCCAGGAACGCGAGGCCCGACATCAAGGAGGACATACTCTACTACGCCAAGCTCAGCGGCGTCCCTGTTTACGAGTTTGAGGGAACCAGCGTTGAGCTCGGAACCCTCCTCGGAAGGCCGCACACCGTCTCCGCGATCTCGATAATAGACCCCGGTGAGAGCAGAATACTCGCCCTTGGGGGTAAGGAGTAATGCCGCTGAAGCTCAACACCGACCAGATAAAGTTCATAGCGCTGTTCGAGAGCATGACCGGAGCGACTGTCTTAGACTGCCTCATAGACACCAACAGGAACAGGCTCATATTCGTCATAAAGAAGGGTGAGATGGGACTGGCCCTCGGGAAGAAAGGTGCGAACGTCAAGCGCGTCCAGGGAATGCTCGGGAAGGATATTGAGCTTATCGAGCACTCTGACAACCCGGAGGAGTTCCTGAGGAACATTTATAAGAGCCTCGGGGTTAAGGTTAAAAAGGTCCACATCACTGAGAAGCGTGATGGTAAGAAGGTCGCCCTCCTCGAC
>JALVWX010000048.1 GCA_027023165.1 Thermococcus sp. | reverse complement strand
AAGCATGTCCTCGCACGGAATGACGCCGGCTTTGAGGAGCTTTCTTCCGGTGGAGTAGACGTTGAGGTTCACCCTGCCGTAGAGGCACTGGCTCGTCATGCAGACTGCCACTCCCTCCTCGGTAGCGCGCTCTATGGCCGGAATCAGCTCGTTGGGGGTGTGTCCAAGACCCGTTCCCTCGAGGACGAGTCCCTTGTAGCCCCTGTCAACGAAAAAGTCGATGACCTCTGGCCGAATTCCGGGGAACACCTTGACGAGGGCAACCCTCTCCTCCATCCTGTCGTCAACGTGAACTTCCGAGTCGGTTCTCCTTCTGTAATCGTCGCGCAGGAACTCTATCTCGCCCTTCGGCCATATTCTGGCTATTGGGACGTCGTTTATGCTCCTGAAGGCGTCCCTCCTTGAGGTGTGCATCTTTCTGGCCTTGGTTCCGCGATGGGCGAGGCAGTAGGTGTCGCCCGTCTCGCCGTGCATGACTATCGCAACCTCACCGAAGTCAGCGGTGGCCATCCTCACGGAGCAGATGAGGTTCATGGCCGCGTCGCTGCTGGGCCTGTCGGAACTCCTTTGCGAACCGACGAGGATGACCGGTTTGCAGAGGTCGCGGAGCATGAAGCTGAGTGCGGAGGCAGTATAGGCGAGCGTATCTGTCCCGTGGGTCACCACAACGCCGTCCTCACCGTCGTTGAGGAGCTTTGCAACCTCGTGGGCTATCCTCTTCCAGTACTCCGGCTTCATGTCCTCGCTCATTATGTTGAAGAGCAGCTTCGGCGTTATGTTGGCTATCTCAAAGATCTCAGGAACGGCCTTCGCAAGCTCCTCCGCGGTAAAAGCGGCGTGAACGGCACCGGTCTTGTAGTCTATTCTGCTCGCGATGGTTCCGCCGGTTCCAAGTATGGCCACGTTGGGGAGTTCGGGCTTCTTTGGAAAGACCTCGGTGAAGCTCACCTCTCCCCTCGACCGGGCCTTCTCGATTATCTCGACGTCGGAAATCGCATCAACTAGTATCCCGACGTTGTAGCCGTTGTCGAGCTTTATTGTCAGGGTTTCGCCGCTGGAAAGCTCGTAGGGGTTCATGATGATTCCTTCGTAGACGCTCTCACGCCCGTCCTCTTTTCTGATAATTCTGACGTAATCGCCTATTTCGAGGTTTCTCTCCTCCATGAACCTCTCAACCTTGCGCATAAACCTCCCTCCGTCTTAAGGTGAGACGGGAGCAATATAAACCTTCGGGCATGAAGGGGCGCAGAATGGGGCATCACTTTGGCTCAATCTTGAACCTCGGCTCCTCTATCCACTCGGATTTACAGCGCGGGCACCTGGAGGGAACCTTTATCTCGGGCGGAAAAACGAAGCCGCACTTCCTGCACTCAGCGGGCTTTATGAGGAGGACTTTCCCCTCCCGCTTGAGGATCTTCTGGATGGCCTTCAGATCCTCCAAAACGACCTTCTTCGCCCCCTTGCCCCTCATATCGAGGGCTAACGCAAGCTCGCTCGGTGAGTAGTCCCGTTCCTCCAAAAGCTTTATTATGCGCTGCCTTCGAGTCATCATCGCCAGTATCGGTGAGAGAGATATAAACCTTAGGGTGGGAGCATGATAGTCGAGAAGGCAGGGGAGGTTCTTGGGAGGCACAGACTGTGCGACCACTGCCTCGGCAGACTGTTCGCGAGGCTCGGGAAAGGGACAAACGAGGAAAGGGGGAGGGCGATAAGGTTCGTCCTGAACATGGAGCGCTCCGCGGAGGGATTGCCCCCCATAGGCGAGCCTAAGAAGTGCGAGCTTTGCGGGAACATTTTTGACAGAATCCCCCTGCTTGTTGAGAGGATGAAGGAGACCTCCTCGGGAATAGAGTTTGATACTTTCCTCGTCGGCTCACGCTTTCCAGCTGAGATCCGCAAGAAGGAAGAAGGCATCTGGAGAGAATTCGGAATCAGCACTGGGGAACCAATAAACCGCGAGTTCAACCGCGAGCTTGGGAAGGCCTTTGGTCTGGCCACTGGAAAGGACACCTCAAAGAACCCCGACGTTGTCTTCGTTGTTGAACCATACTCCGGTGAAATCGAGCTTCAGATCAACCCGATTTACGTCTACGGCCGCTACAGAAAGCTCGTTCGCGGCATTCCTCAGACTCCCCTGCCAGAATTCGAGGACAGTGTCGCTTCGATAATCTGCAGGCCATTCTCGAAGGCAAGCGATGGAAAGTGCATCTTCAAGGGAGCCGGAAGGGAGGACGTTGATGTCAAAACCCTCGGCAACGGAAGACCCTTCATCGTCGAGATCAAGAGGCCTAAAAAGAGGGAACTCGACCTTGACGCCATAGCAAGGAAAATAAACGCGAGCGGTAAGGTTGAAGTTCTCGACCTCCGCTTTGCCTCTCCGAAGGAGGCTGAGGAAGTTCTAACGAAGAACCACCGCAAGGAATACCTCGCCCTTGTCCTTGTGGGGGAGGGCGTAACTCCCGAGGAAGCCGAGGAAGTTGCAAGGAAGCTCCGGGGCCTGGAAATCCATCAGAGGACGCCCTGGCGCGTGAGGAAGGCGAGGGCAGATAAGGTGAGAGTAAGGAAGGTTCACGAGGCCGAGGTGAGGTGGCTCGATGAGAAGCACTTCGAGTTGAGGCTCGTAACCGACGGCGGCCTCTACATCAAGGAACTGGTCTCGGGCGATAAAGGCAGGACGAAGCCCAGCGTTACGGACCTGCTCGGAAAAGGGGCGTGGTGCGAGAGGCTCGACGTTCTGAACATTCTCGACGACTGAAAACTTTATAAACGCTTTTCTTTAGAGCATAGCGAAGCCATAACAGGCTTAGTTCGTACGCCGAAAAGGCCTGGCGCATCTATATGAGTCCATTGCGCGATGAGTAAAACCCGGTGAGGTGATTTGAATGGTTAAAAAGGCGCACAGCTTCAGGAGGAAGACCCGCGGCAAGCTCAGCAAGAGTCCGAGGAGGAGGGGCCTTCCACCGCTCACGAGGTTCCTCCAGGAGTTCGAGGTCGGGCAGAAGGTTCACATCGTCATAGAGCCGAGCTACCACAGGGGAATGCCCGACCCGAGGTTCCACGGAAGGACCGGGACCGTCGTCGGGAAGCGCGGCGATGCCTACATCGTCCAGATAAAGGACGGCGGTAAGGTTAAGACATTCTTCATACACCCGGTCCACCTCAGGGCGCAGAAGGGATGAGCATGATAGGCAGGAAAAAGCTCGGGGAGCACTACATGACGATAGCAGAGGTCAAGGCGCTCCTCGAGAAGCGCAAGGCAGAGGGTATGGAGGAGAACCCTGAGGAGCCGATGTTCTACGAGGCCAGGGTTAGCCTCGAGCATGCCGAGCGCTTTGCAAAGCTCAAGCCCGAGCAGGCTGCGGAGCTGAAGGAGAAGCTGGTCAGCCTCTTCGATTGGCTTGATGAGAGGATGGCGGCCAAGCTCGTGGACCTCCTCCCAGAAGACTACTTTGACATTCACGTCATCTTCGCCAAGGAGGAACACCAGCCCAGCAGGGAGGAGGCCGAAGAGATACTGAAGCTCCTCGACGAATACCGTCCCGAGGAGTGACCCTCTTCTTTTCCTTTAGACAAAGTATAAAAACTCCGG
>JALVWX010000047.1 GCA_027023165.1 Thermococcus sp. | reverse complement strand
AAGGGCGATGACTACGTTATCCTAGCATACTCCTACGGGAGAAAGTTCGAGCCGCAGAAAGTGGATTTAAAGCTCAAAGACGGGGACAAGCTCAGAATTGGCTCGCTGGAGCTTGAGCTGGTCCACACGCCGGGCCACACAGCCGGAAGCTCGTGCCTCTACCTTGACGACGGGGAAACGAGGATTATGTTCACCGGCGATACGCTCTTCAGGGGCACCGTCGGGAGAACCGACCTTCCGACCGGAAACGGGTGGGAGCTGAGGGAGAGTCTTGAGCAGCTTTCCGAGTTCGAGGTTGATTTTGGCCTCCCCGGCCACGGGAGGTACATAGACGACTGGAGAAAGAACCTGGCGGAGATACTGGGGTGGCTCTGATGCGAAAGGGGTCGGTGAAAGAGGTTCTGGCGAAGCTGAAGTACGACCCGCGGGAGGATGAGAGGGACTACTACGTCGTCATCGAGCACCGCGGTGCCTACGGTGACGTCAAGAGGATCCCGGTTGAGGTGATAGAACTCGGACACGGCTACTTCTTCGTTGGAGATGCCCAGATACCCTACCACCGCATCCTGAGGGTCGTGAGAAAGGACGGAAGGGTGATCTGGGAGACGAGGAAGCTCTGAGGTTCGATTTCAGTGGGCACATCCCGCTTACATTTCGAACATTCTGCAGGAAAAAGCTTTTCTACTCGGTTCGGAAGTCAGCACCATGATAGACGCGCACGCGCACATCGAGATGTTCAAGGGGAAAGCCCCAGAAGTCGTCGAGGATAGCAGGAAGCACCTCAAAGCGATCGTCGATTCCATCACCGAGTACAGGAAGTTCCACGTCTGGAAGAGCTGGGGGCTACTCAAGCCACACTTCGGCTTCATCTCCCCGACCCTCGGCTACGCGCCGAACGAAGCGAGAAGGGGCAACTGGGGGAAGGTCCGAAAGGTTGAAGCCTTCATCCGCGAGCACGCTAACGAGATAGTCGCCCTCGGCGAGATAGGGCTTGACTTCTACTACGCGAAGACTGAGGAGGAGAGAAGGAACCAGTGGGAGATCTTCCACCACTTCCTCAACCTGGCCGTCGAGCTAAACCTTCCCGTCGTCCTCCACGCGCGAGATGCCGAGCGGGAGGTCTTTGAGGCGATTCAGCGGGCGGGGGTTAAAGCGTACTTCCACTCCTACAGCGGACCGAGGGAACTCGCGCTTGAGATAGCCGAAAACGGCCACATCATCGGCATAAACACCGGGATAGACTTTATCCCCGCAGTTAGGGAAGCCGCTGAAGTCCTGCCGCTCGAGAGTATCGTCGTGGAAACGGACAGCCCGTATATGAGCCCCTACAAGGGTAAGAAGAACTACCCCTGGAACGTGGCGTACGCCGTTAGGAGGATAGCAGAGCTTAAGGGACTGGAGTTTGAGGAAGTGAAAAAAATCACAGAGAGAAACGCGATCAAGTTTTTCGGACTCAAGCCCTGAAGAAGGAGGGGATAACATGGGCATTGAGGTTCCCGAGGTTGAAGAAGTTAGGAAGTTGCTTGAAAAGCTCGACGAAAGGGCACTCATCGCGAGGCTCGACTCCTTCGTGGCGCTCAACGAAGGCCTTGAAACAAAGAAGGGGAAGGAGTTCATAGAGGTCTCGATACTGGGATTTCTCGAGGGAGTGCTAACCGCGCTGAGGGGGAAGTATCCGGAGAACGGGGACGTTACGGAGCTTTACAACCGGGTCGTGGGGAGAAGGGCGGAACTTGACAGACTCTTTAGAAAGCCAAGGATTCCGTACCTTGAGGAGTGAGAGATATCCCGACGGTGAATCACACGTAGAACACCATTCCATCATAGGCAACCAGAACTCTGTTCCCCCACTTTCTCCTAACGTATTCAGTCAGCTCGAGGAACGGCAGGTTTTTGTGGGAGATGTGGCTCAAAACCGTCCTTTCAGCGAGGGAAAGCCCCATCCCGGCGGCTTCATCAACGCTGTTATGATGTGGGTCGTTGAAACCCGGCGGGTAAGTCGCGTCCACTATCGCGAGCCTCAGCGGTGCCCTCTCTTCCAAAAACTCCCGCGTTTCCCCTGGAAGGCCCTTCGTGTCATAGAGCAGGGCGACGGCTTTGCCTTCCTCCTCTATCAGATAACCCAATGTTTCTACCTCGTGGTTGAGCTTTAGGGAAGTGATCCTGAGGGTATCAACCTGAAGGGTTTCCATGGGCTTTATCACGTCGGGCCGCAGGTTCTTCGGGTCGTTGAGTATTAAAGCGTCGGCGTGTCCCTCCGGAGCATAGAGCGGCGTTTCCCTCGCCATCCAGCGGAGCTTGTAGAGGCCGTAGATGTGGTCGTGGTGCCAGTGGGTCAGGAAAATCGCCTCTAATGGGACGTTGAGGAAGTCCCTTATGTCCGTCCCGACGTCGAAGAGAACCGCCTTTTTGTTCTCGGTGATTACGGCGAGAGTTGAAGGCTTTCTCTGCGCGAAGCCGAATTTTCTGGCCTCGCGGCAGGTCGAGCAGGTGCAGAGGTGAGCCGGAATCCCCTCGCTGCCGCCGGTGCCGATGAAGTAGACGAGCATGGCCACCACCTGTTTTATGGCCGTAAAATAGTTTTCCTTATAAGGATTGCCGCCGAGATTCAAACATGAGGTTCATCGCCGACATGATGCTCGGCCGTCTGGCGCGCTGGTTGCGGCTCTACGGCCACGACACGCTCTACGGCGTAGAGGATGACGACGAGATAATCCGCGTTGCCCTCCGTGAGAGCAGGATAATCCTGACGCGCGATTCAGGCCTCGCCGAGCGGGCCAAAAAGCTCGGCGCTGAAGCTTTCCTCCTCAGGTCCAACTCCTTTGAGGGCCAAGTGGAGGAGCTCAGGCGCCTTGGGGTTGAGTTTAAGAAACTCTTTCCGGCAAACGCCCGCTGTCCGAAGTGCAACGGCCCCCTGAGGCGCACCTCCAAAGAGGAGGTTAAGGGTAGAGTGCCGGCCAAAGTTTACGAGAGGTACGACGAGTTCTACGTCTGCCAAAACTGCGGCCAGATCTATTGGCCCGGGAGGCAGTGGAGGGAGATGCTGAAAATCGATAAAAAGCTGAGGGGAAAGGGCTAAAGAAGGGGATGGTGGCAGGCAACGAAGTGGTTGTGCCCTATCTCGAAAAGCCGCGGCTCTTCAGCGGAGCACTTCTCGTCCGCAAAGGGACAGCGCGGGTGGAAGCGGCAGCCGCTCGGGGGATTCGCCGCGTTCGGAACCTCGCCGGTTATCCTGAGCTTCTCGCCCTTCCTCCTAGCAACTATCGAGGGGACGGCCTGGATGAGGGCCATAGTGTAGGGATGAGCCGGGTTCCTGAGGACTTCCTCAGTTGGCCCTATCTCGACTATCTTCCCGAGGTACATCACGGCTATTCTGTCGGCGATGAGCTTTCCAACCGCTATGTCGTGGGTTATGAAGAGCTGGCTGAGGTTGTACTCCTTCCTGAAGGACTCGAGGAGTTCAAGGATCGAGGCGCGCATCGAGACGTCTATCATCGAGACGGCCTCGTCAGCGACGACGAACTCCGGCTTGAGTATCATCGCCCTGGCGATAACAACGCGCTGCCTCTGGCCGCCGCTGAGGTGGTGCGGATAGCGGTCGTAGAACTCCTCCTCGGGGGTCAGGCCGACGCGCCTGAGCATTTTCAGGGCCATCTCCTTGGCTTCCTCCTTATCAGCCAGACCGTGGACGAGGAGCGGATGGGCTATGGCATCGCCTATCTTCATCCTCGGGCTGAGGCTTGAGTAGGGGTCCTGGAAGATTATCTGCATCCTCCTCCGGAAGGGCCTCAGCTCCTCCTGGGTTAGCCCCGTTATGTCGGTGCCGTCGAAGATTATCCGCCCGTCGGTCGGCTCTATGAGCCTCAGAACGGTTCTCCCGGCGGTTGTCTTGCCACAGCCGCTCTCGCCTATAAGTGCCAAGACCTCCCCCCGGGCTATCTCGAAGCTTATCCCATCCACCGCCTTGACGTACCGCGGCGGAACCTTCCGGAGGGACTCCAGGAGGCTTCTCCTGACCGGAAAGTACTTCCTGAGGTTCCCGACCTTCAGCAGAGGCTCGCTCATTCCCTCCACCCCCCCGGGAAGTGGCAGGCAACGAGGTGGTCCTTCTCGACCTCCCTCAGCTCAGGCTCCTCTGCATCGCAGACGCCTTCCCTGAAGAACGGGCACCTTGGATGGAAGCGGCAGCCGCTCGGCGGGTTTCTCAGGTCGGGTGGATAGCCGGGTATCGCCCTCACCTCGCCCTCCTTCCAGAGGTCTGGAACGGCCTCGATGAGCGCCTTCGTGTAGGGGTGGTGGGGGTTCTCGACTATCTGCTCGACCGTTCCAAGCTCGACCAGCTTTCCCGCGTACATCACGGCTATCCTGTCGCTCCTCTCCGCCGCCAGGGAGATGTCGTGGGTGACGAAGTAGATGGTCGTCCCCTCGGCCTTCATTCCCTCGAGGATGTCCATTATCGCGTCCTGGACGATGACGTCTAAAGCCGTTGTCGGCTCGTCCGCTATCAGGAGCTTTGGGTGGAAGGCCATCGCTATCGCTATGCTCACCCTCTGCCTCTGGCCCCCACTGAGCTGGTGGGGGTAGTACTCAAGCCTGTCCTCTGGCAGGTTCACCCTGCGGAACAGCTCCTTCGCCCTCTCTTTAGCTTCGTCCTCAGGAACGCCGTGAACGGTCATTGCTTCGGCTATCTGCTCCCCCACCTTCCTGAGGGGGTCGAGGCTCGTCATCGGGTCCTGAAAGACCATCGTTATCTCCTTTCCCCGTATTTCCCTCAGCTCCTCTTTGGAGAGCGTCAGGAGGTTCTTCCCTTTGAAGAGCACCTCACCGGAGACTATCCTTCCCGGCGATGGCACGAGGTTCATCACCGCGTGGGCTACCGTTGACTTCCCGCTCCCGCTCTCGCCGACGAAAGTAATCCATTCCCCCTCCCTCAGGCTGAAGGAGACGTTTTCGGCACCCCTGACGACCCCGGAGAGGGTGTAGTAGTAAACGCTCAGGTTTTTGACCTCAAGGAGCATTCTCATCACCTCGTTCCCAAGGAGAACCTCTCGTTGATGGCTTCTCCGATCATGGCAAAGCCCATGGCCAGGAGCATTATCATGATTCCCGGGAAGAAGGCCAGCCACCAGTAGCCGTCGAGCAGGAACGGCTGTCCCACGTGGAGGTCGTAGCCCCAGTCGGGCGTTGGCGGGGTTACCGAGAGGCCGAGGAAGCTCAGTCCTGCCTCCGTCAGGATCGCGTCGGCGACGCTGAGCGTGAAGACGACCAGCACCGTCGGCAGGACGTTGGGAAGGATGTACTTGCGCATTATCTCCCTGTTCTTCACCCCCAAGGCCCTTGCCGCCTCAACGAAGAGCTGCCCTTTGAGGCTGAGCGTCTGCCCGCGGACCATTCTGAAGTAGGTCGGCACGTAGACGAAGCTTATCGCTACTGCCGTGTTTATGGGACTCGGACCGAGGACGACGGCTATAACTATGGCCAGAATGAGCGACGGGAAGGAGTAGATGCTGTCCATTATCATGCTGAGCGTCCTGTCGGTTTTGCCGCCGTAATAGGCCGAGAGGAGTCCGAGCGGGACGCCAATGATTATCGAGAGTGTTGTCGCTACCGCAACAACGTAAAGGATGACCCTCGAACCCCAGATTATCCTCGAGAAGACGTCCTGACCGAGGTTGTTGGTCCCCATCGGGTGCTTCCAGCTGGGGGGAGCGAAGAGGTCTTCCCCTATCTCCGTCGGGTTGTAGGGTGAAATTACCGGGGCCAATATCGCCATCGCGAGCACCGTCAGGACGACGACGAGGCCGAAGATGAGAAGCCCCTTGCCGGGTTTCCTTCCGCGGAGCGGTTTGAGTAGGTAGTCAATTATCCTCATTTCCCTCCCCCCTAATACTCGACCCTCGGATCGAGGAGCGCGTAGATGACGTCAACTATGAGGCTGATAAGGCCGACGAACAGCGCGAAGACTATCACGGCACCCTGTATCGAGTTGTAGTCGCGGTAGTTTATCCTATCCATGATGAAGGTGCCCATCCCGGGCCAGTTGAAGGTTGTCTCCGTCAGAACGGCCCCTCCAAGGAGTATTGCGAACTGGAGGCCCATCAGCGTGACGACCGGGATGAAGGCGTTTTTCAGGGCGTACCAGAGAACCCTCCTCTCGGGGACCCCCCTGGCCTTGTAGGCCCTTATGAAGTCCTGGCTCAGCACATCGACCATGTTGTTCCTCACCAAGCGCGTGTAGGCACCGCTGAGGACGATGCCCAGGGTGAGGCTCGGGAGGATGAGGTGGGCCAGAACGCTCTCGAGGGCAGGCCAGTTGCCCTGGATGATGGCATCGAACACGTAGAATCCGGTTATCGCGTGGAAGCTTATTCCCGGGTCTATCCTGCCCGAGGTCGGCAACCAGTGGAGCTTTATCCCAAAGACGTACTGGAGCATCATCCCGAACCAGGGGATGAAGAGGGTGTAGGCGATTATGCTGTAGACCCTCATTGCCGTGTCGGTTTTAGTCCCCTTCTTGACCGCCCCCAGAACGCCGGTAGCCAAGCCCAAGAGCACGCTGACGGTGAAGGCAAAGATTGTAAGCTCTATCGTCGCGGGAAGGCGGAGCTTGATGTAGTCCGCCACGGATTTCCCCATCGGGGACGCGAGGGTCACGCCGAGGTTGCCGTGGGCCATCCTGACGAGGTAGTCGTAGTACTGAACGTAGAGCGGCTTATCGAGGCCGGCCAGGTGCTCAAGGTGGTGAAGCTGCTCCGGCGGGATGTTCTTCGTCCCGACAACCGCCAAGATCGGGTTTCCGGGGAGAACGCGAAGGAAGAAGAAAACGATGGTGTAGAGGATGAGTATCATCGGGATGATCATGAGCGCCCTTATTATGATGTACCTGCCCAGTCCCCTTGCCAATCAAATCACCTCCTAAAACCGAACAAAGGGAGAGAAAAGAAAATCAGCCCGTCTTGTAGACGGTGTTGTAGTGGAATATCATGTCCGGGCCGATGGTTACTCCCTTGACGTTCTTCTGGGTCACGACGAAGAGCTTGCCCTGGATGAGCGGGATGTAGGGCACGTCCTGCGCTAATATGTCCTGAACCTGCTCGTATATCTTGGCCCTCTCGTTCTGGTCGGTTATGGTCTGGGCCTTCCTGAGGAGTTCGTCAACGGTCGGGTTCTTGTAGCCGGTTCCGGCCCAGCCGTTGGCCTCGCTGTCGAGGAACGGCGTGGTGTAATCATCGGGGTCGAGGTAGTCCGGGTACCAGCCGAACATGTAGACCATCATCTGGCCCTTCCTCGCGTAGTCGGTGTAGGTGTTCCACTCGGCGCTCTTGATGGTGACCTTGACCATTCCCGTCTTCTCCCACTCGCTCTTGAGAACCTGAGCCAGGGAAGCCTCTGTGTCGCCGTAGTGGGTCGGCGTGTACCAGAGGGTTATCTCCAGCGGGTTGCTCTCGGAGTAGCCGGCCTCGCTCAGGAGCTTCTTTGCCAGGTCAAGGTTTCCATCGCCGTACTTGTCCTTGAACACGTCCTTGTGGCTCCACATGCCGTTCGGGATGAGGCTGTAGAGCGGCTCGACGGTACCGTGGTAGACTATCTTGGAGATCTCCTTTCTGTCGGTCGCGGCAGCGAGGGCCTGCCTCACCTTCACCTCCTTGGTCGGCTCGATCTTGGTGTTGAAGCAGACGTAGCGAATGAAGGCTCCAGGTATCTCTATGACGTTGTACTTCCCGCTTCCCTTCAGGCTCTCTATGTCGGTCGGCCTGAGGGTCCTCCAGGCGATGTCGATCTCGCCGTTCTGGAGCGCTAAGCGCATGGTCGAGGCGTCGTTATAGAACTTGACGATTATCTTCTCGGTCTTCGGCTTTGGCCCGTAGTAGTTGGGGTTGGCCTCGAGGACAAGCTCCTGGTCGCGCACCCACTTGACTATCTTGTACGGGCCGATTCCGCCGTAGGTCGCGTCGCTGTCGATCTTGTCGTTGTCGTACTTCGGACTGACCGGGAAGTATGGCGGCGTTGTAAGCAGGGACAGGAAGTAGGCCGTCGGGTGCTTGAGGTAGAAGACAACCGTATAGTCGTCCTTCGCCTCAACGTGGTCAACGAAGCTGGTAACGAGCCACGATGGGTCGCCCTTAATCGTCATTACCCTGTTTATGCTTCTCACAACGTCTTTGGCCGTAAACGGCGTCCCGTCGTCGAACTTCAGACCCTTCCTCAGGTGAAACGTCCAGACGGTCGAGTTGTCGTTAACCTCCCACTTCTCGGCGAGGCCGGGCACTATCTTCAGGGTTCCAGGCTCGTACTTCACCAGGCCCTCCATGACGTTGTTGAGAACCTCCCAAGTATAGAAGTCGTAGGCGTTTGCCGGGTCGAGGTCGGTTACCTTGTCGGTGACGCCTATAACGAGCTGCTTCGCCACCGCCCCTGAGGTGCTCGTTCCGGTGGGAGTTGAGGAACCTCCCTCATTGCTGCTCATACAGCCGCTGGCAACAATCGAAAAAACAACCAAAAATACAACCACCAATGTGGTATATCGTTTCCTCATTTGAGTCACCAATGGATATTTAAGTGCATCGATGGATTTAAACCTTTCGTGGTGACATTTGTCAAACTGCCGGAGTTCGAACCTAGGGCAAAATTGATATACCCTCCTTCAGACGTTCCCCCATGCTCTGGGAAGAGTGGGAACCATTCTACACGCGCATCGTTCGGGAGATGGACTACTCCGTTGAGGAAGACAGGAGAGCGGCCTACATCCTCCGCGCTCTCCTTCTGGAGGGGGACGAATACCTCTTAAAGGACGAACTTGCCCCAGTCGTCGGGAGAAAGACCTACGTCTTCGGCGCTGGCCCGAGCCTCGAGAAGGTATTGGGGGAGTTTGACTTCTCCGATAGAACCCTCATAGCGGCCGACGGGGCGACTTCGGCCCTGCTCGACGCAGGTCTTTTGCCGGACATAATAGTCACCGATCTGGATGGCAGGGTTCCGGACCTCAAGATAGCAAATGACAGAGGCTCTTTTATGGTCGTCCACGCCCACGGAGACAACGTTGACAGAATGACGACTTACGTGCCGCTCTTCTCAAGGATCCTCGGCACCTGTCAGACCGAGCCGCTCGACATAGTTTACAACTTCGGCGGCTTCACAGACGGCGACAGGGCGGCCTTTCTTGCTGAGGCCCTCGGTGCGAGGGAGATAGTGCTGGTGGGTTTTGATTTTGGCGAGATTGTGGGGAGGTGGAGCAAGCCTTCCCTTAGGGAGCACTCCCCCGTCTGGGAAAGCAAGAGGAAGAAGTTCGTCTTCGCGAGGGAGCTCTTGGAGTGGCTGGAAAAAAACGGAAGGGCGAGAATAGAATACCTCAGACTAAATCCCTGAGCTTCTTGACCTTTCCGGCCTTTATCTCGACGTAGCCGAGCCTTTTGAGGAAGCGGAGCACCTCCTCGAGCACCCTTGGAGAGTAGTTGATGACGAGCGTTCCCTTCGGCGTTGGAATCGCTATCGGCGCCGCCCTGGCGAAGGCCTTGACGAGTTCGCTCATTTCCACTTTCTCACTGCCAAGGCTCTTAAGTATCTCGCTTGAGAGGATCGCCCTTCCGATGAGGGCGAAGTAAACCCTCAGCAGAGAGTCCTCCGGGAAGTACCTGCTCGCGATTTTGCCCAGGGTGTTTATCTTGCCCATGTCAAGCTCGAGTATTTCGAACTCGTACTCCATCGTCAAGTCGGTGAAGGCGAACTGCTTGGCTATTTTCTCGGCACTTTCAGGGTTGTGGACGAGGTTGAAGGGGAACTTGAACTCGAAGCGGAGTTTTGTGACGTCAACGCCGTCCTTGAGCTTTATCACTCCCTCGCCGTAATCTATTGCTCCGTTCCTCGTCAGCTGGTCGAGGATTTCAGCAACCCACGGCCCCTCTTTGAGCAGAACCTCGAACTTCTCCCCGACCTTTATGTGCTCGAGGATGTGATTCAGGCTCTCCTTGAAGGAGGTAAAGCCCTCCATGAGGGCCTCCTTGTCGGCCCCCTCGATAACGTCTATCTGCGCCCTTATCTCCTCCAAGGTCCCCTCGAGCATGTATCCGACGAACGTCTCGTAGGAGAGCCTCTCGCCGAGTTCAAACTTTATCCCTTCCCTCTTTAAGTCCTCGAGAAACGACCTCTTGACTGCCTCGTTCTTCGTGACGAACCTCATTCTATCACCAAATCGGAAACCGTTAAAAGCCTTATAGACTTTTGCTTTCCGGAGGTGAGGAGATGAGCGAGAAGCAGTACCTCCTCGACAAAACCCTCGAGAGCTGGAAAGGAAAGCGCGTGGCCCTATCTGTGAGCAACGAGCACTCGTTCACCGGGATCCTTGAGGACTTCGACGAGGAGGTCATACTCCTGCGAGACGTCGTTGACATAGCCGGAAACCGCGCGAAGGGACTCGTGGTCAAAATCGAGGACATGAACTGGATAATGCTCCTCTGAGGTGATGACATGAGGGCCGTTGCCTTCGTCGGCTTCAAGAAGAGCGGAAAGACAACAACGGTTGAAGCCGTTGCAAAGGTTCTCAAGGAGCGCGGCTACCGTGTGGCGATAGCGAAGAGCATGCACGCCGACTTTGACAGGGAAAACAGCGACACATGGCGCTTCTCGCGGGTTGCAGATTCGGTCCTCGTCAGGGCGAACGATACTGACGCTCTCCTTTTCAGGGCGAAGGACATCAACGCCCTCTTCTCGATGGTGAACGCTGACTTCCTCCTCCTGGAGGGCTTCAAATCGATAAAGCACGTTCCCAAGGTCATCTGCGCGAGGAGCGAGGAGGACGTTGGGGAACTCAACGACGGACTGGCAATAGCGGTGAGCGGAGTTGTGGCTGGGGGAAGAATGGAGGAGATAGAAGGTCTCCCGGTTATAGACGCCACGAAGGAACCGGAAAAGCTCGCCGACCTCGTTGAAAAGCGCGCCTTCATGCTCCCCAACATAGACTGCGGCATGTGCGGCTTCACCTGCGGGGAGATGGCGAGGATGATAGTTGCCGGCGAGAAAACGCTGAAAGACTGCGTCGTCCTCAGCTCGAAGCCGAAGGTGACGGTAAAAATCGACGGCCAGGTTCTCCCCATGAAGGACTGGGTGCAGGAGCTTGTGGAGAAGACGGTAAAGGGCATGCTCTCTGCGATGAAAGGCTACCGCGAGGGAAGGAAGATCGAGATCGTGATAAGGGAGGAGTGATATCGACTCTTAGCGCGAAATCCTGAACGTTACGGTGTATAGGAACAGAGACATTAGCAGCAGTCCGAGAAACGACTCGATCGAGACCAAGACCTGGGGAACGTGGCTCGTCAGGTTGGGCTGAATGTTGGCATATCCAAGGCTTGTGAAGGTAATAACGCTGTGATAAAGGTAGTCCACCCAGTCCGCAGGCACGGGCTTGCCGTTCACGACCTTCACTATCCCGTTGGTGAGCCTAAAGAGAAACGCAAAGACTAAAATCGTGAAGAGTGAGAATATCAGTGGTCTCTCAGGTTTTGTCCCGTATCCCGTTAAGACCTTTAGGACAAGCCCATCGTAAATATAAGCCCGAATTTTGCTTCTCAACCCTTTTGTTAACCTCAACTTCCGCCTGACTTCATTTCTGCGATAGTGCATCTGGAGGGCTTCCTCAAACTTGCCGTTCTGGATGTAGAAGTAATAAAGCTTGTTGTAGACTTCATAGGAGGCCCCATAAAGCTTTTGAAGGTTCTCGGGGATATTTTTATAGAGAATTCCTTTCCCATGCTCTTTGAGGAGTTTCCAGAGTTGACTCTCAAGTTCTCTTCTCTTCTCAAGTTTCTCAGAATTTTCTTTATATCCTTGGACTTTCTTGGGTTCCAAAGCTTTTTTAACCCTAAATTTCCACCGAATAAATCTGTCAGGCTCTTCTAAAAGGCCCTTTTTCGGGTCAAAAAGAACTACTTTCTCTCCTTTTACCACATAATAAAAGTACCCCTCACTTTCAAGGTTGCGGGCTAATCCCTCGTGTACTTCTCGAAGCTTTTCGAGATCAATTGCTTTTCCTTTTTTGCAAGCTCCGCCACAATCTCGTTTATTTCCACCCAGGTATCTTTGTTGAAAATCTCGGCGTCTCTAAGTGTTGGTGTTTGGTCAATGTATGATCTGTAGAGATTCGCATATTGCAACTTTGCTCCTGTAAGGTTCGTTTGTGAATTGACAGAAACAAAATAAAGATTAGCATTCTTAAGGTTTGCATCCCAAAGGTTGGTGCTTTTAAGATTTGCCCCTTCGAGATTAGCGCTTTTCAGGTCTGCATTCTCGAGATTGGCATTTTCAAGATGTGCCAACCATAATTTAGCGTTTTTAAGATCAGCTTCCCGAAGATTAGCAAATTTTAGGTACACCTCAAAAATTCTACCAGTTCTCAATTCCTTTATTTGCTCTTTAGAGGGGTTTTTCTGGTTTTCTATTTTATGCCAGTAGCAGTATTCATCCCCAGGAAGGGCTTCAAGGTAACACGTCCACGTTTTATCTGTGGTCTTAAATTTGCACCTTGTCATTTCCCCCACCGAGGAGAACCAACATTCACATCTAACGTTCATTGAATTTAACGTTTTCCATTTACAAGGTTATCGGACCACTCAACAAGCCCGATTTTGGCCTCCTACTTCTCATTGACCTCAACCTCCTCCACCTTCCCGTTCCTCAAAACATACGCCCCATAGCTCCCCTTTCCATCCACTATCAACCACACCACCGGCCAGACATCCACCCCTCCAAATCCATCTCACTGGGCCTCGGCGGGCACTTCAGGTGGGAGTGGAAGATTCCAACGACCTCGAGGCCCTTCTTTTCCGCCTCGTCTATGGCTTTGATCATTTCCACTGGCTCCATTTCGAACTCATTTGGAGAATTCAACCTGTTCGTGACGAAACGAGCCTCCTCAACCTTGAACGTCTCCCCCTCACGACGGCCAATGAGGAAGCCGCACACCTCGACTTCGCTCTCTTCTGCCGTTTTGATAATGGCCTTTAAGTTATCTTGTCGAAACATCAACTGCATGCCCATACCTCCCCCGTTAGACTTATAAACTTTGAACGAATGACAAAATCGCTGGTGGTACCATGAAGTGGTCCCTAACTCTCTACGGCGGGGAAAACCACGGACAAATGATAATTTTTGAAACCGAAACCGCCGATGAGGCCCGCCGCTTTGCCAGGCGGGAGCTCCGGCGGAAGGAAGCCCGGGTCTACGAGCTTGAAAAGCTTGAGTGATTTCCGGTTTCTCTGCACTTATTCCCACTGTTTGCATCGCGCAGTTTTGACTTCTATGTGCATGGATGTCCACATTTGGATGAACATCCATAGCGAGTCATGTACACTAAGTTACAGTAATGCTTTTAAATCATGGTCCATTCTTTGTCACCGTCAGTGATATATGAGGTGTCGGCCATGCTCGTTAGAATCGTGTACTACCTCGAGAACACCCTTCCCGAGGAGAGGATAATCGTCACGAACGACAGGAAGAAAGCCGAGAGAATAGCCCTGGAAGACGTTAAAAAGCTGAAGGCAAAGGACTACGAGATAGAGTGGGTAGCCTAGTCCCCCTCCATTTTATCGAGCCAGTGGTCGTTCAAGCTCACGGTCGCTTCCCTCCGGAACTCAGCCCTCATCCTCTTTTCCTCGGTGATGACCGGGATGAGAAGGTAAACTCCAGCGACGAAGACCAGCAGCTCAACGATAAGGACGAGGGATATTGCCGAATATGAGTTAAGATGTATGTAGTAATCAGGGAGGGCATGCATCACGTAGAAGGCCGGGACTATGAGTACTCCTGCGAGTTTTCTGCCCTTCGCGAGGAGCAGCAGTCCTGCCATCAGGGTAACGGTCATAACCAGGTAGATCATCCTTGAAAGGAAGAGGATGAGCATTCCACTGGCCGTGTACTTGAAGTTGGCGAGGTAAACTGAGAACTCTGCGAGTCCAAAGGTGATTCCCGATAGAAACGCGAGGGTCAGCCTGGTATCGGTTCACGTGGAGTCCTCCTTGACTATGAGGATCCCCAGGATGGCGCTCACTATCTTCACCGTCTCCCAGAGGAGTGGAACCTTGGAGGCGTAGACTATTGAAACGGTCTCGTGGGGCTTCAACGGTGCCATCACAAAGCCGAGGATTAAATCCACGGTGAAAACACTGAGGAGGGAAAAGAACACCACGATGGCCGTTGACAGTCCTGACGGAAACTTTGGTTTGACCCTGATCAAGAACCAGAGGAGCACATGATCGGCCCGAAGGCGTATAAGAACACGAGAAGATAGTGAGCGAGGAGGTTCCACGTTCCCATAAACGGGAAAGGGGATCAGCTCTCCCCCTCAATCTCTATGACCCTGACGTTTACGGGCAGTTCCTTGAGCTCGTTAACAACCCTTTCCGCGGCCCTGTTTGAGCGGGCTAGCATAACGAAGGCGACGTCGCCCTTGTACCTCGCCTCGGTAAAGCTTATTATGTCGCCCCTGGCTATTCCGTAGCCTATGGTCTTTCTGACCTCATCTTCATACTTCGTCACGAACTTCGCGGGTATGCTAAGCAGGACTCCATAAATCATGCCATCACCTCCTTCTCTTTTTCAAGACCGAGCAGGAAGAGGATTAACCCGGTCCAAGTGAGTATGAAGTACAGCTTGAGGCTGAGCAGGTGGAGGGGAACCGCGACCAGCATGGCAAGTCCGCCGGTTTTTCCGTATTCTCCAAAGTTCTTTGAGACGCGGTAGACATAATAGACGGCCAGCGTCTGAAGAGCCGTGAATGTGAGGTAAACCGACCACCAGATGACGGGTGAAACCTTGATTGGCGTTATTCCAAGGGTCTT
>JALVWX010000046.1 GCA_027023165.1 Thermococcus sp. | reverse complement strand
CCCCTTGAACCTCGTGGAGAGTATTGCTCCCTCTTTTTTCTCGGACCCCGCCTTACATTTTCCCAGGACATTCGCGAGGCTCCTTCCCGCGCGCAGGGTTACCCTCGCGACCACTCCATCCTTTATTTCTGATAGGATTTCAATCGTTTCGGAATTTCTTACGACCGTGCCCCACGTTCTCATCCTCAGCACGATTCCCTCGTCTCCCCACACGCCAATGAGCAAAAGTCCTTCGTCCGAGCGGAAGATGTTCAGGAAGGGCAGGGTTCCCTCCTGGGGCGTTGGGTAGTACTCTCCGTCCGCCTGAATCACCACCTTTCCCCTCGCCGCGCCCACGAAGTTTCCCCCGCACAGTTCATCAATGTATCTACCCAAAGCTTCATAAACCGTCCCGTCCAACCTTTCCATCGCTTTCACCGCTCTACCTACGGCGCGGTGGTATATTGGTAATTGCCCGTTAACGGTGATTTCGATGAGAATAGTCTCGGCTGATACAGGCGGTGCTCTCCTCAACGAGAACTACGAGCCGATAGGCCTCATAGCAACCGTCGCTGTGCTCGTGGAAAAACCCTACAAGACGGCAACGCTGAGCAGGGTAAAGTATGCGGACCCCTTCAACTACGACATGAGCGGAAGGCAGGCGATAAAAGATGAGGCGTTTCTGGCTGTCGAACTGGCCAGGGAAGTTAAACCCGATGTAATCCACCTCGACTCGACGATAGGTGGCATAGAGGTCAGGAAGCTCGATGAGCCGACGATTGACGCCTTAACAATAACCGACCGCGGGAAGGAGGTCTGGAAGGACCTTGCCAAAGACCTGCAACCCCTCGCGAAGAAGCTCTGGGAGGAAACTGGAATAGAGATAATAGCGATAGGTAAGTGGAGCGTTCCAGTGAGGATAGCGGAGATTTACTCGGGGATATACACGGCCAAGTGGGCTATGGACTACGCGAGGGAACACGGGAAAGTCATTGTTGGCCTTCCGAGGTATATGAGCGTTGAAATCCGCCCCGGGAAAATCTACGGGGAGAGCCTTGACCCGCGCGAGGGCGGTCTATTCGGTGAGATTGAGGCTGAAACGGAGGGAATCGGCTGGGAACTGTATCCAAACCCCCTCGTGAGGAGGTACATGGTGCTTGAAGTGTGGAGGGAGTAGAAAACTTCTTTAAGGGATGTCTTTTTTACAATCTTTGAGGAGTATGTTCGAAGTCGCCATCCTTTACACTCTGGTTATTGCCGTGGAGCTCGCACCAATCCTCGTCAAAAGCCTCGATGTCTATTACTACTTCCATGACAGCTTTGACCCCTCAAACGTGGGGGGACCAAGTTACCTCGGGCCCCAAAGCTGGAGGAGAATTTTGAGGGGAGCCATTATAATCGCCGTCCCCCTCCTCATTGGGATATGGGTTCTGGATTACCTAAACGAGTTCTACGCGATGTTCGGGGGACTCATTGGAGTTTTCCTCTACAGCGTCTTCCTCAGGGGATTAATCTCCGACGAAATCAGTGAAAAAAGGGTGAAGGACTGGCGCTACGGCTGGTTCTGATTCAGCTCACTCGGGAACTTTATGGCATCGAACGGGCACGTCTGGTTGCAGACGCCGCAGCCCGTACAGAGTAAATTGTCTATCCTTACCTTGTTCGTCTCCGGGTCGTAGACTAAAGCAGGACAGCCGGTCAGGAGTATGCATGCCTTACAGCCTGTACATTTGTCCTCCAAAACTAGGGGTATCTCACCTATCTCGCCGCGCCTTATGACCGGTATGACGCACTCCTGCTTGGCTATTATGACTGCCGGCCCCTCGATCTGCATAGCCTCTTTTATCGCCTCCCTGGTTGCCTTGAGGTCGTAGGGATCGACGGTCTTGACGTACTTAATCCCCAACGCCTTAACGAGGGCCTCTATGTCTATCTCATTGAACCTCCTGCCGGTTTCGCTTCCGCCGGTTCCCGGATGCGGCTGGTGGCCGGTCATGGCGGTGGTTCTGTTGTCGAGTATCATGACGAGGACGTTCAGGTTCTTGTAGACGGCATCAACCAGCGGCTGGATTCCGTTGTGGAAGAAGGTTGAATCGCCTATCGTCGCTATTATCTTCTTGTCCATGACGACGCTCTGACCGTTCGCCAGGCTTATGCTCGCGCCCATTACGTATTCCGTCCAGATGGCCTCGAGTGGCGGGAGGAGAGACAACGCGTAGCAACCTATGTCGCCGTGGATTGGGACGGAGTAGCGCCCGAGCTTGAGGTCTCTAAGCGCGTCTAGAACCGCTCTATAGCTTCCCCTGTGAGGACAGCCGGGGCACATGACGGGAGGCCTTTTTGGAGCTAAGCTTTCGGCGTAGGCAACCTCCTCTGGCTTGGTGTACTCATCCCCTTCCTCGCCGATGAGTCCGAGCAGAGCGTTCCTGACAAGGCTCGGCGTTAACTCGCCCTCGAGCGGAAGATGGCCTGTTCTCTTGCCGTAAATCGGGACTCTCAAACCTGCTTCGTAAGCAACTATTTTGACCTCCTCCTCGAGGAAAGGTGCCCCGTCCTCGACCACTATCGCGTAGTCCACACTCTTCAGGAAGTCAAGGACGAGCTTTTTCGGAAGCGGGTGGGGGGTTGAGAGCTTTAGAATCTTAAAGTCCGCGTTGAGCTTCGGAAGAACCTCGCGCACATAGTTATAGGGCGCGCCTTCAACGATTATTCCGATTTTGGCATCCTCCTTACCCTCGACCCAGTTGAAGGGCATGCTATTGAACTCCTCCTCGATTTTGGCGAGAGTCTCGTTCAACCAGCGGTGCCTCTTCCTGTTGCCCTCCATGCTGGCCCTGACGTACCTTTCAATATCCTTCTTGAAGACGGGCTTTCTGTCGAGTTCAATGAATTCTCCGACTTCCACATCGGCCGTCGTGTGGTTTACCCTCGTGGTCGTGCGGAAAATTACAGGGACCTTGTACTTCTCGCTCAGCTCGTAGGCGTAGATTATTAAATCGTGGGCCTCCTGCGGGTCGGCAGGTTCGAGAACCGGGAGGAGGGAGAGCTTTCCATAATAGCGGTCGTCCTGCTCGGTCTGGCTGGTGTGTGGCCCGGGGTCATCCGCGACGAGGACAACCAGTCCACCCTCGACACCTGAGTAAGCCAAACTCATGAGCGGATCGGCGGCGACGTTAAGACCGACGCACTTCATCGTAACGAGGGCCCTCAACCCGGTGTAGGCAACTCCCGCCGCTTCCTCCAGAGCGACTTTCTCGTTCGGTGCCCACTCGGCGAAGACCTCGGGCTTGAGCCTCGCGATGGTTTCTATAACCTCGGTTGAAGGCGTTCCGGGGTAACCCGTTGCAAAAACGACACCACTCTCAAGGGCACCATAGGCTATGGCCTCGTTCCCCATGAGGAGCTTTTTTTCGCGCTTCTCAGCTTTTACACCCACCGAATCAGAAGGGTGAGCTTTAACTGCCTCCATAACACCACCGGCAAAAATACAGCCGGAGGGTTAAAACCCTACCTTCAAAAAGACGCCAAAATTCCCGAAAAGTTTTCGAAGAACCCTTATATACCGTTGCCCTAAGTTTACAATATGAAGGTTCGCGAACTCCTCGAGCTTTTGGACGAGACGATTGGATACCTGAGGATAGCGC
>JALVWX010000045.1 GCA_027023165.1 Thermococcus sp. | reverse complement strand
CCGACTGCCGAGAAGCCAGAGTACAAGGAAGTGGATACCACCATCAAGGAGACGCCAAGACCAAAGGTTCACAAGCACATCGAGTTTCTTCTGGATGGAAAGAGAATCAAGCCCGACGAGTTCATCACGGTGGTCGTTGATAGTGACTCGGTCAGCTTCGAGATAAAGGCCGACCCGATAACGGTAACCCTCCCGAACGGAAACGAAACGGAATACGAGCTTACGCAGGTGTCGGTATGGGGAGATGACGAGGACAAGCTGGAGAAGGTAAGCGAGACCGAATACACGCTCAGCCTGCCCAATATCAAAAAGATCGGCTTCGTCTTCGTCTCGTTCAATGTGGAGCTTGACTTCGGAGACAATTATGATAAACGCTACACCTACGAGTTCAACATCGAGGCTCGCTATAAAGCAAAACCCGAGGTAAAGCTCGTAAGCTCCGAGTGGCTGAACAGCACGGACGTTGGACTTCTCTACTTCGAGTGCCACCACTGTAAGAACGTCACCATCAGCGCGCCGGGTGCGCTCATCAACGGAAAACCCAAGAGAACCATCGACTTCGGCTCGACGAGGCCGATTAAGTATTTCTACGCGAGGCTCGTCCCGAAGCGCTACGAACTGCCGGGGGAGCAAGATGTTGGTACTATCTACACTAAGTATGAGAACAGCGTCGAGGTTCTGAAGACGGGCAAGGACATAGGCGTCCTCACGGCGAAGATGGTCGAGGCAAAGAGCCTGGGAGCCAAGATAACTTACGGGATGGTGGCGTTAGCTAAAGGCGTGAAGACGGTAGTTGGTGGCGTCGAGGCCTTTATCCCTGAGGAAGAGAATGCACCTAAGACGGAAGGACTTGAAACCCCCGATTCGATGCGTTTTGACAAGGAGGCCTTCAAGGAGGGCCTTCTCGACTGGGTGAAGGAACAGCTTGTTGACAAGACCTTCGACTACGTTACTGAAAAAGCGGTGCAGTATGCCAACGAGGCCGAGATGGAGGCAAGGAGAGAGAGAACAACCTACCACGTCACGGTAAAGGCCTGCAATGAGTACTACTGCGAGGCCTACGGCTTTACGGTTTCCGGATACGGCTACGAGTTCGGGTGAGGTTTTTTAACCTCCCCGCCTATTCTATTTTGGTGATAACATGGAGAGGGTTGTCGAAATTCTTCACGAAATACTTGAGATACCCTCGCCGACGGGTTACACGAAGGAAGTCCTCGCCCACATCGAGAAGAAGCTCAACGAGGCTGGAATTAAGACCTACTACACCAACAAGGGGGCACTCATAGCAGGCAACCATCCTGAGCCCGAGCTCGTAATAGCGGGCCACGTTGATACGCTCGGAGCGATGGTCAAGGGCATCCTGCCGGATGGACACCTGAGCTTCACCCGCATCGGAGGTCTGCTCATGCCGACCTTTGAGGGCGAGTACTGCACGATAATAACCCGCTCCGGAAAGCGCTATAGGGGCACACTCCTCTTGAAAAACCCCAGCGTCCACGTCAACAGGGAGGCCGGAAAGAAGGAGAGGAAGGAGGAGAACATGTACATCCGCCTCGACGCTGAAGTCGAAAAGAAAGAGGACACCGAAAAGCTCGGGATAAGGCCCGGCGACTTCATAGCCTTCGACCCGAAGTTTGAGTATGTCAACGGCTTCGTCAAGGCGCACTTTTTAGATGACAAGGCGAGTGTGGCTGTGATGATCGACCTGCTCCTTGACATCGGAGCCGAGAACCTGGAGAGGCTCCCGGTGGCGTTCTTCTTCTCGCCCTACGAGGAGGTCGGCCACGGCGGTTCGGCAGGCTATCCACCGAGCACTAAAGAGTTGCTTGTCGTCGACATGGGCGTCATCGGAGAGGGAGTTTACGGGAAGGAGACCGCCGTTTCGATAGCGGCGAAGGACTCCAGCGGCCCCTACGACTACGAAATGACGAGCAAGCTCATCGAGCTGGCCGAGAAGAGAGGTATACCGCACGTGGTTGATGTGTTCCCCTACTACGGCTCCGATGGAAGCGCCGCCCTCAGGGCCGGCTGGGACTTCCGTGTGGCACTCATAGGGCAGGGCGTCCACGCGAGCCACGGTATGGAGAGGACGCACGTTAGGGGCCTGCTCGCGACGAAAGACCTAATAAGGGCCTACATCGAGGATAAGTTTGGGCTTTGAACTTCCCCTTTTCAACTCCCCTTTGGGGCACGAAAAGTGGAAAAGGGGGATTACTCTATCTTTGCCCCGCACACCGGGCAGAACTTCGCCCCTTCGGGAACTATGTGGCCGTTGGGACAGCGTTTTATCTCGTGACCGCAGTAGGGGCAGAACCTGGCTCCGGGCGGAATCGGCTTGCCGCAGTAGGGACAGATTTCCTGATGTGCCGCCGGAGCGGCCGGTTGGGCTGGCTGCTGTGGGTTCGGGTAGCCCGCAGGTGGAACGCCTCCACCAGAGTACGGCTGCGCCGGCTGTGTCGGTTGAGCAGGCTGCTGGAGGAGCTGGGGCATTATCACCATACCCGTCCCCATAGCTGCCCCCTCGCTCTTTCCGAGTTCCGCCGCGACCTGCTTTGCTGTGTCCATCTGCATCACTGCCTGAGCGTTGCCCGTCTGCATTATCCAGAAGAGCCTCTGGCGCCACTCGTCGGTCGTGTTCACTCCCTCGATCTTCACGTCGACCAGCTCGAGGCCGAGTCTGCGAAAGTCCTCGATGAGCTTGACCTTCACTTGAGTGCTCACCATGTCGAGGTTCTGGAAGAGGTCGACGATTGAGTAGGCGGAGAGGTGCTTCATCATGCCCTCGTTGAAGTAAGCGCGAATGAACTTGGTGACGTCAGCGGTGTCGTAGAGGCTCTGGCCGCCGACCACCTCGGTTATGAAGAGCACAGGGTCGGCAACCTTGAACCAGTAGACGCCGTAGTACTTAACCGGGGCCAGCTCTCTCGTCTGCGTCTCTCCCCCGTAGCGTCCCTGGAACTGCTTCATGCTGACAAAGATTACCGTTGCCTTGAAAGGGCTGTTGCTTCCGCCAACGAGCTTGTAGAGAAGGGGAAGGTTCTGCGTTGTTAACGTGTGCCTTCCCGGGCCGAGGACGTCGTAGATTTTGCCGTCGCGCATGAAGACTGCCACTTCATACTCGTGGACGATGAGCTGGGCGCCCCACTTTATTACCTCGTTGGGGTAACGCCAGATTATCTCGTCTTCCCCGGGGTTAACCCACTCTATAACCTGCACCATCTCACTCACCCGCCGCGAAGCTCATCCTCTTGCTCAAAACCTCCTCGAAGGAGTTGAGTTTGTCGTCTAACTCCAAAACCGCCATGCCCAAAGCCTGCGGGTTCGCTATCCCCCCGTTTATCGCCCCGATGCCGTTTAATATATCCTCTGCCAGCTCTATCATCTTCGCGTCGTACTCGATGAGCCTGTTTAGCTCCTCTTCCTTGAACTTCACCCTGTCGAAGTAGCCGCGGTAGCCAGCTTCAGCATGCCTGACCCTGCTCTCAAGGGCCATCAGCTTCTTCCTCATCGTGTCAAGCGCCATAAGCTGGGCGCAGTTGACCATTGCACAGCGCTGAATCGCCCTCTCCATCTCGCGCCTTGCCTGGGCGAGTATGTCGGCGACCTTGCCGCGGACGAGCCTGTCGTCCTCCCTGAGGAGTTCCTTCTTCTT
>JALVWX010000044.1 GCA_027023165.1 Thermococcus sp. | reverse complement strand
ATCTTACTCACCCCCACTCACCTTCTCGATGACCAGAACAGCCTCCCTGATTTCATCCCTAAGCTCCCCCAGAACCTCCCTCCCAAGCTCGGTCAGGCGGTAGTACTTCCTCGGTCTTCCGCCGACTTCGGCCCACTCGTCCTCCACAAGACCGAGCTTCTTCAGACCCTTAAGGATGTCGTACAGGGCGCCTTCACTCGGGACGAGCCTTCCATTGCTCAGTGCCTCCAGTTTCTTCCTTATCGCGTAGCCGTGCAGTTCGCCCTCCCTCTCCAAGAGCGAGAGAACCAGGTATGAGTAAAGGCCGGAGCGGAGTTCCTTTCTGAGCTTCTTCAGGGCTTTCTCCTTCGGGTTCCCCAGCATGAGATCACCACTTGACTCCCCCTTCCGCTTCACGCTTCACCTCCGGAAGGAGCTTGAGGAGGTACAGTCCAACTGCCAGCATCACAGTGTAGCTGACCCCCAGTGGGAGGTAGCTCGGACTGTAGTGCCAGTAGGCCGCGAGGGAATCGACGAACCAGTGAATCAGGATCATCGCGAGCAGCGCCTCCCTGCCCCTGCCGCGTTTGTAGGAGTACGCAAAGACCACCGTTGTCGATGAGTGGAAGAGGAGCGCCAGGAACCTTTCGAGGGCGCTTAAAAGGGCAACCTGACCCCCGCCGAGGACGCTTATCGCCGAGACGTAGAGGGCCTCACCGAGTCCGAAACCGGCTCCTATGTAAAGCGCCTTTCTCAGCCCCTTATCCCGCGAGGCGTAGTACTTGATGACCTCCTGGAACAGTCCCGCTACGAAGCCCATCCAGATAACCAGGAGGGCAACGTTTGAGACGCCGAGAAAAGTTGGTATTGACTGCACCGGCGGCTGGACAAGAAGAACCACGAAGAGCAGTGCGATTCCAAGGATGACCTCGGCAACCCCGATCTTCCTCACGTAGGCCCAGAGAATGAGGAAGGCCGTGAGGCCGCCTAAGAGGGGATAAATCGCTTTGGGGGTGGCCTTGAAGGGTATCCCCTTAAGGTGGAAGCCCTCAACCTTCCCGTCCCTCACGGTGACCGTAACGGTGTAGGTTCCCTTCGAGGCGGTGACGCGGTAGTAATACGTTACGTAGGGGCCTTTCTCCTCGCGTTTCACAAGCTCGTATGACCTTATCTCGCCGTGTGCCTCCAGAAGGCTCTCGCGTATCGCCTTAAAGGAGCTTTCCGTGAGGACCTTTTTCATGATGGGGGAGAGGTAAGGCTCGACAACCGAGTAGTTTCCGGTTTTGAGGGCCTCCATCATGGCCTCCTGAGGAGTTAGGGCGTGCATCAGCGGGAGGAGGACAATTAAAGCGGCCAAAACGAAAACCGGAAGGAGCTTCCGCATGCTCTCACTCCCTCTCAACGACGACTGCCGTTCCAAAGGCGTAAACTTCCGCCATCCTCTGGCCAACGTTGGACGTCATGAAGCGCATTCCTATGACGGCGTTGGCCCCCATCTCCTCGGCGTTCTTTATCATCCTCTGGAGGGCTATCTCCCTCGCCTCCGCCATCATCTCCGTGTACTCCTTTACCTCGCCTCCAACTAGGTTCCTGAAGCCTGCTATTATGTCCCTGCCGAGGTGTGTCGCCCTCACGACGCCCCCACGGGCTATTCCCTTGACCTCGACCACCCTATAGCCGGGGATTTTCTCGGTCGTCACGACGATCATACATCTCACCCCGATGCCTCGAACTTCGAGGTATTATTCGCCGAGGGCATATAAAAGCGTTTCGACGTGGAAGTTAGAGACGTTGAAACTCTCCTTGAAAAGAAGGAAGAAGAAAAGGCATCAGGCGGAGTCGTAGTAGATGACGTAGGTGTCGCCATCGTCGTAAATCTCCTGGGGGGCGACGCCGTTGAGGTACTTCCAGTAGAATCCCGGGTGAGCGTCGATGTCCGGTCCTCCAGCGGCCTTGTAGGCGGCCCAGACAAGCTCGGAGCAGTAGTAGCTGTCGCCGTAGACGTGCTTGGTGTACCAGTGCCAGTCGTAGGGCTTGCCGAGCTGCTGGAGGGCGAAGTTGACGGCGTTGTACCTCACGTCATCGGTGGTCGCGACGCGAAGGACCGCGACGGTGTCGTACCTCCTGAGGAAGTCGGAGAGGTAGACCAGTCTGACCTCGCTCGGGTCGTCCCATGCCTCGACGACTACCCAGTCGTTGGCGTTGTAGTCATAGTAGACTACCATACCGGTGTGGGTCCAGTAGCCGGGGATTATTATGCTGCTCACGGGGTTGTGGCCGATAACGATATCACCCGGTTTCAGGCCGTAGGGATAGGGGTGGTAGTAGTTCGCTCCACCCTTGCTTCCGGAGGCTGCGACAGGGTGCATCATGGCCGCGAGAAGGAGCAGCCCTGCTATCAAACCTATCGTTGCAAAGTTTTTCCTCATTTGAGCCACCTCCAAAATTTTGCGTTTTAAATGGCCATCAGTGTCTAATAAGTGTTGCGCATGGAATTTTCTGGATTCCAATACACTTTGATGTCCCTCTGAATTTCGAACGTCCCGTAACTGGACATGGTTGCATGACCTACTAATTCAAATCCCGCCCGATTTACGGTTTGATATTGTACCCCCGAGAATCCCGATGACCATTTAAACCGTGGCCTCCAATCGTTTCTGGTGGTGAGATGCACGAGGTTTCCATGGAGGGGATACTGGAAAAGCTCTGTGAGCTTAACGCTGGGAGAGTGCTCATTCAAACTCCTGAGGGACTCAGGGGGGAGGCCCAGGCGCTGGCAGATTTCCTCGAGGAGAACGGGATGGAGGCAATAATAAGCGGGGACATAAACTACGGCGCCTGTGACCCGGCAGATATCGAGGCCAAGAGGCTCGGCTGTGACGCGCTGATACACCTCGGCCACAGCTACATGACGCTCCACCTCGAGGTTCCAACGATATTCGTGCCCGCTTTTGCTAGGGTAGACGTCGTTCCGGCTCTCAAAAGAAACATCGACGAAATCAAAAAGCTCGGGAGGAGGATCGCCCCCGTCACGACGGCCCAGCATATTCATCAACTTGAAAGGGCAAAGGTTTTCCTGGAAGAGAAAGGCTTCGAAGTCCTGGTTGGAAAAGGGGACTCCCGCGTTTCCTGGCCTGGACAGGTTCTGGGATGCAACTTCTCGGCTGCAAAAACCGACGCCGACGGGGTGCTCTTTATAGGCGCCGGCTACTTCCACCCAATAGGAGTTGCGATGGCTGTGAAGAAGCCCACATTGGCCATCAATCCATACTCCGGCGACGCGATATGGATGGATAATGAGGCTGAAAGGCTCATCAGGAAGCGCTGGGCGCAGATAGCGAAGGCGATGGACGCGAAGCGCTTTGGGGTCATCACGAGCACCAAGAAGGGCCAGCTCCGCCTGGCGGAAGCGAAGCGCATCGTTAAGCTCCTCCGTGGGAGGGGCAAGTACGTCAGGCTGATAGCGATGAACCACATAAACTATCCTGCTTTGGAGGGCTTCGACTTCGACGCCTACGTCGTCGTTGCCTGCCCGAGGGTTCCGATAGACGACTACGAGAACTGGAGAAAGCCCGTCCTTACACCGCGGGAGGTTGAGATACTGCTCGGCCTTCGCGATGACTATGAGTTCGACGAGATACTCGGAGTTGAGAGAAAGGTGGACGAGCCGCTTGGAATAGTGCTCCACGGTGGTTGACGTGAAGAAAAAGCACCTCTCAATGCTCCTTTCTCAGTTGAAGGGCTTCCCAAACCCCAAACCTGAGCTTGAGCAGTACAGGACCCCCGGGAACGTTGCGGCGGAGCTTCTGTGGCTGGCCCATTCGTTGGGCGACGTCGAGGGGAAAACCATAGCCGATCTCGGCGCCGGGACTGGGGTTCTCTCGGTGGGAGCCTGCCTCCTCGGGGCACGGAAGGTTTACGCGGTTGAGATAGATGAGACTGCCCTAGAAACCGCTCGGGAAAACGCCGCTTCCCTTGACATCGACTGCATCGAGTTCATGAACTCCGACGTCTCTGAGTTCTCAGGGAGAGCCGACACCGTCATCATGAACCCTCCGTTCGGGAGTCAGGTTAAGCACGCCGACAGGCCCTTCCTCATTAAGGCCTTTGAGGTGAGCGATACCGTCTACTCCATTCACCTCGCCAAGCCCGAGGTGCGGCGCTTCATAGAGTCCTTCGTCAGCGACTGCGGTTTTTCGATAACCCACAGGGTAACGGTTCCCTTTGAGATTCCTGCCCAGTTTTACTTCCACAAAAAACCCCTAGAAAGGATTACCACTGACATTTACAGATTCAGAAAGTTGTCTGAGCGAACCGAAAGGGATATAACTCCCAGCCCCCAATTCCCCGCCGGTGGAATAAGGTGGTAACAATGGACGGAGACGCTGGAAACAACCTCATAGAACTGGTTACCTCCTGGCAGTTCCGGGAGGCGGTTCAGCTGGCCCTCGACGATGAGAACGCGCTGGTTGAGGTTGTCCGCCTCCTCCACTCCGATGACTTAACCGTTGTGGTGGGTGCGCTGTCTGTTCTGGAAGAGGCCATCCCTTCTCTTGGGGGTGGTGCTAAGTTCAGGGTACTGCGCGAGGGATTTGACGACCTGCTGAGGCTTGTCCGTGAGGACGTTTCCGTGGCCAGGAGGGCCTTAGGTGTCCTCGGGCGGCTCCTCTCTGGCGTTCCCCTCTCGCGAAATCAGCTTGTAAAGCTCGTTGGGGTTCTTGCGGAAGTTGCCGGTGGGGAAAACGGTCCCATCCTCCTCCCCGACCTCTTTGAGCTTGCCTCAAAGCTCCGCCCGATATTCTTCGACGAGCTTGTCGATCCAATCAAGAGTATGGTTGTCTCGGATAACCCCAACGTCGCCCTCCTCGGTGCAAAACTGGCCGTCACAATGGGAATACCCGCGTTCATCGGCTGGAGAGACGTTCTGGACGCCCTCTCTCGGGTTCTAAGAGGGGAGAACGCGGTGGCCGCGGAGCTTGCCCTAGAGGTTGTTTCAAACCTCGGCTCCCTCCTCCTCGAGGCCCCAATTCTCTGCGTTATCAAGAGCCTGTACTCGCCTCTTAAGATGCTTTCCAGAGACGGGTCCGATGCGGTCATAAGGGGCAGGGCAATGGAGGTCTTCGAGTGCTTCCGTGAGGCCGTTTTCAGCTACTACAGAACGCGGCCGTCGGAGGCGAGGGCCGATGCGGAGGAGCTTTTAAGGGAGGGCTTTACGGAGGAGGCGATCCTCGTGGCTTCGGCCGGCGGCTACTCCATTGACCTCCTGAAGGGAAAGGTCGAGGGACTCGTCCTAACGCCCAGGTTCAGGCCGCCTTTTGCTCCGGGTTAGCCTTTTAAGTCCTCCCGATTAACTCCCCCGGTGGGTTCATTGGGGAAGCTGAAACTGAGCGACAGACAGCTCTACGCGCTCATCGAGGCGGTTAAGCTCGGCGAGGAGGTCAAGCCGAGCCAGGGGGCCAAGAGGAAGGCCTTCGCGAAGTACAGAATCGAAGGCTGGGAGAACTCCAAGCTGACCGGGATTTTCTACTCGATCCAGCGGAGGCTCGGCCTCATAGACGAAATAATTGAGGAGCTCGTCGGCGTCTCCCCGCTCATCCTCGACCCCTGGCTGAGGGCAACCCTGAGGGTCGCCGTTGAGGTCGCAGTCTTCCGCGATCCCAACGAGAAGACCCGGCAGCACCTGAAGGGCCTCGCCCAGTTTCTCTCAAAGCGAACCCACCCCTACGTCGGCTATTACTACTACGACCTCCTTCCAAAGGTTCTCGAATACGTGCCCGTCATAGACTCCGAGGAGAAGAGGCTGAAGTGGGACTACCTCTTCCCCGAGTGGTTCATAGGTCGAATGCGCTCCCTTCTCGGCGATGAGGCTGGGGAACTCCTCAAAGCTCTCAACGAGACCCTGCCAACGAGCATAAGGGTGAACCGCCTGAAGGTTAGTGTCGAGGAGGTTGAGGGGTACCTGGAGAGAAAGAACGTCCGCTTTGAGAGGAGCGAGCGGGTTGATACCGTCATCAGGATCCTCGATCCGTTCAACCCCGAGTGGCTCTTCAACAAGGGCTGGGCGGTAGCGCAGGAAGAGGCCCCAGCGGTCGCTTCGCTCGTCCTCTCCCCAAAGCCCGGTGAAACGGTCGTTGATTTGGCAGCCGCCCCCGGTGGAAAGACAGCCCACATGGCCGAGCTGATGAAGGACGAGGGCAGGATATACGCCTTCGACATTGACAAGATGCGGGTAAAGCGGATGAACGAGGTGCTGAGGAGGGCGGGTGTTGAGATAGCCGAGACGATAAAAGCCGATGGCAGGAAAGCTCCCCAAATCCTCGGTGAGGGGATGGCCGATAAGGTAATGCTCGACGCGCCGTGCACGAGCGACGGGACCATCGCCAAGAACCCCGAGCTTAGGTGGCGCCTGAGGGAGAGGAACATCCCCAAGGTCGTTGCCCTCCAGAAAGAACTCATCGAGAGCGCCTGGAGACTTTTAAATTCCGGTGGAAGGCTGCTCTACTCAACCTGCTCGATGTTGCCAGAAGAAAACGAAGATGTTGTGAAGTGGTTCCTTGAGAGGCACGATAACGTGAAGCTCATCCCCCTGAACGGACCCTACAGTCCCGGCTTTCTGAAGGGCACGATGAGGGCGTGGCCCCACAGACACAAAACCATAGGCTTCTTCTACGCGCTGATGGAAAAGGGAAAAGGTTAAGCATCCCCCCTCTCAGGGACCCCCTCCACCTTTACCCTCAGCTCGTTGGCGAACCAGTTTACCCTCTGTGGGAACGGTATCTCTATGCCCTCCTTGTCCAGCGCTTCCTTTATCTTCTGGAGGAGCATGTACTTCGAGCGCAGGAGGTTTTCCCCGACCCAGAGCGAACTCGGCGCCCAGGCCCAGATGGTTATGTTCACGGAGCTGTCGCCCATGCTCTCGACGAAGACCCTGGGTTCGGGCTTGGCCAGGACGTAAGGTTCTTCGTCGAGAACCCTCTTTATGACCTCTATGGCCTTCTCCGCGTCGGCGCTGTAGGCTATCCCGATCTGCAGCGTCGTCCTCCTCGCTGGGTACCTCTGGAGGTTGATGATCTCGCTGTTGAAGAGCTTCTCGTTTGGAATCCTGACGAGGGTTCCGTCCCACTGCCTTATTCTCGTCGAGAGTATGCGCATGTCCTCCACGATTCCCTCGAGGATGTTGCCGGAGGTGTCCCGCAGTCTCACCGCGTCGCCTATCTGCAGGGGCTTGTCGAAGTACATGAAGAGGCCTGAGACGAAGTTCGCGATAACAGTCTGAGCTGAGAAACCAAGGACGATACCCGTTATTCCAGCGGCCGCCAGCAGGGTGCTAAGCTCGCCGCTTATCCCCGCGATGTTTAAAGCTAGGAAGAACGCAAAGGTTATGACCGTGTAGTAGAACAGCTTTGCCTTTATCTGGACTTCGGGAAGCTTGCTCTGTGGTGTTCTGACGAGCATGTAGTCCTTTGACTTCTTAGCTAGGAGGTAGGAGAAGTAAAAGACGAGTATCGCGGTGAGGAGGTTGCTTAAGGGGATACCCCAGAGCTTGTATGAGAGTATTCCTATCGCGTCGAGGGAGTAAATGAGGGCGATGAAGACGGTGAGGTTGTAGAAAGCGCTGGCGGTCTCCTCGTTGATTATCCAGACGTAGGTGGTGCTCCTTGAGGCGCTGATGATCTGCCTCTTGATCAGCTTGGCCAGGATGAACCCGGCAACGAGTATCAGGCCCGCTTTCACAAGGGAGAGGACTGTTATCTCAAAGGGACCGGTTTCGAGGGTTCCGGATAAAACGGTAGTGTTGAGGACGTCGCTTGCGTTCACACTCACCACCTCATCAGGAAGTTTGGAAGGGGCAGCGGCTCTTTGTTAGGCATCAACCCCTCCCTCGGCGGCTTTCCAGTGTTGTTAACCTCAGGAACGTCCGATTTGAACTCAACCCGGACCAGGGGATAGTAGGCGCGCTCCTCGCTGTAGAACATGACGCTGTCCTTGATATAAACGACGATGTGGTCCATCTCCCTCCATTTTGCGGTTCCGTTAATGGCCGAGACCCTGAGGACGCACTTGGAACTTGGCTCGGATGGGTACACCCTCGACGTCCAGTACCGAGCTATAGCACCTACCTCGGGGGTTCCGTAGAGGGCGTACTTCTCCCTCGACACACGAAACCTGTCTATAACGGTCTCTCCAAGCCGGACCTCGGCCTCCACCGGAGCGGAGAGGTAAAACCCCACCTCCTCTTTGGGTGGAATTAGAATCCTGTCCTCGAAATCGATGAGGAGAATTTTAACACCGTAGCCCTCCGCTGGGGCCGGGACAACCTCGAACTTTCCCTCGCCCCGCTTGAGCAGAACGCTCACGTCCCCCCTCCTGTACCTGAAGAGTCCTCCCCCTTCGTCCACGAGGTGTATTTTAACGTCCCCGATTTTGATGAACTGCGTCCTCAACTTGTACTCTCCAAACATAGTGAAAAAATGGAAGAGGAGGATTTAAAGTTTAGCTCGACTTTTCAAGCTTTAGGTCGGTTACCTTAACGTGGACGTAGAGCGCCTGTCCAGGGTAGGCTATCGATGCCGTTATCTCAACGGGGATTGGTAGCTGGGGGGATACCACCGTTTCTCCGTTCGCGGACATCCCCATGAGGGACCCGCTCCACTTCACCCTGTACACCGGAAAGTCCATGCCGGCGAGCTTCACGCTTCCCGCGGACTGCACCGTGTAGCCCTCGCCGCTCCCGCTCAGTGATGTGACCTCGACAACGTCTCCGTAGATACCCCCTGCAAAGCCGTTGAAGAGGTCCCACACCCCGTCGAATGGGCTCTCCCTTATCTCGGCGCCGCAGCTTACGTCACCGTTCATCTCCCCGCTCTCCTCGTCGAGGCTGTAGCTGCAAGAGGGGCCTTCTATGGCCACCTTCTCGGGCGAGTTGCTCTCGGTTAGCTGAAGGGTTGAGGGCATCCACAGGACCCAGCCCGTGTACTCCTCCAGTTCGTCCGGGCTGAAGTAGACCTCGAACCTGTAGGTGGAGCCGTCGTCCATCTTCACTACGGCGTAGGCTTTGTAACCGTCGTCCGTCCTCTCGTAGCCGCGCTCCATTGTGTAGTGGACTTCCTGGCCGGCCATCTTATACGTGATGTCGTATGTAATGCCTGTGAGCACGTAGCTCTCCCCGTTTATCTTCAGCGGCTTCGACGCGTCCCAGGCGAGCTTCCAGTTCTCTGTGGAGCCGGAGGATGGAGTTTCAGTCTGGGTCTCGGTGTTCGTCTCGGTCTCGGTTTCTGTTTCCGTTTCAGTTCCGCTTGAGGTGGGCTTTTCTATCGCGACGTTCATTCCCCCGATCTTCTCCTCGAGCTTTATGTCCCCTGTCTTGAGTTTGGAGTACATCTTGGTCCCCTGACTCATGCTCACGAAGGTTCCCTCCGCCTCGATGGGGACCGGAAGGTCCGGTGAGATGGTGGCCTTGCCCTGCATGTTGGTTCCGCCCAGGGAGTACGTCCACTCCACTTTGCTCACCCTGAACCTCTTCCCGTCCAGGGTAACGCTTCCGTCGGGTTCTATCTTGTAGCTGTAGGCCATTCCCATGAACGAGAAGCTGTATTCGTCCTTTTTCATGAGGTCGTGGCCTTCCAAGCCGCTCCATGCCCCGGAACCCATCATTGCCACCCATCCCTGGACGATATAGTCCCCAAGTCCTCCCAGAAGCTCGCCCAGGTCACCCTCGGTGTAGGGCAGTTCCGAATACTGGCCGATGGCCGCCGGGTTGCTCCAGAAGAAGTACCCTGTGTTGCTCCTTGCCTCGATTAAGACCCCCGTTCCCGTTGCCAGCGCTCCGAGGTTCGGAAGCGGCTGGAGGAAGTACTGGTCGGTGTCCTCAGTCCGCTCCTTTACGGCAACCAGGTACGCAAAGGTGGCGTTCGAACCCTCCTTGGGGGTTATCTTCCCGTAGTAGGCGAAGAGGTTGAACTCCCCAAGATCCTTCATCTCGCCGTTCTCGTCGGCGTAGACGTGCGCCCTTATGTATCCCCTCCTCTTCTCGACATCGTAGGTTTTCTCCCCGTCGGGGGTTTTAACGGTGAAGGTGTACCTGATGTAAGTGACGTAGTAGGACTTCCCGTCGAGCTTTATCGGGTGGTAGGCGTCCCAGGGGGTTTCCCAGGATGCGGACGCCTGGGAGCTTCCGGAACCTGATTCAGTGGTGCCTCCACCTGTCCCGGAGCCTCCGCCCGTGCCGCTTGCGCCTCCCGAACCACCTCCCGGGCTTCCTCCTCCGTAGTTGCCGGTAGAGCTTTCGTAGGTTGATTGGGTTTCTCCCCCGTTTCCTCCGCCCATGCATCCGCTTGCCATTATGGCAAACAGCAGTATGGCAACAATCAACAAAGCCGCGGAATACCTTTTCATACTACCACCATCCACTTTCTATTTTTCAGTTTAGGCGCGATTTTATTTAAGTCCTTCCAGAACGAAAAAACGAAACTCTTTTCATGCTAGGGACCAGCGGTGTAGAGCCAGAAGCCGCCGAACTCGCCCGAAACTAAGAGGGCCCTGCCATCATCGCTCAGCCTGACGTAGCCGATGGAATCTGGAACATCAACGCTGAAGACCTCATGGAAGTCCTCCAGCGAGTAGCAGTGGAGGGTTCTTCCATCGCCCATGACGACGAAGTTCTCGTTGGCGAAGTATGGAAAGCCCGGGAGGGTTCTGACCTCAGTAAGGTTCCACGTGAGAACCGCGGTGTCCTCGAGGGGTTCATACCGGAAGATATACCTTTCGGTGGGGATGAGCGTCCAGCGCATCAGCGTTGTCATCTTGAAGGTGTAGCCCTCCTTTTCGGCAAGGACCGTCCCGTTGGGGGAGTAAACCTTCAGCTTCCCCTCCTCGCTCGCGAGGAGCCTGTTTCCATATGTTATGACGTTCCCGGTATCAAGCTCCAGGAGCTTCTCCCCCTCTTTAAACACCAGGGATCTGTCCCCAATTCCCAGCACCACAACTCCTGCATCGGAGACGGAGTTTATCACGTACTCGTCGGAGCCTAAGTTCAGCCTCTTTCCGTCGCAGTACAGCTCCTGCCTTCCCGCGTTGGGGGTTATGAGGTAGCACAGGTGGTTTCCGCTAGGCGAGCGAACGATGTTGTCCGCGACACTGCCCGCCCAGCCATGCCTCTCCTCCCCCACCCGACCGCTCCAGGAGTATATCCTCAGGCCTGTGAACTTGGTGTAGCTGGCCAGAACGTAGGCCCTTCTGTCTTTAACAGCGACCCCGGCCACAACCGGCTTCACGGGGTCTTCCTCCTGCAGGTCAAAGGCGATACTCTTTCCGTTTGGTTTGACAAGGTAGAGCCTTGTTCCTTCGAAGTCAATAACCGCTGAGAGGCTTCCGTCGGGACTCATGTCCATGAAGGGAATTCCGGAGGTTGTGACGTTCCACACCGGCACCATGTTCCACGTTTTCTCCTCGGGGGCGGTCGTTTCACTGGTTTCCGCTGTCTGGGTCTGGCTCTGGGCCTGGCTTGTGCTTGTGGATGAATGATAGGTGGCCTGGGCCGTGGAGGTCTGGGTTCCGCTCCCCCCAGTGCACCCGCTTGCGACCATCATCGCGATAACAACTAAGGCCAGGATAGGCCAGCGCTCCATTACCTTCTCCTCCAGTAGACCCAAAAGAACAAAAGGGCCGTTGAGCAGTCACTACCCTAATTTGTCCATTTACCTATTAAAGACTTTTCAAAATTCCAAAATAGCTTGAAGTTTTTCAAGAACCATCTCAATGTTAAGCCACTATTGCCACGCTCTGCTGACCATCTCCAGAAATGGAACGGGGTTTTTCCCAAGTACTTTCCCCACGTATCTCGCCAGGTCAAAAACGCCGGAAGCCTTCTCCACAACGGCCGTATCCGCCGTTGCAACCGCTTTAAACTTTTTAAGCTCGAAATCGGGGCTTTTGACGAGAATGACTTCTCCTTGAACGCCTACCAATTTGAGCGCTTCCCGCGTCGTTGCAGCGACGAGTCCGCTCCGGGGATTGTTCCTCCCGTAAATGAAGACGACCCCTCCAATCTCCAGTTCTTTCAGAGTCCTTGCAGTTTTCAGAAGCAATTCCCCGGTTTTCTCGCTGGGCCTGTACTTTCCCTGGTACTTAAGGTCCCTTACCAGGCCGTCCTCGCAGAGTATTCCCTTTCCTTCCATGAGTGATTCGAGGGTTATGAGGACGTTGAAGCCGTCAACGGCCAGTTCTGCTCCTTTCAGATCCTCCGGTTGAAGGAGCTTTCTTCTGACCTCCTCAAGCCAGGAGTCAGGAAAAACGCATCTCGCCAGCAGGTGCCGCTCCTCCAGGGTCAGGCGGTAGTGGTTGGCGACGAAGTCGAGGGCGTACTTCTTCCGGTAGCCCCTGTTCAGGAGGTACTTCAGATCTCGGTATGCCTCAGCCAGCATGGGTAAAGAAACGGTGGAGGGTTAAATAACCTTCTCCACGACCTCCTTGTCCATACCCGTGTGTATTCTCAGCCTGATGCGCCCCCTGAGGAGGGAGCTTTTGACCTTCTTCGTCAGAATCTCGTCCACCTGGAAGATCCCCGCCGGGTGCTTCATCCATATCTCAATGAGTATCGGCTGTTCCCCTTCGCCCTCCTTTATCTCCACCCGTTCAATGGCCAGGGCGGAGACCGCGTGGATGTCGACCTTGTCTTTCTTGTGGACGAGTCTGCTCCTGCCCGCCTCCATGTCGCAGCCGTCCGCGATGGTTACGAGGGAACCCTCAATGGTGGTGCACTGAACTTTCTCGTCGTGGGTGTATATCGCGTTGAGCGTCAGCGCCTTGAGGAGGAGCGGGTCGCGCTGTTCGAACTCATTCACGAGCTTTTCGATTATAGGCTCCGCGAGGAAGACGCTGAACTCGTAGTGGATGTTTCTGTGTATCATGTTGCCTATGTCGTGAAAGAGTGCTCCGAAGGCAACGATGAACTTGCTCCAGCGGTAGGGCTTCCCGAGGCTCTCCGCCGTCGTCTTTATCCCCGCCCTTCTGGCTATCCTCAGAAGCTCCAGCGCGCGCCTCGTCGTCAGGAGGACGTGAACCGGCCCGTGATCGTTGAAGCCGTATACGTTCAGGACCACGTAGTTGGTGGTGTCGAAGTAGTAGTGGTACTCTCTGAAGGTCCTCTCGTACATTTTGTAAAGCTCTTCGTCCTCCATCAGCTCCCGTATCTCTCTGAGGAGTTCTTCCTCCGTGTACATTGCTCCCACCCGAAGCCTAAACGGCGGGGAGAATTTAAGGGTTTTGAATTTGGACTGTAAAAAGGATGTCTTCCACATGGGGGTTTTGGTCTGTTGCTTATTCTAACATCCCCTCAAGCTCGAGGATCTTTTTCGAGCGAAGGTAAACTACTGGAACGCCCCTCTCCCTCAATCTCTTCTTCAGTTCCCTGTCGTTGGTGCAAACTATTACGCGCTCGTTCCCGATGGCGAATTCGAAAATCTGGTCATCTATTGGCTTCTTCCCGAACTCACCCATCTCAACCTTCTCAAAGCGCTCGGCCAGCTTCTTGGCCATCCTTATGGCCAGCAAGTCCTTCCCGCGGGACTTTCGCCCTATGACGTCCAGCTCTTGCAGAACGACGTTGGGAACGGCAATTTTAAAGCGGACATCGAGGATTCTGTGGAGTTCCGAAAAAACGTCGACGCCGAACTGGCCAGGCACGAGGAGGAAGTTCGTGTCCGGGATGACCAGCCACTCTTTCTTTGCCATCGGGACCACCGAAAACCGGAGAAAAGGAAGGGGTCACTCCCTTATGAAGCCGTAGCCTATGAGCCTCCACCTGCTACCGACCTGCCTGCTTATGGCAAAGCGGTCTCCAGGCTCGGCGCAGACGGGTATCTGGAGCTTCAGCTCGACGGTGTCCTTTCCGAGGCCGGTGACGAGACCCATAGTCCTTGCCGTTCCGACGTTGAGGAGCAGCACTTCCCTCCTCTTTATCGGCTCGACCTTGAGTTCTTCCTCGGTTCCTACAACGCGGTCGAGGAGGTGCACCTCAAGGATCAGGTCCTCCCAGACCGGCGGGAGCTGGCCGGGCCTTCCGACGACGTTTCCGGCCATGAGGTCGCCCTTGGTGAGGAACGGGTCGAGCTTGGTTCCTACGCCGACGAGACCGCCTGGGTAGGCCTCATCAACGAACCTTCCGCCCGCCTGGAGCGAGACTATCTCGGTCGTTATCGGCTCGTAGCGTATCCTGCCGTGATCCTCGTAGGGGACGCCGGGCCTTATCTCTATCTCGTCTCCCACTTTGAGCTTGCCCTGGATTATCGAACCTCCGATGACTCCACCCACAAGCTTCTCGGGCTTGGTTCCCGGCTTGTTGACGTCGAAGCTCCTCAGGACGAGCATCTTGGGTGGCTTGTTCGGGTCGCGCTCGGGAGTGGGTATGAACTCCTCTATAGCCGCCAGGAGGACGTCAACGTTCGCACCGTGAAGGGCCGAGATTGGGATTATCGGGGCGTTCTCGGCGACTGTGCCCTTAACGAACTCCTTTACCTCCTCGTAGCGCTTCATCACTGTCTCCCTGTCGACGAGTTCGATCTTGTTGAGGGCTATGACGATGTTCCTGTTCCCGACTATCTGGAGGGCCATGAGGTGCTCCCTGGTCTGGGGCATTATGCCCTCGTTGGCCGCTATGACGAGGACCGCGCCGTCCATGAGTGAAGCGCCCGCCAGCATGGTGGTCATGAGCGCCTCGTGGCCAGGGGCGTCTATGAAGGAAACGCGCCTCTCAAATTCCGTCTCGTGGCCGCAGTAGGGGCAGACGGGGGAGCTGGAGTACCTGCCGCAGTTCGGGCACTTCCTTATCTCCGCGTCGGCGAAGCCTATCTTGATCGTGATGCCCCTCCTCAGCTCCTCGCTGTGAGTATCGGTCCAGATTCCGGTCAAAGCCCTCGTGAGTGTCGTTTTGCCGTGATCAACGTGACCAACCATTCCTATGTTAACTTCAGCCTGTTTAAACTCCTTCTTCTTTGCCATCTTCTCTCACCCCTAAGGTGTAGGGGTGATGGGCGCTTATTAAGGTTTCTTCATCACGCTCTCTTGGGGTTTTAGTTGGGTGTGTCTCGGATTATCCTTTTGGCATGAAGCGGGGGTAAACAAGCAGATGACTCACAGGGTAGGGGTATCTTGC
>JALVWX010000043.1 GCA_027023165.1 Thermococcus sp. | reverse complement strand
GAACTTGACGTAGACCTTCTGGACGCTGTCCCATACCCCCGCGGCTTCAAGGATCTGCTGGGCCGCGACGGCGGTACCGCTTCCGGCCGCTCCAACGGCGACCTTCTTGCCCTTGAGGTCCTGGAGGGTCTTTATGTTGCTGTCGGCGCGGACGACGAACTGGATGGTCTCGGGATAGAGGGCCGCTATGCCGCGGAGCTTCTTAACGGGCTTGCCCTTGAAAGCATCCAGAACAACACCGTGGTAAGCGTAGTAAGCAACATCGTTCTGCATTATGGCCGCCTGTGCGTCCCCATCTCCTATGGCCTTGGCGTTGGAAACGCTCGCACCGCTAGTGACGGCTTTGGCGTTGATCTTTATTCCAGCTTCCTTGGCGCTGTACTGGTTGAGTATGTTCGCATAGGCCGAGCCGAGCGGGTAGTAAACTCCGCTGGTTCCACCGGTGTAGATGGTCAGTGTGTAGGATTCAGCCGCAGAGCTTGTGCTGCTCGTGCTGGTTCCACCGCCGCCGGAGCTTGTACAGCCGGCCATAACAACGGCAAAAAGCAAAACGGCAACGAGGCCGAGGGTGGTTGCGGTCTTCTTCATTTTTTAACACCTCCAAACTATAACGTACATCTATGGTCGAACGACCACATTAGGATATTGGAGTACAAGCAAAGTTATATAGTTTGCGTTACAGATTCGTAAATCTTTCGCTTGATATCCCAACTTCCCGTTGAAATATCGAAGTAAGCTATACGAAAGTAGAACTGGGGCGAACAAAGGCTTTTAACCCCTCCCCCTTAGGCCGGTTGGGGTTGGATATGAAGGTTGTAATGAGCACCAAGGTTGACCCCGCATCGGTCAACATCGTGGCCAAGCTCGTGGAGAACTTCGGATTTAGGGAAACTTCAGAACTCTTTGATGGCAACCCTGTTTACAGAAGGGGCGATACAGCCATACTAACGACCAACGGCGAGATGATATACTACGACAACCTCGACGATGAGATAGAGAAACAGCTCGGCTTTAGACCGGAGATAATAGCGTTCGCCTCGAGGCATTCAAGCAAGCAGAAGCTTCCGGCTTTAACCACCCATGTGACTGGCAACTGGGGCAAAGGCATTTACGGTGGGATGGATGAGAGCCTGGCGATAGCGGAACCGAGGGCAATGAAGCTTGCCCTGCTGAAGATGAACGAACTGAACGACCTGGGCTGGACCGTCTGCTACGAGGCAACGCACCACGGGCCAAGTGAGCTGAGCGTACCGAGCTTCTTCATCGAGATCGGTTCAAGTGAGGAGGAATGGGTCAACGAGAGGGCGGGCGAGATAATAGCCGAGACCATAGTCTATGTCCTCGAGAACTACAAAAGGGTGGGCTTTCCAGTGGCGATTGGAATCGGGGGAGGACACTACGTTCCGAAGCAGACTAAGAGGGCGCTCGAGACCGAGCTTGCGTTCAGCCACATGGCACCGAAGTACGCGCATCCGCTGAGCAGGGAAATGCTGTTGAAGGCCATAGAGCGCACCTTCGGGAAGGTAGATGCAGTGTACGTTGACTGGAAGGGGAGCAAAGGGGAAACGAGACAGATGGCAAGGAACCTGGCCGAAGAGCTTGACCTTGAGTTCATAAGGGACTGAAGGGGCGAAATCTTTAAAGACGTTGAGCGGAATTCTAAAATCAGCTTCCCTAGCTAAATTTATATACCGTGTTCGTACAAAGTGGGATAGATGTTAAATTGCCCGGAGGGTGGAAGGATGCTGAAGCTGATTGAAGACGCCATTGAGAGGACTGCCGCAGCCCCCGATAAGGTAGCGGAGGCCCCCGCCCCGCAGACTGACATTGATGAGGAACTCAAAAGGATCCTTGAGCAGATACAGGCCAAGATATACGTTGTTGGTGTCGGCGGTGCCGGCTGTAACACGATAAACAGGATGATGCAGGTTGGTATACAGGGTGCGAAGGTCATAGCCGTTAACACCGATGCCCAGGACCTCCTCAAGGTCCGCGCTCACAAGAAGATACTCATTGGTAAGGAGCTTACCCGCGGTCTCGGTGCTGGAAACAACCCCAAGATGGGTGAAGAGGCTGCGAGGGAAAGCGAGAGGGAAATCAGGGAGGCCCTCGAAGGAGCTGACATGGTCTTCATCACCTGCGGTCTCGGAGGCGGAACCGGAACCGGTGCCGCCCCAGTCGTTGCCGAGATGGCCAAGAAGATGGGCGCCCTGACCGTTTCAGTGGTTACCCTTCCGTTCACGGTCGAGGGAATAAGGCGCATCAAGAATGCTGAATACGGCCTTGAGAGGCTCAGGAAGAACAGCGACACCGTCATAGTCATTCCGAACGACAAGCTTATGGAAGTCGCACCAAACCTGCCGATTCACATGGCCTTTAAGGTCGCCGACGAGATACTCGTCCAGGCCGTCAAGGGCATAACCGAACTCATCACCAAGCCTGGACTGGTTAACCTCGACTTCAACGATGTAAGGGCCGTCATGAAGGACGGCGGCGTGGCAATGATAGGTATAGGCGAGAGCGACAGCGAGAAGAGGGCTTTGGAGGCGGCTCAGCAGGCCCTTAACAGCCCGCTCCTCGACGTCGACATCAGCGGCGCCAGGGGTGCCCTCATAAGCATAAGCGGAAGCGACGTCAAGCTCGAGGAGGCCCAGCAGATCATCGAACTCGTCACCAGCAAGCTCGACCCCGAGGCCCAGGTTATCTGGGGAATCCAGCTCGACGAGGAGCTTAACAAGATGATAAGGATTCTCATCGTGGTCACCGGCGTTAGCTCCCCCTACGCAGTTGCGGAGGAGGAAGAGACCGGCGGCTACTACGGTGAGGAAGGGGAGAGAAAGGTTATTAAACTCGACCTTGAGGAGCTTTAACGGCTCCCATCTCAAAATTTAAGGGGTGACGACTGTGGCAACAACCGTGGAAAAGCTTAAGAATTTCTGGGCAGAGTCCAGGAGGGTTCTGATGGTCACGAAGAAGCCGGGGAGCAAGGAGTTCAAGCTCGCCGTGAAGATAACCGGAATCGGAATGATACTCATCGGAACAATCGGACTCATAATCCGCCTCATCGGCTACATGATTACCGGTTCATAGCTTCGATAGATGGTGATGCCCATGGACGAGTCCAGGATATTCACAGTGCGCGTCACGGTGGGCCAGGAAGAGACCACCGCCAAGCTGGTATACAGCAAGGTTAAGACGTACAACCTTCCGATTTACGCCCTGCTTGCTCCCTCCAAGGTTAAGGGCTACATCTTCGTGGAGGCGCCGAGCAAGAGCGCCGTCGACGAGGCCATTAAGGGCATACGCCACGCCAAGGGAACTCTCCCTGGAGAGGTTAAGTTCGAGGAGATAGAACACTTCCTCGAGGAGAAGCCCGCGGTGAGCGGCTTCGAGCCTGGGGACATCGTTGAACTCATTGCCGGCCCGTTCAAGGGCGAGAAGGCCAAGGTCGTCAGGGTTGACGAGGGCAAGGACGAGATAGTCGTCGAACTCGTCGGTTCAATCGTCCCCATACCGGTCACGGTGAGGGGCGAATACGTTAGACTTATAAGCAAACGTCAGAAGGAGTGAAAGAACCATTCAGAGGTGAGAAAAATGGCACAGGTTGTTGAGGTGCTCGTTGAAGGAGGAAAGGCTTCACCCGGACCGCCGCTCGGTCCCGCTATTGGTCCTCTCGGACTCAACGTCAAGCAGGTCGTCGACGAGATAAACAAGGC
>JALVWX010000042.1 GCA_027023165.1 Thermococcus sp. | reverse complement strand
CTTCCGGCGGGACTGGATGTTGAGGTCGAGACTGAAAACGGGGTTTCAGCTGTTCTCTCTCCCGGGGAGGAGCGCACGCTGACCGGAAGGATAACCTCCAGAAACGTGACTCCCGGGGTCTACGTGATTCCGATGGCCCTGTACGCCGGATGGGACGGCGGCTCCGCATCGCTTTCACCCTGTCCCATTAAGGTGGTGGTTACGGGAGAGCCGACGATAGAGAAGACGCTCGTTTTCGGAAACGCGACCGTTGGCAGGGGCGCGAGGGGTCCCTGGACCTTCAGGATAACGGTTACGAACCCGACCTCCGAGCCTCTTGAGCTTACTGTGACCGACTTCATACCCGCCGACTTCAGGGTTGTCCCCTATGGTATCAGGGCAAGTTCCGGCTTCTACTTCCTCACACCCTCCGGTTGCGGCTGCAGGAGGGGCGTCAGGCTGGTCTGGTACGTCAGGGTCCCGGCGGGGGGAAGCGAGCACATCGACGTTACGGTGGGGGCGGGACACTGCGGGCTGTCGTGCGGAACCCACACCCTCAACTCCGGTGCAAGGATATTGGAGTACGGGATAGAGAGCAACGGTCTCAGAGTGAGGGTCGTCTGCAATAGAAGCTTTTCCGAGGAGGATGATTCACGATGAATTTTAGGATTGAACGGGGCAGGGCTATTGCCCTCCTGCTTGCGGTATCGATTGGCCTGGCGGTTCTGTTCGGCGGTTATTCGGCCGTGGCATACTTGAGGAGTCCCACCACTACGGAGGTCTCCTACAGGACGCTCTACGTTGAGAGGGGGAGCCTCGGCCACATGGGATTCTTCTCGAACGAAACCATCTATAAAAACGGGACGTCGCTCGGGTACTATCCAGAGAAGATAACCCGTGAGATAAGGGGAGCTTACGACTACGCGACCAGTCCGGCGGGGAAAGGAACCTACAGTGCAGTGCTGAGGGCCGACTACTACGTTACGGCCAACAAAGAGAGGATTTCACTGAAGAACACGACGATAAGGCACTGGGAGGGTGACTTTTCAGGCTCTTTCTCGATTCCCGTTGACTTCAACATGACGGAGTTAACCGGCGCCCTAACCGATCTCCGCGAGGGAACCGGTCTGTACAGGGCTTCCTCGGACGTCTACCTGACCGTCAGTGTCAGCGTTCCGGGCAGGGAAACCTTCACGCAGAGAATAAAGCTCGTCAGGAACACCGCGGGGATGCTGACCTTTGAGGGTTCCTCAAAGTCCTACAAGAAGGTCGAGAGAAGGGTTAACACGACGGTCAACACCGTGAACTTCCTTGGAAGGGACGTGGCGGTATCCACTGGAAGGACCGTTTTTCCGGTTGTGGCCTTTGCCTTCGCCCTTCCGCCGCTGGGCTTTGCCTACACGAAGCGCGAGAGGAAACCCAAAGACGAGCTTAAGGGCCTGAGGAAGTTCATAGTGGATGGCACTCCCACGGAATCGGCCGCCGACCCCGTTGAGCTGAGTTCGGTGGAAGACCTCGAGAGGGTGTTTGATCTGGTGGACAGGCCGATAGTCCACTACACCCGGGACGGGAGCGACGTTTACGCGGTGATCGACGGCGGTGTCGTCTACGAGTACCGCAGGCCCCTCTCTTCCGAAGGGAAGAAGGCCAGCTGATGGCCACCCCTTCGGGCTTTTTCGGTTCTCTTAACCAACAACTTTAAAAGCACTATTCGAAAGCCTAAGCTAGAAGTTCTGCAAAAAGGTTAGAGGTGGTTAGAGATGAACCCGTTCCACGAGCTTGAACCCGGACCGAAGGTTCCAGAGGTTGTATATGCTCTCATAGAGATTCCGAAGGGAAGCAGGAACAAGTACGAGCTTGACAAGAAGACCGGCCTTATAAAGCTCGACCGCGTCCTCTACAGCCCGTTCTTCTACCCGGTCGACTACGGAATCATCCCGCAGACCTACTACGACGACGGCGACCCCTTCGACATAATGGTCATAATGCGCGAGCCGGTCTACCCGCTCACCCTCATCGAGGCCAGGCCGGTCGGCATAATGAAGATGAACGACTCCGGCGACAAGGACTGGAAGGTCTTAGCGGTTCCGGTCGAGGATCCGTACTTCGAGGACTGGAAGGACATCGATGACGTCCCGAAGGCCTTCCTCGACGAGATCGCCCACTTCTTCAGGAGGTACAAGGAACTCCAGGGCAAGACCACGGAGATAGAGGGCTGGGGTAACGCCGAGGAGGCCAAGAAGGAAATTCTCCGCGCCATAGAACTTTACAAAGAGAAGTTCGGGAAGAAGGAGTGATTTCTTTTCCTCTTATTCCTCCAGGAGGTTGAGGCATGTACAAGCTCCTCAAGATTAAGGACGTCGTCAGGATTCCGCCCAGAATGTTCACGATGGACCCCAAGGAGGCCGCCAAGCTCGTCCTCCGCGAGGCCTACGAGGGCATCTACGACAGGGATGAGGGTGTGGTTCTCGCCGTTATGGACGTCGAGGAGGTCGGCCAGGGTGTCATCGTCCCCGGCGACGGCGCCACATACCATGAGGTCCTCTTCGACGTCCTCGTTTGGAAGCCGGAGATGCACGAGGTCTTCGAGGGCGAGGTCATCGACGTGGCTCCCTACGGTGCGTTCATCAGGATAGGCCCGATGGACGGTCTCGTCCACATCAGCCAGCTCATGGACGACTACGTTGTGTTCGATGAGAAGAACAAGCAGTTCATAGGCAAGGAAACCAACCGCGTCCTCAAGCTCGGCGACTACGTGAGGGCGAGGGTCATAGCGGTGAGCGTCAAGAGCCGCGTTATCCGGGAGAACAAGGTCGGACTCACGATGCGCCAGCCGGGCCTCGGAAAGAGGGACTGGATAGAGAAGGAGAAGCGCAAGGAGGCTGAGGCTTAATGGTGAAGGAGCGCGCCTGCAGGCACTGCCACTACATAACCACAGAGGACCGCTGTCCCGTCTGCGGCAGCAGGGACCTCAGCGAGGAGTGGTTCGACCTCGTCATAATCACCGACCCCGAGAAGAGCAGGATAGCCCAGAAGCTGGGGGTTAAGGTCCCCGGCAAATACGCGGTAAGGGTTAGATGATGAGGTTCGTGCTCACACCGGAGCTTCGCGCCTCCCTCAAAGAACCCCTCGGAGAGCTTATACGGGGCGAGATTCCCAGGCCCTATCTCAGGATAAAGGATGAGCTGGAGCGTGCCCCCTTCCTCATAACCGTCGGCGACGTCGTCACCGAGAACGTGCTCAGACTCGGCATAAAGCCGAGCGTGGCAATCTACGACCACAGGACGAAGAGGAGGGACTACGACCCGGACATCGAGGCCGACGCGGTTCTAATAACCGTCCGGAATCCTCCAGGAACGATAACGAAAGCTTTATTAAACGCTATCAGAAAGGGCTTTGGACTGGCCGGGCGGGGAAGGCGCGTTTACATAAGCGTGAGCGGAGAGGAAGACCTGGCCGCGATTCCGGCAGTCCTCTACGCCCCCGTCGGCTCGGTCGTGCTCTACGGCCAGCCGGACGAGGGGGTAGTGCTTATAAGGGTAACACCCGAATGCAAGCTCAAGTGCGGAAAGCTCATGTCGAAGATGGAGGTGGTTCACGATGGAGATTAAGGTTACCGAGATGAAGGAGAACAGGCTCCTCGGAAGGAAGGAGATATACTTCGACGTCCTCCATGAGGGCGAGCCTACCCCGAGCAGGGAAGCGGTGAAGGGTAAGCTCGTCGCCATGCTCGACCTCGACCCCGAGACCGTCGTCGTCCAGTACATCAGGAGCTACTTTGGAAGCCACGTCAGCAAGGGCTACGCAAAGGCCTACGAGAGCAAGGAGAGGCTCCAGTACAT
>JALVWX010000041.1 GCA_027023165.1 Thermococcus sp. | reverse complement strand
GACCCTACTGTGGCGGACTCTGGGACGAAGACAAACGGGAGAAACTGAAAAGGGCAATCCTTGGCGCTCTGAGGAAGGCGGAGGAGCTTGGGGTTAAAAGCATAGCCTTCCCGGCTATAAGTGCCGGCATCTACGGCTGTCCGCTTGAGGAGGTAGTGAGGACGTTTAAAGAGGTCGTTGAGGAGTTTTCAAAGGAAGCAAGGAGCGTCGAGAGAGTTTATTTGGTGCTCTACTCTGAGGACTCATACAGGGAGGCCCTTAAAGTTCTCGGGAGATAGACTCATGGAGGAGTTGAGCTATTACCTCCGGCTTATCCTGTCTGTAAGGCTCTTTCTCAGGCTCTTTTCCTTTTCGTATCCTCTCTATTTGGTTGTTATGTACAACTTTCCCGTCTTTGAGGCTGTGTCCATGAAGCTCTGGATTGGCTACATTGCTTTTATGGCCCTCTTGGAGCTCGTTCTTGCGGTGTTTGTTGACAGGCCATTTTCGAGGCACCTTTTGAAAATCTACGTTTTTCTTGCGGTTTTTCTTGAGTTTCCCTACGCCCTGGTGTCACTCTCAAAGGCCTATGCCGAAATGATGTCTTTTCTTCTCTTGGTTTTTCTCTGGTACGGTTCCCTTTTGTTGCTTCTCCACCTTTTAGTCCGTTCAACTAACAATCGTAAGACTTATATGTCATGAGATGAGAAATTGGGGTGTAATTGAATGCCTTGGAAGGGGGCTGAAAAATGACCTCAAGCAGGGAATATGACCTCCTTCGAAAGCTCTTCGTGGTTATGACTTTCTTTTTCGTCATCGGATTCTGGATACTTTACTACTCGCTCCGGCCGGTCATATGTGCCACAACGAACTACTGCGAGTTTGACCCCTTTAGCTCCCCGATAGGTAATCTTGACGACATTGTAATTTTCTTTGGCCTGGCAACGATGCTCATGTCCCTCATGATTTACTACGTTACGGGCGGGGAGAATTAGCGATGGGTTTTTACCGCATTCACTCTAATTTTTATCGGTGATACCATGCGCATCGAGGACGTTTACGTGTGGGATATCAACGCGAAGTGGCTCGGCATTTCACCGTTTCAGCTCATGGAGAACGCCGGCTCTGGTGTTGCCAAGACGATAGAGGGGCGCTTTGGGAAGGGCCTTAGAATAGCGGTCTTCTCCGGCACCGGCAACAACGGCGGGGACGGCTTTGTTACGGCGAGACATCTGAGCTTCGATAACGAGGTAACTCTCTTCCTGGTCGGCGATGAGGTTAAGATAAGAAGCGAGGAAGCGAGACACAACTGGGAAATACTCAAAAGGCTAGATTTCGTGGAAATCAAAGTCCTCAAGGACTCGGCCTACATCAGGAACCTCGACCTCAGCGGTTACGACGTCATCGTTGATGCCCTCCTCGGGGCTGGCACAAAGGGTGAGCCGAGGGAGCCGATACGCTCGGCGATAGAGAAGATAAACGAGTACGCTGGAAGAGCGAAAATAGTCAGCATAGACCTCCCGAGCGGTTATCCATCTCAAATCCGCGTTAAAGCGGACTTCGCGGTTACCTTTCAGTGGGACAAGGAGGAATACGAGGGCTTTGAGCGCGTTGTGGTTAAGATAGGCTACCCGCGGGAGCTCTACCATCTCGTTGGCCCCGGTGATGCCAGGTTTGCGCTCAGAAAGAGGGGTCAGCACAAGGGCCAGAACGGTAAACTCCTCGTCATCGGCGGGAGCGAGAACTACTACGGTGCTCCATATCTGGCCTCCAAAGCCGCTTCCTACCTGGTCGATTTGGTTTATCTGGCCATGCCTTCCCTGCCTGCCGGGAAAATTACGGACCCCGATTTGATTCTGCGGCCTTTCGACGGTGAGAACTTCTCGATTGAACACCTCAATGGCCTGCTTGAGCTGGCCGAGAAGGTCGATGCCGTTGTGATTGGCCCGGGAATGGGTCTTGAAGAGGAAACAAAGGAGCTCGTCAGGGAGTTCGTGAGGCGCTGTGAGAGGCCGATGGTGATAGATGCCGACGGCCTCAAGGCAGTGGCCGGGAGCTTGGACATCCTAAGGGGCAAGACCTTCGTCTTAACACCCCACGCCGGCGAGTTCAAGGTTCTCTTAGGCGTTAAACCACCGGAAAGCCTTCTTGAGCGGGCTGAACTCGTCAGGGCAAAAAGTGAAGAAATCGGCGGTGTGGTTCTCCTTAAGGGGCCCTACGACGTGATAAGTGATGGAAAAACCTGGAAGTATAACAGAACAGGAAACAGGGGCATGACAACCGGCGGAACCGGGGACGTTTTGGCGGGTCTTGTGGGGGCGTTGCTGGCCCTTGGAAACGAACCTCTCCGCTCGGCGTCGGTCGGAGCTTTCCTGAACGGTCTGGCAGGCGATATGGTGAAGGAAGAACTCGGGGAGAACTTCACCGCTCTGGAGGTTGTGAAGAAAGTTCCCCACGCCGCCAAGTGGGTTATGGAATTCTGAGGTGGTTGGATGCGGCGATACCTCGGTTTCTTCCTTGTTTTTGTTCTGGCAGCATCGGTTGGTGCCTTCCTCTTGCTCTCCTCCTCGGAGGTTTATCCCGTCGAACTTGAAGCCAGCTTTTCAAAGCCGGTCAAGTTTAGGGGCGCTGAGCTTCTGAAGGCCTATCCGAACGAGGTAACACACGTTGCGGTCTTCCGCTTTTCTGAATCTCCCAAAGGAAGGACTGAATGGAGGCTCAACGAGACCTTCGAACTGCCCGTTGATTACGTCGTCATCGAGCTGGAGGACGGCTCAGCGCTCTACTGCAGGGCCGGGTTTTTGAACGGCCGCTTCGTCTTTGGTGGTGAGAACTGTCATAAAAGCCTTGACGAAGCCCTGAGGAGAAACGTGAGGATCACCGGTTGCGTCAACGCCACCTACCTCGGCTACCGCCTTGAAAGGAATGCCCTGCTGGTCTTCGAGTTCAGGGCGTCGAACGAGACGAACTGTGTTAACGAGACCATTGCTGTAGTGGGAAGGCTTTGGGGCGTCCAGGCTGTGGTGAAAACCGAGAACGGAACTGTTGAGTGCCCTCTGCAGCCAGTTGGGGGCAATTATCTTGAGAACGAGGTCTTTCGCCTTGGCGATTGCCCCTGAACCAAAAGAAAGATGGGGAAAGAAATCACCCGACGCCGCAGTAGCTCCAGACGGAGTAGCCGTACTGGCCGTTGGCCGGGTCGTGGGCCGGGGCCTCGAGGTAGACCCAGCCGTTCGAATCAACGTACTTGTCGACCCATCCGCCGAGGTTGCCGGTGTACTCGTGGATGCACGAGCCGGCGAACTTCGGAACGTAGACCCACCTTCCTGCCTTGCTCGAGCCGAGGTTTATGTAGGTTATCAGGCCGGGCTTGTCGCCGTAGCCATTTCTAACAAAAATGAGCTCGTCGCTGTCGTAGTAGACTATGCTCGTGCTCCCGCCGGCGAGGTGGTCGTGTATCCAGATGAGGTTCTTGAGCTTGTCCTTGTTGAGCCACTCCTCGTAGTCGCGGTAGAATATCGTTGGCTGCCCCTCGTAAGTGAGGATGAATGCGTAGGCTGGATACTTGTTCCAGATTATGTCGGTGTCATGGTTGGCGACGAAGGTAACGGCTTTGAACGGGTCGCGGGAAACGACCGTCTGGCCGTTCTGGAGAGCTGAGACGAGGGCAGGGATATTGTTGTTGTCGAAGGCCTCGTCCATCTTGTAGTAGAGCGGGAAGTCGAAGACTTTGGCTCCACTTGAGTAGGCCCAGTTGAGGAGGGCATCAACGTTCGTGTCCCAGTACTCACCGACGGCCCATCCTCCCCACTGGTTGAGCCAGTCCTTGACCACCCACGCTCCGTAGCCC
>JALVWX010000040.1 GCA_027023165.1 Thermococcus sp. | reverse complement strand
CTTCAGGAACTCGGCCTTATCCTCATCACTGGCCTTGCTGAAGAAGTGGCTAACTATCAGCGTCTTCTTGCCCTTCCTTATGTCGCTTCCCACGGGTTTACCCAGCTTCTCCTCGTCGGCTATCAGGTCAAGGACATCGTCCCATATCTGGAAGGCGATTCCAACGTTCCTTCCCCACTTTGACAGGGCCCTAATGTAGTCCTCGTTATCCGTCCCAACGATTGCCCCGATGGTTGCAGAGCCGTCGAAGAGGGCCCCAGTTTTACCGCTTATCATTCTGAGGTACTCTTCAACCGTCACCTCGTCCCTCGTCTCGAACTCTATGTCCAGAGCCTGCCCCTCGCAGAGCATGTTCGAAGTCCTGACGAGGACGTCGAGAATCCTCGCCTTTTTCTCCGGGCTTACCTCAGCTCTGGCTATCGCCTCGAAGGCCTTGCTGAAGAGGAGGTCTCCAGCCAGAATAGCCATGTTGACGCCCCAGAGCTTGTGGACGGTCGGCCTTCCGCGCCTAAGCTCGTCCATGTCCATTATGTCGTCGTGAACCAGCGAGTAGTTGTGGATGAACTCGACGGCGGCAGCTGGATAGAGGGCCTTTCCCGGATCGCCGCCGACCGCCTCAGCGGCGCGGAGAACTACGAAGGGCCTGACGCGCTTCCCACCGGCCAGAGGATAGTGCCTGGCCGCTCTGTAGAGGTCCACCGGTTCTTTCTCCTGAATGAGTTCCAGGATGATCCCGTCAACGTCCCTGGCTTTACCCTTAATCCTCTTGAACAGATCATCGAACTTCATCGTATCACCCCGTGAACATAAGGGCAACTCAAATGGAAGAGGGGAGGAAAGTTTATCAGCTTTGCCCTTACTTCCCGGGTATCTCGACCGTGTACCCGTTCCTCGACACGAAGACGTCCCTGCCGATGAGGTAGCCCTCCTCCTCGGCCAGCTCCGCGTAGTGGGTGAGCATCCTAAATTCCCCATGCGCTGGAACGATGTTCTCCGGGTTGAGCATCCTAAGCAGGTAGCGGTGGTCCTCCCTGCTCGCGTGTCCTGAAACGTGGAGATCCTTTATCATCCTGACGCCCTTCATCCTGAGCTTCGTCTCCAAAACGTAGCGCTGGGCTTTGTTGAGCGGGTTGGGTATCGTTCCGGCGGAGAAGATGACCGTGTCGCGCTTGCCTATGTCGTAGAGTTCCCCGTTGGCCATCCTCGTGAGAACCGCTCCAGGCTCGCCCTGGTGGCCGGTGACGACGAGTAGGTAGTTCTCCCTCGCGCCTGAAACCTCTGCAAGAACCTTCTTTATTGCGTTGGGACTTCTGACGGCTCTCGCCCCTTTCATGCGAATGAGACTGAGCTGTTTCGCTATGCCCGTGTACTTCGCCAGCGAGCGACCGACGAGGACGGCCTGCCTGCCCATTCTGTTGGCTATCCAGATGAGTTCCTGGAGGCGCGAGATGTGGCTCGCGAAGGTCGTCGCGATAAGACCGTCCGCTTCCATGCCCTCATAGAGGAAGAAGTCCTCGAGGAGCATCTGCGCAACTGCCTCGCTCGGCGTTTTGGTCGGTTCTGCAACGCGCGTTGATTCGGCAATCAGGACCTTAACGCCCTCCTTCCCGAGTTCCTTGAGGCGCTTGTAGTCGGGCCTCTCGCCGAGGGGGCTGTTGTTGTCGAACTTGAAGTCACCAGTGTGGACTACCGCACCTTCCGGCGTGTGAACAACGACCATCGCCGCCTGGGGGATGGAGTGGGTTGCCTGGACGAACTCTATGGCCAGGTTTTCACTGACCTGGACTATCTCCCCAAAATCGGTCTCGTACATAGGGTTCTTGACCTCGAAGTATTTCTCGCTCTTGACCTCGCTCTTGGAGAGCTTTATCGTGTAGGGCGTCCCGTAGACCGGCACGTCTGGATAGTGGGGGGCGAGCTTTCCTATGGCCCCTATGTGGTCGAGGTGGCCGTGGGTGAAGGTTATCGCAACGACCTTTTTGTTCCTCAGAATCGAATCGTCCGGAATCGCGCCGAGCTTCTGGAGTTCCTTCGTTGGAAACTCCTGGATGTTCACATCCTCGTGGATGAGAACGCGGTCGAGTCTTATGCCCATGTCGATTATAACAACCTCTTCCCTGCCACCGTTGGTGTAGCCGACGGCGGTCATGTTCTTGCCGACTTCCTCGTAGCCGCTAATCGTGTAGATTTTTATCATGTCTATTCCTCCTTACGCCCCCAGGCCCCTCTTGAGGCGTGGGGCTGCGTTGCTCTTTACTCTGTTCAGGGGTTTAAAAAGGTGTGCATTCGTTTCTTCCTTCCAAAATACCGCGAGAGGGGTATTCCTATCAGAGAGGCCACGATTAGACCTGCGGGCATCCACCAGATTCCATTCCACTCCATAAACCACGTTCCATCAGTGTAGTAAGAGCAAAAGGTTCCTACCAACGCACCCAGGAGATAGGAGGCGTTCCTTCGTGGTGTGGTTTTAAACTTCATGATAATCGCTTCAATGAAAGACACCGCGACGGAGAGGGCCATCGTGAAGGGGTTCCACGTGAGTGCAAAGCCCTCGACGAAGCTCAGAACGAGCCTGCCCTTTGACTCCCTCACCTAGAACACCGAAGTTTATACGCAAAAAGGTTTAAAAAGATGACTCAAAAGAGGCGTCACCTGTTCCTGAGATACGCGGATAAGTCAATCCTCTGCTCAAGCCACTCCCGGGTGAAGCCCGTAATCACGAGCGGAACCTTCCTCAGCTCCTCGACGTTCTTAGCACCTACCAGAAACATCGCGTTCCTTATCTCCTCGATGTACCTCCTGAGGATTTTTATGACGCCTTCAACGTCGCCCTTCACGGCGGGCTTTAGGAGGGGCAACGCCACTCCGGCAAAGGTTGCACCCATTGCCAAGGCCTTGGCCATCGTTATTCCGTCGCGCATTCCACCTGTGGCTATAATGGGCAAATCCGTCGAGTAGCGAACCTCAGCAACGCTTATAGCCGTTTTAATCCCCCAGTCCCAGAAGCGCAGAGCTAGGTTCCTCCCCATCTCGTCCTTCGCCCGGTAGTACTCCACGGCGCTCCAGCTCGTCCCGCCGAGACCACCAACATCGATGGCATCAATCCCTATGCTCTCAAGCCTTATCGCGACTTCCTTGGAGACCCCGGCACCGGTTTCCTTCGCTATTATCGGATACGGGAACTCGGCCTTGAGCTCTGCCAACGCTTTGAGAACGCCCCGGTACTGAGTATCTCCCTCGGGCTGGACGCTCTCCTGGAGGGGGTTCATGTGTATCGCCAAAGCATCGGCCTGAATTGTTTCAACAGCTTTAAGGGCCTCCTCGATACCGTAGCGCTCCGGTATCGTTTCAGAGAACTGGGGGGCGCCAAGGTTGCCGACTAGGAAGACATCGGGGGCAACGTCCCTAACGTAGTAGCTCTCCCAGGTTTCCGGCTTCCTTATCATCGCCCTCTGACTTCCAACGCCCATCGGTATGTTGAGCTCCTGCGCGGCTTTGGCAAGGGTCTTGTTTATCCTTCCGGCCAGCTGGGAACCCTTCGTTCCCCCCGTCATGCCCGCTATGAAGATTGGGTAATCGAAGCGCCTGCCCAGAAACTCGACGCTCAGGTCTATTTCGTCCTTGTCTATCTCGGGCAGACTCATGTGAACGAAGTGCACATCTTCAAAGCCATTGCTCACATGAGCCTGAACGTTCCTCTTGAGGCAGTGTTCTATGTGCTCGAACTTTCTGATGATAGTGAGTTCCTCCCTGTCAAAGGCCTCCATTCACACCACCGGGAAAGAGAAGGCGTGAAGAGTTAAGAGGTTTTGGGTGGACAGACCGTGACGTTCACACGTTTGACAACCAGCCAGCCCCTGGGCTC
>JALVWX010000039.1 GCA_027023165.1 Thermococcus sp. | reverse complement strand
GAAGAGAGCGCCTGATCCTTCTTCAACTTTTGAAGTCTCTTTTCTGAAATTTCGTTAGGTTTTTGTGGTTCTCCCCAAATAAGGTGCCGTTTCCCATCCGTCGTTAACAGTGTAAAGGGAGAAAAGTTAACGGTAAGTTGACGAAAGAAAAAAAGTCAAAGCTCAAGCTCCTCCCTGTACTTCCTGAGTTCCCTCTCCATAATCTTCCTAGCCTGCTCCTCGACCATCGGCTTGACCAGCTCGATGACGCGCCGCTTTAGCTCTTCCAGCCCCTCCCCGTTGAGAGCTGAAATCCTCAGCGGTTCGAGACCCTTAGCCTTAACGAACTCCTCGACGGCCCTTATCTTCTCCTCGTCCGCTATGTCCACCTTGTTGAGCACCACTATGAACGGGAACTCTCCGAACTCGCGGTGGATTTCCTCGAAGAGGTGTATCTGCTCCTCTATCGGGTAGCCGCAGTACTCGCTCGGGTCGAAGATGTAGACGACGACCTTGCCGAGGTGCTTCAGAGCGAGGATCGCCTGCCTCTCAACCTCGTTCCTCTCGCTGAGCGGCCTGTCGAGAAGGCCAGGCGTGTCGATGACCTGATATTTGAGGTGGTGCTCCTCGAACTGGCCGACGTTTATGCCCTTTGTGGTGAAGGGATAGCTCGCGACCTCGGGCTTCGCGTTGGTTAACGCCCTCAGGAGCGTGCTCTTGCCCACGTTCGGGTGGCCGGCTATGACCACGGTAGGAAGCCCCAAATCGACAACTGGAAGGTCTTTTAGGACGTTTCTAGCCTGGTTGAGGTACTCGAGATCATCAGCTACGTCCTTCAGCACGTCCGCGACGCGACCGTAGAACCCCCTCCTGAGCCTTGCGATCTCATCCGGGTCTCTGGAGTAGCGTATCTTCTCGGCGTAGCGCTGCTCGAGGTTTCTTATCGTCTTCACCGCCCAGTTGACCCTGGCTAGGGAGCGGTGGAACTGGTCGCGGTCGACGAGGGTGTCCACCAGCTCGCGGTAGAACTCCGGCAGTTCGGAAACACCCGGCGTTCTGTCTAGGAGCTTCCGAAGGTTGTCCCTTACGACGTTGGAAACCGTCCTAACGCGAAGCTCTTCCCTCTGCCTCGCTTTCGCCCTCGGACCGCCTCTGGGGGTGAATGCCGAGGCGGCCTTTTCGGCCCTCCTGAATGCCTTATCTATGAGTTCGTCAGCAGTAAGAACCGTTGGCATCTTCTCAAATGGGTTCCTCATGATCTCACCTCAGTTAACTCGTTTAATCTCGCAGGAGAAGAGGGGAAAAGGGAGTTTAAAAACCTATTTAGTCGAGGGACTTGCTAACCTCGTATCCTATAAGGGAAGCCAGCAGCACTATAAAGAACAGAATCATGGACATTATCCTACCGGCGCTGGATGAGTCGGTCAGTCCGGCAAGTATCATGAGCAGGAACACCACCACGAGCAGGATTCCCAGCTTTCCGAAAAGCCCCTCGTATCTGTTCAACACCTTGTTGAAGCTCACGTTTCCACCCCCTTTGTTTCCTGAACTAAAACGGTGCGGAAATATAAAAAAGTATCGCTAGATTTCGAAGGACTTCCCTACGTGAAGCGACCCCATCCGCTCTCCCAGCTTCCCTCGCAGATACGCGTAGGAATCGATGCCTGTGCAGTGTCCCGCGTAGATGCGCTTGGCCGAGATGTTCTCTACGACGTCTTCCAGGAGTTCTTCACCTGCTCCAATGAGATGAAGGCCGCCGATGAGGGCTTTAACTGGTTTTCCAAGGAGATCCTCCGCGTGCCAGGCTATGTTGAGAACTCCAGAGTGGCCGCAGCCGGTTATGACTACAGTTCCCCCGCCGAGGTCCACCACGAGGGCGATATCATCGGGAACCGCATCCTTTACGAGCCTCCCGTTCTCCTCAGCGTAGCCCACGGCCCTATCCCAGGTCATCCTGTTTATCTCACCGGAACTCCAGAAACCAGGGGCGAACTGAAAGGGCGCCTCTTTGAGGATGAACTCAGCACCGAGCGCCTCAAGCTCCTCCCTATCAAATGGGATTCCTATGTCCCGCAGATGCGGCTTTAGGGCCACCCGTTTTCTGAAAATCCCGGGATGCGCGATTATCTTCACAGGCTCCATCCTGGCCTCAAGGAGTGCCTTAAGACCACCGGTGTGGTCGTAGTGTCCATGTGTCAGGAAGACGTAGTCTATCGAATCGGGCGTAATTCCAAGCTGCTCCATGTTTCTGAGGAGTATTCCTCCCTCAGTCCCGGTGTCGACGAGAACCCGTATCCCATCGTGCTCAACGAGCGCGGAGAAGCCGTGCGCTCCCAGAAGGCCCTTTTTGAAGCCCGAGTGATTTTCGTACAGCACCGTCACATTCATCTCGACCACTCGAAAGCTTTATGTTTCCGGCCGTTAAAATCGTTGTCGTGATAGCATGGTGGTTCCCGCCGATTACCTCTCGTCAGCGATTACAGGTTTCGTGATAGCCCTGGTGTCGTGGTTGCCCCTCGGGATAGGCGGTGCGGCCGTTTCGCACTTCCTGGGGGCGGTTGCAAGGGATTACCAGAACTACATCGTCCCATCATACCTGGGCGTTATCTTCGCCGTTATCTTCTACTTCCGTGACCTGATATCCATCGGCACCAGGAAAGCGCTCGTAAAGGAGTTCAGCGCGGAGGCCAGGTACTTCGTGTACGCGGCGGTGTTCACGGTGGCGATCGGCTATCCCATCGCGGCGGGGGGATGGAAGGTCGTTGACCCAGCGGCCTCCGATGCGGTGAACGCGCTTATCGGACTCACCATCATAGCCGTTGGCCTGCTCTGCTGGAAGAATAAGGCACCCCTCAAGGACGTGGAGGACAGACTCAGGAACGCGGACGAGCCGACCCTTCTGGATGCCGTCTCGTCAGGGGTTTCGCAGGGATTCGCCATGCTCGGTGAAATCTCAGCGGCTGGACTAGTGCTGCTGGCCCTCTCCGCGGGGGGCATAAAACCGAAGAAGGCGCTTGGGCTTCTGTTTATGATATATCCGGTTTACCTCGTGCTCCGCCTCATTCCCCTCGGGGGATGGACCCCTGCTATGCCCGTCTATCTTCCGTTCACGGCGTTTCTGTCCTCTTTTGTAACCTCAATTCTGTTCATGAAGGCGCTGCTCCTAATGGGGGAGAGGTTAAGCAGAAGAACGTTTCTAACGCTGATGGGCCTCATCCCAATAGTGGTCTACCTGATGGAGGTGGTGTTGTGAAGGCAGTAATCTTGGCCGCAGGGAGAGGTGAGAGGCTTCGCCCCCTAACTGACGACCGGCCTAAGGTAATACTGAAGGTTGCAAACAGGCCGATAATCGGGTACGTCATGGAGAACCTGGATCCTTTCGTGGACGAGTTCATAGTCGTGACACGCTACATGAAAGAAAAACTCATTGAAGAGCTTGGAGACGAGTTCAACGGAAAGCCCATTACCTATGTCGACCAGAGGCCCGGCGACGGCACCGCAAAGGCCATAGGCTCCGCGGAGGACTACGTCGATGATGAGTTCATAGCAGTCAACGGCGACATCTACTTCGAGGAAGAGGCAGTGAGGGCGCTGATATCCACCTTCAGAAAGGAAAACGCGGACGCGGCACTCGTCGTCAAGCACTTCGAGGATTTAAGCCACTTCGGCAAGATAGAGGTGGAAGGGAACCTCGTTAGAGCGGTTCTCGAAAAGCCGGGGAAGGTTCCAGGCTATGCCAACCTTGGAATCTACGCCTTCAAGCCGGATGTGTTCGACTTCATATCCCAAACCCAGCTCAGCGAGAGGGGCGAGTACGAAATCACCGACACGCTGAACCTCATGATCGAAGCGGGGAAGAGGGTTGCCTACGCCGTTTACGACGGCTACTGGAATGACATAGGAAGACCCTGGAACATGCTGGAGCTGAACGAGTACCTCCTCAAAACCAAGCTGAAGCACGACGTCAGGGGAGAGGTGGAGCCTGGCGCGGTGCTCATCCCCCCCGTCGAGGTCGGGGAGGGAACCGTGATAAGGAGCGGTGCCTACATAATCGGACCCGTCAAGATCGGCAGAAACTCCCACATAGGGCCGAACTGCTTCATAAGGTCCCACACCAGCATAGGAGACAACTGCCACGTAGGCAACGCCGTCGAGGTGAAGAACTCCATAATAATGGACAACAGCAACGCGCCGCACCTCAACTACGTGGGCGACTCGATAATCGGCGAGAACTCCAACCTCGGGGCAGGAACCATAACTGCGAACCTGAGGCATGACCGGGGCAACATCAGGGTAGAGATCAAAGGAAAGCTGGAGAACAGCGGCAGACACAAGCTCGGGGCCATAATAGGCCACGGCGTCAAGACCGGGATAAACGTGAGCATATACCCCGGCAGGAAGATAGGGAGCGGCTCCTTCATAGGTCCCGGTGCGATAGTGGACAGGAACGTCCCTCCTATGAGCATTCTCATCGTTAAACAGGATAAGGAGGTCCGCCCCAGATGACCTGGAGCACAGTAATCGCCTACCTTAACTTCCTCTCGAGGTGGGCGCTCTTCGCGGCGGTGCTCTACAAAGCGTACCAGACAAGGGAAAAGGGGTGGGCGCTCCTCACCACGGCATTCCTCATAGACGCAATGGACATCGAGGAATACATCCTTGGTCCGCTGGGGATAACGATCAAGCCCTGTGCCTACACAGTGGCCGCCAAAATCCCGAACTTCTTCATCGCGATACTCCTCGTCTGGGGCGCGGTGCACCTTAAATACGGTGAGAGCAAGCTGAAGCACGTTGTCTACGTCTCCATTATCACGGTTACCGCATACGTGTGGCTCTTCCTGCTCGCAACAGACCTCATTTCAAGTCCCCCCGCCCGTGCCTCGGTCCCATCACTGTTCTTCGGGCTGTCGTTCATTTACTTCGGGGTGGTGCTCCTGAACTACGTGGTATCGTCGCACTGGGCTGAAAAGCTGTTCCCCTGGGGACTTGTACTCCTCGGCGCGCTCAACCTGACCTACCCGGTCACGAGGTTTATAGACTGGTTTGCACCCATAGGGTTCCTTCTGGGGGCGCTCTTCAGGTTCTCCGCCGCTGTTGGAGCCATAAAATTCGTGTTCTATCCTCTGAGTCCTGTCACCTCTAGCACCGAGCTTGAGATAAAGCCCGGAGCGTTCATGTTCCGCTCCAGGGAGGAAGCGCTTTCGAAATTCGGGGAGTTCTTCACCAAACCTGGAGCCGTCATAGTGACGAGGGAGGACGTGAGGGAACTCTCCAAGAAAGTTCACCCGGAGACCCTGGTGTTCTGGATAACCCGCGCCAAGGAAGGAAAACTCAGCGAGTCCCCGACGGTTTACGCAACAAGCCCCACCAGGATAGACATCCTCACGGACCTGATAGCAAAGGCCGTGAGCCAGGGATATCACGTGGTCTACATCGATGCCTTCGAATACCTGATGCTCGAGAACGGCTTTGAGAACGCCATGAAGTTCCTCCTGAACGTCAAGGACAGGGTAACGAGCGCCGGGGGAAGTGTTGTACTCCTCGTTAATCCGCAGGCCCTGGACGAAAAGCAGAGAAAGATACTCGAAAGGGAGTTCGAGGGGGGCTTCAGATGAAGCCCATCCTCTCCATAAACCTCTTGTAGTAGTGGGTGTCCTTCTCAAGCTCCGCCTTCTGGAGGAGCTGCCTCTCGATGGCCCGTATAGCGTCGTGGACCGCCTGAATGGCGCCCCAGGTTTCCCCGGTGGCCACGAAGGTCCCCTTATCAGTCACAACGCGCATCCTCGCCTGGTAGAGGTGAACTCCCCTGAACTTCTCGTTGAAGCGCCTGATGTAAAGGTAGATTATGCCCTCCTGGCCGAGCAGGTCCTCGTAGCCGTCGACGAAGCGCTTCACGTCCTCGATTATCCTCTCGCGGGTGAAGTCGCTGAGTATCTCGGCATCACCACCGAGCTGGAGGTAGAAGCGCGCCTCCTTCTCGACCATTCTTGATATCGGCAGGAGCAGGTCCTTTACGGTGAGAACACCGACCACCTTGTTGTCCTCGTTCACTATGATGAGGCCGTCAATGTCGTTCTTGATCATTGTGGCAACGGCTTCCCTAACCTTCGTGTCGGGGGATGCGGTTATCACACCCCTTATCATTACATCACGGAGGGGCATGCTGAAGGGCGGTATCTTCTCTCCAGCGACCTCACCGGCCTGCGCCCTAAATCGCGGCTTTATGAACCTTATGATGAGATCGTGGAGTGTGACGAGGCCCTCAAGTTTTCCGGTCTCGTCAACTATCGGGATCCTGGATATCGCGTTGTCGCGCATGGTCGCGAAGGCCTTGGCAACGGTGTCTTCGGGCCTGAGGGTTATGACGTCCTTCGTCATGAACTCCTCGACCTTTTTCTTACCGAAGTCACCCTCCGCGACCTTCTTGAGGAGTTCCATATCGCTTATGACTCCGATGATTTCAGCCTTGCTCTCCCCAACGGGGATTGAGCGAAGGTCAACCTCCATCATGAGCTTGGCGGCCTTGCTGAGATCCTCGGTCGGCTTAACGACCGGAGCGGGCTTGTAAACGTCCCTAACTTTCGCCTTGGTCGGGTCCCACTTGAGGTGGGATCTAATTATGAGGTCCTGGGTCAGAACCCCTTTGTACAGCTTTCCATCGAAGACCAGAATCAGGTCGGGGTCTTCCTTCTCAAAAATTCCGATCGCCTCAGAAAGGGGGGCGTCGATGTCGATTTTCTGGAACCTGTCGGTCATAACCTCCTGCACAAGAATACCGACCATGCTGTCACCTCCTTCATAACCTACTAGGGCACCCGATAATTTAAACCTTTTCAACCGGAGGGGTTTAGTAAATGCAGGTTAATGAATTCTATGCCAATTCGCAAGATTTATAAAACCCAACCTGAAACTCAAAACCGCGCCGGGGTAGCCTAGCCTGGGAAGGCGCTGGACTCGAGATCCAGTGGGCTTTGCCCACCAGGGTTCAAATCCCTGCCCCGGCGCCATCTGCCGAGCCTTCTGGGTTTCCACCCTCAAATCCCTGTTCTCAAATGCCCAAACCCGGCCTCACGTTCCAAAAAAAGGAGTTTTAGAGGCCGGCATGAAAAAAGCTCAAGTGGTAATAAAAGCTCCGTCCTTCTCGACTATGACGGTGTGCTCAAACTGGGCCACCATTCCACCACGGACTTCCCTCAGGATGGGGTAGCTGTATATCGCCCCGACCCTGTCAAGCTGAGCCAGGGCAATCTTAAGCTGCCCCTCGTTCATGAAGCCCTGAAGCCAGCGGTAGGCAAAGGGAAGCGTTTTGTACTCCCTCTTGATGTGCATTAACAGCCTCCTTGCCTGGGCCATCCTGACCGGCCTGTCGCGAACGTACATGAAGATGAGCGCCGGGGGCACTTCAATAACCTGCCCGGCCCCAGTGGTTGCGAAAGGCTCTATCGCTATAACATCGCCCTCTTTCAGCTCGTAGGTGTCGTTGGGGCGGTAGACGTTGGGTATGCTTATCCCTGCATGGAGCTTGTAGCGCTCTATCTTGTGCCCGCTGAGGTTGACGATGGGGTTGAAGCCCTTCCCGCGGATGGTTTCTTCGATGGCCTTACCTATCTCGCGGATTTTAACTCCGGCCCTAACGGTCGCTATCGCGTTCTCAAGGGCCTCCTTAGCCGCCTCCATCAGCTCGTCTTCCTCCATCCCCACGCGGAAGGTTAAGGCCGTGTCTGCTATGTAGCCCTCAACGTGAACGCCGAGGTCGAGCTTGAGGTAGTCACCCTCGTGCAGAACGCTCTCATCGCCCTTATACGGAGTGTAGTGGGCCGCCTGCTCGTTTATCGAAAGGTTGCACGGAAAAGCGGGCTTGCCTCCCAGCTCAGTGGTCCTCCTCTCAACGAACTCCGCTATGTCGTAGAGCTTTGCACCGGGCTTTATCAGGTCAACCACTTCCTTTTTTATCTTCCTGGCTATCTCCCCTGCCTTGATCAGGGCTTCCCTCTCATCCACTCATACCACCAATCCTGGAGGGTTTCGGGAACCCTTAAACCTTTCCACGGGAAAACCTTTTATTTCCGCGGGACACTAAGCCTACGGTGGGTTCATGTTCGAGCTTGGAAGGCACATAAACGTCTCCGATGACCTGTTCGTCGTCAAGAACCTAATAGGCCCAATCCTCCAGGGAGTTGGACTCGCCTACTTCGTGCCGGTCATCCTGGCGTGGTTCTACCCGAAGGAAATAAGCTACGTGCCGTACTTTGCGGTTCCCGGGGCGCTGAGCATACTCCTCGGGGCCTGGCTGGGAAGGCACCAGGAAAAGATTGAGGACGTTAATCTGAGGCAGGCCATGATTTCAGCGGCGTTTATCTGGCTGATGGCGTCCTTTGTAAGCGTGGTCCCCTTCATCTACATCGCCCACATGAGCTTCCTCGACTCCTACTTTGAGAGCATGAGCGCCTGGACCGGAACCGGTCTAACGGTCATGACCCACCTGTCGAGCTATCCCCACATGCTCCTCTTCTGGCGCGCCTGGATGCAGTGGCTCGGCGGAATCGGAATAGTCCTCGTTGCCCTCACCGTCCTCATCAGGCCGGGTGTTGCCGCGGCGAGGCTATACAGGGCGGAGGCGAGAAGCGAGAGGATCCTGCCCAACCTTGTGAACACCTCAAAGGTGATATTCGAGATTTACTTCGTCCTGACGCTCGTCGGCATCTACCTGTACTACATCAACGGCATGCCCCTCTTCGATTCCATCGTCAACGCCATGACAGGTCTTGGAACAGGTGGTATGAGCAACCACGACGCGAGCATCGGCTACTACAACAGCACCGCGATAGAGGCGGTGACGATATTCCTCATGATAATGGGTGCGGTCAACTTCACCGTCCACTACAGGGTTTTTACGAGCAAGCATTTAAAGCCCTTCTTCGACGACATACAGGTCAGGTACATGTTCTTCTTCCTAGTCCCCGCGATTTCGCTCGTTGCCTACAGCCTCTACCAAGTAGGTGATGGACTCAGCGATGCTCTAAGGCAGGCGATTTTTCACTCGGTATCGGCAATAAGCTGTACCGGTTTTGGCATAGCGGATCTGAGCAAATACCCCGAGCTTGGAAAGTTCATCCTGGGGATACTCATGGTCATAGGCGGCGGCGCAGGAAGCACCGCGGGCGGTATAAAGCTCATCCGCGTCACGCTCATGTACGAGAGCCTCAAATGGACGATACAGCAGGCGATACTGCCGAGAGGCGCCGTAATAAAGCGCAAGGTAGGGGACTACCTCTTCAGCAAGGAGGACGTTCAGGAGGTTATGAGCTTCACGATGACGTACCTGGCGTTCCTGCTCTTTGGAACGGTCTACATGATGCTCCGCACTGGCAGGGGACTGACGGATTCGTTCTTCGAGGTTGCGTCAGCGCAGGGAAACGTGGGGCTGAGCGTCGGCATAACCTCCGCCCACATGGCGCCCGACCTCAAGGTGCTCCTGATACTCCTCATGTGGATTGGAAGGCTTGAGATATTCTCAACGCTGGTCTTCATAATAAGCACCTTCTTCCTCATCCCCAGGGCGGTGAGGAGGAGATGAACGTAATCGAGGTGGAGAATCTGAGCTTCAAATACCGCCGGGCGAAAAAGCCCTCCCTTCAAGGAGTCAGCTTCCCGGTGAAGAGGGGAGAGATGGTAGGCGTAATCGGTCCCAGCGGCGGCGGGAAATCGACCCTCTGCCTCACCCTGAACGGCATAATTCCCAACTCAATAAAGGGCGAATTCAGCGGAACCGTCCTGGTAAGGGACCCCTCAACGGGGGAGGAGTTCAGCACCCTTGAAACGCCGGTCTCAAAACTCTCAACCATCGTCGGTCTCGTCCTCCAGAACCCGGAGAGCCAGCTCTTCAACATGACGGTTGAGGAAGAGGTTGCCTTTGGACCCGAGAGCCTCGGCCTCGAGAGGAACGAGGTGTTGAGGCGCGTCCGCTGGGCGCTTGAGGTAACCGGCCTGAGGGGGCTTGAGCGAGAATTCCCGCCGAACCTCAGCGGCGGCCAGCAGCAGAGGCTAGCAATAGCGGCAGTTCTCGCGATGAGGCCGTCGATACTCGTTCTGGACGAGCCGACGAGTCAGCTCGACCCGCGGGGGAGGGGGGAAGTTTTAGGCCTCATATCGCTCCTCAACAGAGAGTACGGGATAACCGTTGTACTCGTGGAGCATAACACAAGCTATCTCTTCCAGAACGCGGACAGGATACTGGTCGTGGCCGATGGAACGGTTGCCATTGAGGGAAAGCCGGAGGAAGTGGCTGAGGATGTTGAAACCCTGCGAAGAATCGGGGTTAAGATTCCTCCGGCAGTAGAGGTCTCACATGAACTCAGAAAGCGAGGCCTGGTTGAAAAGCTGGCCCTCACCCCGGATGACCTTCCCCCTTTGAGAGGAGGTCGGTCAGGCTGAGGGAGTCGCCCTCGAGCGAGTGCTTCAGGTCGTAGAGCTTCATGTTGACCTCAAAGCGGGCGTTGGGGTCCTCAATCTTCTCGGCCATGCGAAAGGCCACTTCAAGGATTTTCTTAGCTTCCTCACTGTCCTTCTCGGCCTCAACGGAGGCTATATCGTAGAGGGCCATGACCTTGTGGAAGGGGTTCTTTATGTACTCAAGAACGCGCATGGCCCTGCTCACGTCGCCCTCGCGGTAGAACATTCCGGCGAGCTGGCCGAGGACCATGTCGAGCTTTTCAGGATCCTTAACGAGCTTTAGGGCGTAGCCTGCCTTCTCAAGCAGACCGCGGTTCAGGAGGTTGCGCAGTATCTCCTTTAGCACACTGAAGTTGTTGATGGCAAGGTCAACGGCAACCTTCAGAGTCATGTCCCCGCTCATGTCGTCGCCGAGGAGGTAGAAGAGAACCGCCAGATCGGCGAGCAGAATGGAGCGGTATGCTGGATTTAAGAGGGTGTTCACGACAACCGTTATCTCCTTCATCTTAGCCCTGACGTCCGGGACCGGAAGCGGGGGCTTTTCTGGATCCTCAAGGCGGGCTGTAAGCTCGCGTATTATCATCCTGAGGGCGAGGAAGAGGTTGTGCTCCTTCTTAATGTCGCGGAGCTGAAGTACGGCGTACTCAATGTTGCCCTCTCGCAGGGCACCCTCTATCTCGTCCAGTATCTCAAGGTCCGACTTTCCCGTCTCCTCCTTCTTGATTTTGAAGAACTCGTCCAGTTTGCCCATCTCAGTCCTTCCCTCCGAGCAGAAGCTCCAGGTAGGAGCGCCTCTCGAACCGCTCCACGCCGAGCGACTTCAGGACGTTTCTAAGCTCCTCAACGGTGGACTCAACCTCGGACCCATCCTCAACCAGCTTTTCTATCTCGATGAACTTCCCGAGTCCCTCAACCTCGTCGAGCGCTATGACAACCCCTCTGTCGTAGTAGTACTTCTCGCGGATCTTCGAGACGGTGAAAACCGGCCTGAAGCCGAGGGAGATTAGTATGCGTTCGTGATCCTCGGGATTCTCTATCTGAACCTCTATCTCCTGCCGGGTCTTTGAGCCGGGGTCAATTTTGGGGCCTTTGTACGTCAGAAAAGCCTCAAAGTGACCGTTGAACTTCCTTCTCCTTATTCTCAGGGCCTCATCCGTCTCGGAGAAGTCCCTGCACGGGTGGGCAAAGTACTTGTCCTCCTGGTACTCCCTCCTGATAAGCTCAAACCTCTCCCTGACCCTCTCGAATATCCTCTCATCGGCGTATCCCTTGAGTTCCACCTCTATCATGGCCGATCCCTCGTCTTAATGCACCGCGGTGTTAAACTCAAGAATAGTAATGACCGAGACAAAATAAACTTTTCCTCGAAAAACCCTTGAAGAATTTCTAAATTAATGGGGACAAAACGGAAATGTGGAAAAAGGGGAAGCTCACGGGGTCAGGTCCATCGGCCTAAGCTCCTCAAGGAAGTGCCTCGCGAACTCGATGGTCTTCCCGATGTCCCTTAAATCGGCCGTCTCGACCTGGCTGTGCATGTAGCGTATCGGTATGCTCAGCACGGCGGTGGCAACGCCCTCCCTGTTGATCTGCATTATGTTCGCATCCGTCCCGGTCGGCCTCGGGCTGGCCTCTACCTGGAGATCTATGCCGTACTTCTTGGCAACTTCATCGGCGAATGCCCTGATCTTCGGGTTGATGTTCGGGCCTACGTCCATGACCGGCCCGCCGCCGAGCTTGGGAACGATTTTGCCCTTGTCGCCCACCTGCTTGGCAAAGGTGACGTCCATGGCTATGCCTATCTCGGGGTCTATCGCGTAGGAAGCGACGCGCGCTCCCCTAAGGCCCACCTCCTCCTGGACGCTGGCAACGAAGTAGATATCTGCCTCGTGGTTCTCGAGCCTCTTCGCGGCCTCAAGCATGGCGTAGAGGCAAACCCTGTCGTCGAGGTAGGGGGTGGCTATTCTGTTCTCGCTGAGCTGGACGAAGGCAGGGGCGAACTCTCCAACAGTGCCCACGCGGAAGCCCAGCTCCTCGGCCTCTTCCTTGCTGTCAACGCCCACATCAACGACGATGGTGTCCCAGTCCGCTGCCTTCTTTCTATCCTCGGGCTTCTGAAGGTGGGGCGGAATGTGGCCGACAACTCCAAAGCGCTCGCCCTTCTCGGTGAAGAAGCGAATCCTCTGGGCAACCAGCGTTCTCGGGTCAACGCCTCCAACCGGGACTATGTGGAGGTAGCCCTCCTTGTCTATGTGGTTCACCATAACGCCTATCTTGTCCATATGAGCTGCAATCATGACCTTCGGTCCAGAACCCTTCTTGTGGGCTATAACGTTTCCGAGCTTGTCGACCTTAATTTCATCAACATGATCCTTCAGTTCCTCAATCACGACGTCCCTAATCCCAAGGAATTCAAATCCAGAAACGCCCGGAGCCTCAACGATTTTCTTGAGCAGTTCGAGGTCTACCATGGCCCTCGCCTCCTTTAGATTTTCGTCTTAATGTGTTCGGCCGGCTTAATAAGGTTTGCTAAAGAAAAGTTAAAGAGCAGTCACCCGAGGAGTGCCTGAAGGTAAGCTTCCTCACCAGGCTCAAGGTCGAGCTCCCAGATTAGTTTCCCGTTCTCAACCTTGGCACTGCCCTTCGTGGCTCTGACTTCAACGGCCTTCACCGGCCTCTCAATGCGGTAGTTCTCAAGGGGGCGGAGTCTTGGGGCTTTGACCTTGAGGAAGTAGTAGCGGTCGAGCGTTTCCTCCTGAATTATGGGATGGGCGAAGGCCAGATAAGATGTTCCCGCAAGGACAATGCCCGATAGGATTAAAATCAGCCCGAGGTGGCTTGAACTTTTTGGTGTAGTCTCCGATGTACTGGGGGGTAGCGGGATGGTAGCGTTGGATGGGGTCTGCGTTGGGCTTGGACTCGATGTCGTGGTCGGAGATGGCTTTGGAACACTCACAACGACCTCCCCGGGAAGGTAGCGGTCGCTTTCAGCTTTGATGACGATGCTCCCGTATCCTGTTCTTTTCAAACTTATCACAGCAACTCCCGAGGAGTTGGTTACCTCGTAATCCATGCCCAGCGGACCGGACGCAACAACCGTGACGTTTGGGGCCGGAAGCCCGGAGGAATCGATGACCCGGACTACAACCGTCCCGTTGGAGACCGTTGGGGTTAGAATCAGTTTCTTGACGTCAACAAAGGTCGTCACGATTTTTCCGTCAAGGTTCAGTGTTACCCTGTAAACTCCCGGTTTCGTAACTAGGTAGGAGACCTGGCCACTTGGGTCCGTTTCAAATGTGGCGTTATTAATTGAGACCTCTATACCGGGAACCCCGCCCGTCGAGTTGAAAACCCTGACGTAGATGGCACCGTCCCTGAAGTAGACGTCATAGGAGAGCTTCCTCTGATAGACTTCGAAGGTCTTTGTAACTCTCTTGGATTTGCCACCGAGGTTTGCCCAGAGCTCAACCGTGTAGTTGCCGATATCCGGGCGCTTGAGGACGATGGTCTTCTCCCAGACTTCCCCGGGGTTGAGGTAGGTGGAGTTCTCGTAGCTTTTGAGTATGACACCTCCCCTCATGACCCTGTAACCTATGGAACCGAGGAGAATCCCGTTGGACTTTGAAACAACCTTAAAGGTGATGGCAACATCGTGTCCGTAGATATACCTTTTTCCGACCTCAATGGATAGCGAGTAGTCCGAGAGAACGCCAACGGATACGACAAACCTATCGCTTGAATAAACGTTTCCCGCCTTCGCAACAAGCGTGAGGTTGTACTTCCCCGGGGGGACGTTGAGAACCCTTAGCGTGATTGTATCATTCAAACTCTCCCCCGGTTCAATTGGAGTCCGTATTACCTTGACACTGTATTGGAAACCCTGCGCGGGGCCGGTAACGTAGACTGTAACGTTGCTTATCGTCTCGTTGCCGAGGTTTGTCACCGAAAAGGGAACAACAACAGTGCTCCCGGGCAGGGCTGGAATCTCCTTGTTGAGAACCGTAACGCTCAGAAGGGGGGCTTCCTGGGGCGAAACCTGTGGGGCAGTGAGAAGGGCAACGATTAATATGATGGCAAAAATTTTAGCCCTCATCAAAAATCACCTCTCCGAGGGTTCTCTGCTTTCCGAGGAGGGAATCCAGCGTTTGGAACTCGTCATTCAAATCGAGCCGGTAACTTTTCCCGCTCGACTTTAGGTTATTGGGCAAATAGAACCTCCAGCCAATGTTTACGAACTTGACGGCGAGGATTGGCCTCCCTCCAAAGCGTTCTGCAAAGGAAACGAGCCTTTCAACGTCCTCTTTGGGGAGATAAAGCCTCTCCGAGCGGGTGCTCTTGACCTCTATGCAGAGGTAATCCCTTCCGTTGCCGGCAACGAGGTCAACCCGGTGACTGCCGGCGGAACGAACGACGGCAAAACCGGCCTTCTCAAGCATCTTTATGAGCTCTCTTTCGGCACTGGCACCTCGCCTGTATCTCATAGCCCTTTCCCCGCTAAATTTTCCCGGTTATCTTTATAAGTTCTCCCCGAGACTATAACCCGGTGGTGGAAATGGCCGTTTATGAGTTCAACGGAAAGAAACCTAAAATTCATCCGACTGCTTTTGTCGATGAGAGTGCATCCGTAATCGGCGACGTCGTTCTCGAAGAGAAAACCAGCGTCTGGCCCTCCGCGGTTCTAAGGGGCGACATTGAACAGATTTACGTCGGCTGTTGCTCCAACGTTCAGGACAACGTGAGCATACACACCTCCCACAACCAGCCGACCATAATAGGCAAGTATGTCACCATAGGCCACAACGCGGTTGTTCACGGCGCGGAGATAAGCGACTACGTCATCATAGGCATGGGAGCGGTAATCCTCGACGGTGCGAAGATTGGCAAGCACGTGGTCATAGGCGCTGGAGCCCTCGTCCCGCCGGGCAAGGAGATTCCCGACTACAGCCTCGTTCTCGGTGTTCCGGGCAAGGTTGTTAGACAGCTAAGCGAGGAGGAAATCGAGTGGACCAAGAAGAACGCGGAAATCTACATGGAGCTCGCCGAGAAGCACCTCAAATCAAGGAAGCGGATTGAGTGAGGGCCATGATTTACAGGCTTCTCTCCCACGTCCCCCACATTATTTTCAAGCCCGCCTACGATCTGTACGAGAAGTACCTCTTTGAAAAGGTTAAATCAGGGAACATTCCCAAGCACGTTGCCATAATAATGGACGGCAACAGGAGATGGGCAAGGAAACTCGAAAAGCCCCCATGGTATGGCCACTTCTTCGGTTCCAAAAAGCTTGAAGAAATCCTCGAATGGTGTCGCGAGCTTGGAATAAGGACGCTCACTGTTTATGCATTCTCCACCGAGAACTTCAAGAGAACACCGGAAGAGGTAAACGCCCTCATGAACCTATTTGAGGAGAAGTTCAAGGAGCTCGTTAAGGACGAAAGGATTCACAGATACGGCATCAGGGTGAACGTCCTTGGGAGAAAGGAACTCCTTCCCGAAAACGTCAGGAAAGCGGCAGAGGAAGCCGAG
>JALVWX010000038.1 GCA_027023165.1 Thermococcus sp. | reverse complement strand
CGCCCCAAGCCCTCATAACGGCCCTGACGCTCACAGGCTCCCCGTCCTTCGTAACCCTGTCCTGACGGGAGTATGCCAGGTAGGGAACCACAGCCCTCAGCGTCTCAACTCCACTCTCCCGGAGGGCATCCCCGAGAAGGACTAACTCCCCAAGGTGCTCGTCCTGTGGCCTGAACGTGGACTGCACGACGGTTACTTCATCCGCCGAGCCGAGAACGCGGACGTACTTCTCTCCGTCGGGGAACCTCCTTATCTCCGCATCGATGACCTCTCCCCCGAGATTCCTCAGCTCGTCCTCAAGATGCCTAGCACCGCTTCCCACAACGAACATGAGCATCACCCCTTAGACACTGAGATGTTCATTTTCCAGCTTATAAACCCAACGTCATACCAGAAGAACGGCAATTATTCCGGCGAGGAAGATGCCGTCGAAGGTTCCTGCTCCTCCTATGCTCACCATCGGCGCCCCGAGGTTCTTGATCTTGTTCCAGTTCATAAGATCAGCACCGATGAGGACTCCCAGAGTCCCGCTTATGTAGGCGACCGCGTTGGGGTTGCTCCCGCCGAGGAGCCAGCCGAGAAGAACGGCCAGCAGGGGCGGAAAGAACATCGGCATCGCTACCCCCAGTCCTGGAACGGGTCTGGCCACGGCATTACTGAAGAGCGCCGCTATGAACACCGCGAGGAGGGTGTTGAAGAGAAGCGCAAACTGGCCAAGATAGAGCATCCGCAAAACCTCATAGATGACGATGCCGGCCGGAACGAGCGCCCCGCCTACGTTGACTGCTATGACAACCCTCCTTTCAGCCCAGCCAAACGATGGCACCGGATAGGAGATCCCCAGGAACCTAACCTCCCTGACTGTGAGCACTGGCTCGTAGGTCCTTTCCTCCGCTATGGGGATGTTGATGAAGCTCCCGACGAGTGCAAGGAGGAACAGGGTGTAGGCAACTCCCGGTGGTATCCCCAGTTTGGCGAAAGCCACCAGGACAGCACCCGAAAAAAGTGTGAAAACAATCAGCAGGAAGAGTATGATCAACAAGAGCACTGGAAGAGAAACAGGAGGAATGAGAAACCTTCTGTAATCGGCGCGCTCCATCCCACCACCAGTCGGAATTCGAATCGGTCTTATAAAACCTGTCGGAAAACTTTAAGTTCACCTCACCGAAGGGGCTGAAGGTGATGAGGAAGATGAGGATTATCTGGTATGGACACGCGTGCTTTTGGGTCGAGACCAACGGTGTGAGACTGCTCATCGACCCGTATCCTGAGGTCGACGACGACAGGATAGGCGAGGTGGACTACATACTGATAACCCACGAGCATACAGACCACTACGGCAAGGTTGAGCTCCTGTCGAGACTGAGGGACGCGACTGTGATAGCCCCTCCAACGGTCTACATGATGGCCATAAGCGATGGCGTCACGAAGGTCAGGGAGATACGCGAGGGGCAGAGGATAGAGCTTGAGAACGGGGTTAAGGTCACCGCCTTCTACATGGAGCACCCCTCGAGTCAGTACCCTGTTGGCTACCTCATAGAGGGCGACAAGAGGCTCTTCCACGCTGGCGATACCTACTCAACGCCGCACCTCCAGAAGCTCCGCGGAAAGGTCGACATCCTCCTCGTACCTATAAGCGGCCGCTCGACGGCGAACGAGCGCGAGGCGGCGCAGATAGTCGAGGATATACGACCCCGCATGGTCATCCCAATGCACTACGGGGTCTACGGAACCGGCAGTCCGGACAAGCTCCGCGATGAGCTTCAGAAGAGGCGCATCTGGACCCTCGTCAGGCCCATGGAAATCTACGAGGAGCTGACCCTCTAGCGGTGAAGGGGATGCTCTCAACGGGGGTAAAATCACTCGACGAGCTTCTCGGCGGGGGAGTTGCTGAGGGCGTGCTGACCCAGATTTACGGGAGCTTCGCGACCGGGAAGACGACCCTTGCCGTTCAAATCGGCCTCCTGAGCGGGAGAAAAGTGGCCTATGTTGACACCGAGGGTGGCTTCTCCCCGGAGAGGCTATCCCAGATGGCGGAGGCGAGGGGATTCGACACGGAAGAGGCCCTCCAGCGCTTCATCCTCTTCACCCCTGGAGACTTCAAGGAGCAGAGGCGTGTTATAGGCTCGCTCAAGAAGGTCGTAGATAAAACCTTCTCTCTGGTCGTCGTCGATTCCCTCACCGCACACTACCGCGTCGAGGAGAACAGGAAGGGCCTCAGCGCCGAGCTTGGCAAGCAGCTCCAGGTTCTTCTGTGGATTGCCCGGAGGAACGACGTCCCCGTGGTGATCATCAACCAGGTGCACTTCGACAGCAGAGCCGGCAGAATGAAGCCCGTCGCCGAGCACGCGCTGAACTACAGGACGAAGGACATACTAAGGCTGGACAGGCTCTCGACTCCCGGACTCAGGGTCGCGGTTCTTGAGAGGCACCGCTTCAAGCCCGAGGGCGGGATGGTCTTCTTCAGGATAACGGAGAGGGGGATTGAGGAAGCGCTTGGAGCTGGGGAAACGGAGAATATTACCGATGACGGATATTACTGATATTGGTAATATTCCCGTCCGGAGACTCAAATTCCAGACGGGCAAAAGTTTAGAAAAGGGTCAATCAAACCCTCTCGTAGACCTCCTGCACTATCCTCAGGACGGCCCTGTAGAGCTTCTCGCTTATCGTCCCCTCCTCGTAGTGCTCCGTGAGCTTCTCCTTGTCGATTATCTCCTTCTTGCCATCCGGCCACTTCACGATGTCCACTTCGAGGTCTATGTACCTGGCCCTGTCCGGGTATATCTCGACGGGCGTGTTGATGTTGTAGTACTCGCCCTTGAGGTTGCCGTTCTTGTCATAATACCTGTGCACGAACCACCACTTTCCTGCCTCTATCTCCGTGATGACGTAGTCCCCGAACTCTATCGGGACCTCAAGGCCGTCGTAGAACTTGCCAGGTTTGAGGTGGCGCTTGAAGGTGACCTTCAGCGGGTCCGTCGAGACTTCCTGAATCTCGCCGGGGCCTATCTTTATGAGCTGTCCGTCCGGCTTGTAGTGCTCCAGCCTGAAGAGCCAGCCCTTTCTCGGCCCCTTGTTCGCTATCAGGGCCTCCCAGAAGCCCTGGTTGACCTTGGCCCTCTGACCGGGCACCTTGGCCAGTATGCCCTCGGCTATCTCAACGGCAAAGCTGAACTCCAGATCGTAGGCCTTGAGCTGGTGGTGGCCTTCAACCGTCGGAACGGCCCTGTTCCTTATCTCGTCGAGCTTCTTCTTCGCCCCACCGCCGAACTCGACCTCGTATATGTTCCGCCCCTCGATTACGAGTGACGGGGCGGTGTAGGAGTCCGCCCTCGCGAGCCTGTCCGAGAGCTTCGAGAGCCTTATTATCTCGTCCCTCAGGGTGTTCCAGTCCTTGTAAGCCGCAGCGGTTCTCCAGAGGATGCCCCACTCGCCGAGGTCTATGCTGAGGCCGAGTATACGGAGCCTCTCGCGCTCGCTCTGCTCCCGTATCTTCCTCGAGATCTTCACGTGCCTCTGGGCGCCCACCGGCTTCGGGATCAGGACGGCATAATCTCCGGGAACGGTGAGCGTGACGCTGAGCTGGGGCAGGAGGTTGTGCTTCTTGACCTGGACGAGCAGTTCATCCCCCTCCCTCGCGCGCGGGAGGTCCCTTACCGGTATCGTGCCTATAGCGCTCCCGATGTCAACGTAAACGTACTTCTCGTCCCTCTGGACGACGATGCCCTTGTATACCCCGTAGAGCTGGTAGGGAAGCTTCCTGAAGAAGACGTCAATGAACTCATCCTCAAGGACTTTCTTAACCTCCTCAACCTTCGTCCCGACGAGAACCACACCGTGGTGGTCCTTCTTGTCGTAGATGTCGACGTCAAACTCGTCGTAGGTCTTCTCCAGTCCGAGCCTCTCGACGATCCTGTTG
>JALVWX010000037.1:492-3941 GCA_027023165.1 Thermococcus sp. | reverse complement strand
TTATAGTCCCGGGAACGCTCCCGGAGATGGTCTCGGCGAGCAGAATAGCGGTAGGGATAGTCCTAAGGATAAGCGTCGTGGCTGAAGCCTTTGGCTCCGCCGGGGGAATCGGCTACCAGCTCGTTTACTCCTACGACCTCGGGATTAAGGCCGGTGTTTTCGCGTGGGCGCTCCTCCTCGTGGTGCTCATGATAACGGTCGACCAGCTCGTTCTGAGGAGGCTTGAACTATGGGTGAGACGCTGGTACTGGTGATGAATCTGGAAAAATCCTTCAACGGCGAGAAAATCCTCGGTGGGATAGACTTCGATGTTGAGGAAGGCGAGGTTGTGGGCATAGTCGGGCCGAACGGAACCGGAAAGAGCACCCTCGTGAAGATTTTAGCCGGCGTTGAAAAGCCTGATTCCGGCGAGGTCTCGGTTAGTGGCAACATCTCGGTCGTTTATCAGGAGGACTACCTCCTCCCGTGGAAGAGGCTCCGCGACAACATCTGCCTCGGTTTGAGGTTCAAAGGGGAAGAGTGCAAACCGGTAGCCGTTGCCAAAAGGCTCGGCATAGAGGGATTCCTTGAGAGATACCCCAAGGAGGTCAGCGGTGGAACGCGGAGGAAAGCGTCGATAGCGAGGGCTTTACTGCTCGATTTCGACGTCCTGATTCTGGACGAGCCTTTCACTGGCCTCGACACCGAGTCAAAGGACACGTTGCTCTCAGTCGTCGGTGAACTCTCCAAGGGGAGCAAAGCAGTCATCATAGTGTCGCACCAGCTTGAGGAGCTTTTTAGAGTCGCACACAGGGTTTACGTCCTCGGGGGAAGGCCCGCGAAGGTTAAGAAAATCCTGCGGAGGGAGGAACTTGGTAAGGGAGCTTTTTAACAGCATAGCCGGGCGCTATGACTTAGTTAACAGGCTCACAACCCTCGGTCTCGACAAGAGGTGGCGGAGAAAGGCCTGTGAAATAGCCCTTGCCTACATGGACGTCAAAAAACCGCGGGTTCTGGACGTTGCCTGCGGAACAGGGGACATGATAAGGTGCATGATGAAAAGGCTTGAGAAGAGAGGCGTCCCGGCCAGATTCTATGGCCTTGACTGCAGTGAGCGAATGCTCGAAATAGCGAAGAAAAAGGTCCCTTTTGCAGAGCTTAAGGTGGGAAACGCCGAGGAGATTCCCTTCCCAGATGGGAGCTTTGACCTGGTGAGCGTTGCCTTTGGCCTGAGGAACTTCTCCGAAAGGGAGAAAGCTATTAGCGAAATCCACCGCGTTCTAAAACAAGGCGGAATACTTCTCCTCCTGGAGTTTTCCAGAAACGAGAGCTTTCTCGGAAAACTGGCGTGGTCCTACACAAGGAGCGTCGTTCCCATCATTGGAGGGATTTTAACGGGCAACAGAGAAGCTTATAACCACCTGTGGCGTTCCATAGAGGCCTTTCCTTCCCCGGAGGAGCTTTCGCCGGAGTTTGAGAAACGGGGCTTTGAAGTGCTCACAATCCGGTGGTTCTTCCCGAGGATAGCCTTCGTCATGGTTCTGAGGAAGGTTTAGCTACTAAAATCCTGACGGCGCCGTTTACGAGGCCCTTCTCCTCAATGACATCAAAGCCGTTTCTCCTGAGGAGTTCTCCAACATCAACCCTGAAGTCAGTTCCGGTTATTTTGCTCGTCAGCGCGCTTAGTCCCCTCAAAAAACCCCTGAAGATTGGGTTTCTTGGAGGGGAGCACTCCATCGCGAGAAGAATTCCATCGGGCTTCAGAACACGCCTTACCTCGCTCAAAACCCTCTCCTTTTCCGGGACGACGCAGAGGAAGAAGGTGGAAACGGCGGTGTCGAAGCTCCCATCGGGAAACGGCAGGGAGCGGGCGTCAGCTTTGAGGAACTTCACTCTGGCCGGGCTTTTCTTCTTTCTCGCTTTTCTCAGCATGCCCTCGCTGACGTCAATCCCAATAACTTCAACGTCTTCGCGGTAAAGGGGAAGGTTCAGCCCGGTTCCGACACCGAGCTCAATAACCTTCCCGTGGGCCTTTTCAATTAACTCCCTTCTAGCTTTTCTTATCCCCGCCGGCTTTTCGAGGAGAGCGTTTATGGGCTCGTAGATGTAACTCGCTAAATCGTACAGCACGTTGCGCCCTCCAAAGGGATAAATGGCCCACTCGATTAAAGAAAAAGAAGAATCAGGCCTTGGGGTTCATGAGCGCCCTCAGCTGGGCCTTTCTCGCTCCCAGCTCCCTGTCCAGCATGAATATTCCATGGGGGTGGTCGCCGATGAGCCTCAGTTTGTCCACTATGGCCTTCGTCGTTGCCTCCTCCTCCACCTGCTCCTCAACGAACCACTGGAGGAACTGCTCGGTGGCGTAGTCGTTTTCCTCTCTGGCCAGCTTCACCAGCTTGAATATCGACTGTGTAACCCCTACCTCGTGAAGGTAGACTGCCTCAAAGGCCTTCAGCGGGCTTTCGAAGTCCCCCTTGGGCTTTTCAAGTTTCTCAAGCTCGACCTTTCCGCCCCGGTCGAAGATGTAGTCGTAAAACTTCATCGCATGTCCAAGCTCCTCCTCCGCCTGAGCCTCCATCCAGCTCGCGAAGCCATCAAGGTTCTGGGCCTTAAAATACGAGGCCACCGCAAGGTAGAAGTACGCGGAGAAGAGCTCCTTGTTGAGCTGTTCGTTAAGGGCCTTGAGCATTCTTTCACTCAGCATGGTATCACCTCACCTCTTTTTTGTTTTCGAACCTTATAAGTTTATCTATCGAACCGCCAAAAGTGTCTGTCATAATGTATGCATTTGGAGCTTTGCTTGACATTTTCTTCCAAAACACACCTTTGTGTAACCAAATCGTCAAAAATCTCTTTAATCTCTACGGATTTTTTGTCGTTTTGCCAGAGGAGTTTTAGATTAGCCTATCAAAAGTTCATTAGGGAAACCGAAAAAGTTATATTCTCCAACATCACTGGTCATAATCGAGAACAAACCCACAGAAGTGGGTAAGGAGGTGGGATGAAATGGCGAAGACAACCTTTGAGGAGGAGATTTACCTCAGGGCCCTGACCGGAAGGCTCGTTGGAAAGGCTTTAGCGGATCTCGGACTCAATAAGGTGGCTGTTGTTGCCAGCAGGAACATAATCTGCTCCAGCATAGCAACCGCCACCGAGGCGACCTTCATATCCCTCAGCGGGGGAGTTACCTACCACTTCCTGGCCGAGAAGGGCAAGGAGGAGGACATAGCCGAGCGCGTCAAGGCCTTCGCTCCCCAGGTCACAGTTCTTCAGTTCGGTGGTGAGACGCCGATTGAGGAGACCAAGGAGATATTCGTCGAGACCCTCAGGGGGTTCGCCGAGAAGGACGTTCCCGGAGCGTTCGTCGTCCACGTCAGGATATTCGCCGCTGGAGGACTTGACAAAGCTCTGGAGGACGAGAAGATAAGGGAGTACCTGAGCAAGAAGGACCTCTTCGTCTACACCGTCGG
>JALVWX010000037.1:0-482 GCA_027023165.1 Thermococcus sp. | reverse complement strand
CAAGATACTTCTTGATGGCACCGAGATAAAGCTGGAGAAGATAGCGGAGTACCAGGTTACGCTGGAGCACGCCGACCTGCTCAACCGCTCCCTCAAGGACAGGAGCGTTACCTTTGCCTGATTCCCATTTTTACTCATTTCTGTCCAGTAAGGCCTTTAAGCGGTTAAGGTTACTCTTCTCGGTGTCGCTATGAAGGTTAAGATAATCCTCGGAACGGGAAGAGATGGAAGGGAAAGCGAGAGAGTTGCGAGATATCTCACAGAGAAAGCGAGGGGGATGGGCTTTGAGAGCGAGCTGATAGACGTTAGGGATTACCCGCTCTGCCACACCCACCGCTGGAAGGTTCCGCCGGAGATTGAAGAATACAGAAAAAAGATTATCGATGCCAATGCCCTCGTCATCGTTGCCCCCGAGTACAACGGCGGTTTCCCGGGGGAGCTCAAAATTCTGCTTGATACCCTCTTTGAAGAGTATGAAGGAC